>DASQHY010000042.1:0-11646 GCA_035631855.1 Candidatus Acidiferrales bacterium
GAGTTTCACGCGGCCTCTCTTCTTGATTTGGTCGGCCCGATTCCCGCTCTATACCAACGCCACTCTTGCGCCGTTCACCCGGCGCGCGCCTCTCTGCCTCTTTTTCATTTCCACGCGCAGCAATTCTCCCAGGGTAGCCACGCCGCGCAGAATCCGCTTTTCGTCCACGCCTGAGAATCCCAGACGCAGGGCGTTGGGTTGCGGGGCTTGCAGGTAGAAGTAACGGCCCGGTGCAAAGAGCACGCCGCGCTCGCGCACATGAATCAACATTTCGTTGGCGTCAAAGCCCGGAGGCAATTCCACCCACACGCACATCCCGCCCTGGGGCCGAGTCCACCGGGCTTCCTCGGGCATGTGTTTCCGCAGGGCTTCTTCCAGAGCACCCAGGCGCGAAGCGTACACCTTGCGCATCCGCGCCAGGTGGCGCGTCAGCATGCCGCGCCTCAAGAACTCCGCGAGGGCCGCCTGCGACAATTGATCGGTATGCAAGTTGGTGGTCTGCTTGACCAGCCGCAGCCGCTCGATCACCTTCGCCGGCGCCACGCACCAACCCACGCGCAATCCTGGAAACGCCACCTTGGAAAAGCTGTCCACGTGAATGACGAGATTGGCGCGGTCCAACTGCTTCAGGGACGGCACGCGCTCTTCACGCGCGCTCAATCGCGCGTAAACGTGATCCTCGATCACCGGGACCTGGTAGCGCCCCGCCAGTTCGAGCAAACGCCGCCTTGACGCCATCGGCATGGATGTGCCGGTCGGATTCTGAAAGTCCGGCGTCACCACGATCAGCTTCACGCGGTTGGCCATCAATGTGGCTTCCAGGGACTCGAGATCCATTCCCAGCGCCTCGTCGGGCCCCGCGTGGGTTTTCACCGGCACGGCCAGGCATCGCGCCCGGGCCCCCGAAAAGATGGCGATCGCTCCGGGATAGGTGGGATTCTCCAGCGCTACGGAATCTCCCGGGCGGAGGAAGGCCTTGCAGATCAGGTCCAGCGCCTGCTGGCAACCGTCGGTGATCAACAGCTCCTCATCCTTGACGGAAAGCCCCTCGCGTTTCAGGAACTCGATCAAAGCTTCTTTGAGCGCCGGATAGCCGTCCGAAGATCCGAATTGAAGAATTTTTGTCGCGTCGCGGCGCATCACGGCATCCACGCAGGCCCGCAATTCTTCGATGGGGAAAAACTCCTGCGCGGGCCGCGCCATCACGAAGGAGACGGCGTCATCCGGCGTCTCCGCAGTCAGGCGGCTCAGCGCCTCGTCGCCGCGCTCATCGGCGAACAGGGAGTCCCAGCGAATCAATCCATTGCCGTTCAAAACCGACGGCGCCGGAGGAGTCAGCTTCAGCGCACTCCCGTTTCCGCAAATGAATGTGCCGCGTCCGACGTGGCCCTGGATCAGCCCTTCGGACTCGAGTTCGGCGTATGCATTGGCCACCGTGGTGCGATGGACGCCCAGTTGGTTGGCGAGTTCGCGGCTCGCCGGAATACGGTCGCCGGGACGCAAATCGCCGGTATGCACCAGAGCGCGCAATTGGTCACGCAGTTGGACGTACAGGGGCACGTGGCTTTGGGGTTGCAATTGCAGTGGCAGCATTGGCTCGTTCCTTTGAGCCATTTTCTCACGACATTGGCCTGTGTAAAGAGCCAATTTGTCTTCTGCCAAAAACTCATCCCGAACACCTGCCCGCGGGGGCGGCGCCACCCGCTGCGCCGGCAGCCAGGTTCACTCGCCTAGCCTCTTCCCTGCCGGCCCTCCCGAGGAGTAGACTCCGGGGCATGGCAAACATCGAAAAACATGCTCCGGGAGCTTTCTGCTGGATCGAATTGGCCACGACCGACCAGGAAGCCGCCAAACGTTTCTACGGCGAGATCTTTGGGTGGACTGTCAACAGCTTCCCGATCGGACCGAACGACTTCTACACCATTTTCCAACTCGGGGGCCGGGACGCCGCCGCAGCGTGCACGCTGCGCCCCGAACAGACCGCGCGGGGAGTCCGGCCGCACTGGAACCTTTATATTGCCGTCGAGAGCGCCGACCAGGTTGCAGCGCGCGCCGCGGAACTCGGCGGCAAGGTCTTAGCCCCGCCGTTTGATGTTTTCGATGCCGGCCGGATGGCCAATCTGCAGGACCCCACGGGCGCGAATTTCTCGCTTTGGCAACCGAAGAAGAACAGAGGAACGGGAATTGCAGGAGTTGAGGGCACGCTGTGCTGGGCCGATCTGGGCACGCCGGACCAGGCCCGGGCGGGCCAGTTTTATGCAGACCTGTTTGGTTGGAAAATGATGAAAGAGGACGAAGACCCGGCTCACAACTACTGGCACATCAAGAACGGCGAAGAGTTTATCGGGGGAATTCCGCCCGCCGGGCAGAGCCAACCGGGAACCCCCGCCCAGTGGACGGCCTATTTCACGGTTTCCGATTGTGATGCCACCGCTACGAAGGCCAAACAGCATGGCGCGAAGCTGTACATGCCTCCCATGGACTTCGAAGATGTCGGCCGGATGTCCATCCTGGCCGACCCGCAAGGCGCAACCTTCGCCATTTTCAAGGCGGCGGCCCGGGGAGAGGCGAGCGCTGGAGGCGCTGCTTAGGAGCAGAGGGGCGGGCCGCCGGACGACTTGCGATTTTCCTTGACATTCGCTTTTTGTTCGCCTACCCTTCCCTAGCGTCACGGCATCCAAATCACCCTGGAGGTTTTCCCATGGCACTGAATGAAGCGTTTCTCCCTGAATTCGACCACGAAATGGCCAACACGCGCAAGACGCTCGAGCGCGTGCCCGATGAAAAACTCGGCTGGAAGCCCCACGAAAAGTCCGGCACGATGGGCTGGCTCGCCGGACACGTGGCCAACATTCCTAGTTGGCCGGTCATGACCATCAACCACGACTCCCTGGACATCGCCCCCAAGGGGGGCGCACCCGTGCAAGCTCCGGCCCCGGCCAGCCGCGAGGCGCTGCTGGAACTGTTCGATAAGAGTGCGGCAGAGGGCCGCGCCGCGCTTGCCAAGGCCACGGACAAGCAGCTCCTCGGGCCGTGGTCGCTGCTCTCGGGCGGGCAAACGGTGTTCACCATGCCGCGCATCGCCGTGCTGCGAAGCTTCGTGATGAATCATTTGATTCATCATCGCGCGCAGCTCACGGTCTATTTGCGGCTGAACAATATTCCCGTGCCTGCGCTTTACGGGCCGTCCGCCGACGAAAAGCAGTTTTAGCCGGCGAACGCAGCTACGTTGCTTGAGCGCGAAGGATTGCTTTCCGTCGAGGATGCTCCCGCCGCAGCCGTGAAAAAAAGGAGGGCGCCGGCCTTGCCTTGACCCCGCCACACGGGTGACGTATCGTCAATTGGAACGTTGAGGCGCACACCGAGAATGCCGGAGCGGACCGTCAAAGTGATGAAGCACGCGATCCTTGTCGCTTTTGTAGTACTGATTGCTGTATCGATCTGCGCAGCACAGTCCGAGGAAACCACCACCACCATCACCGGGACCATTCTAGACAAAGGCGGCGCGCCTTTTGCTGGGGCGCAGATCATCTACAAGAGCGCCGCCAGCGGGCGGTCCTACAAGGTGAAGACAGACAAGAACGGTGAGTTCTCCCTTGGCGGCATTCCCTATGACACTTATCAGGTTGAAATTATCAGCCGGGATGGCGAGAGCGTCTTCAAACAAGAACTCCGCGTGAGCGAGAACCCCGAGAGTCATCATCTTCTCGTTGATCTTTCCAAGCCGGCCGCCACGGAACAACCCAAGTACACACCGGGGCAAGTCGCGGCCATCCGCGAGCAAAATGAAAAGATCAGGTCCATGAACGCCCTGATTTCCAAAGCGACGAATGCACTGAACGCCCGGAATTGGCAAGCTGCCATCGCCCCCCTTCAAGAGTTGGTTGCGGCCGATCCCACCGAGTGGCAGTTCTACTCGGCCCTGGGCGATGCACAACTCAATCTTGGCCAGTATGACCAGGCTTTGGAATCCTATGAAAAAGGCGTGCGCGCAGCCGAGAGCAACACGGCGGTGGATGCCAAGAACCCCAACACCGATCCCGTGAAGAAGAAAGCGGGCGTCGGCAAAATGCTCACCAATGAGGGAAACGTCTATCTGAAATTGCACAAGACCGACGAAGCCGTCGCTGCCTACACCAAGGCGGCGGCTCTCGATCCCAACCCGGCAACGGCTTATTTCAACCTTTGCGCAACTCTCTACAACACCGGAAACATGGACAGCGCGGTTGCGGCGTGCGACAAAGCCATCTCCGCAGACCCTGACAAAGCCGATGCGTACTTCATCAAGGGTTCCGTCCTGTATGGAAACGGTAAGATTGAAAAGGACGGCAAGTACACTGTGCCGCCGGGGACCGTCGAGGCCCTGAACAAGTATCTTGAGCTTGCGCCCAATGGCGCCCACGTGTCTGACGTGAGGGCCATGCTGGAAGCCCTCGGCGCCAAGGTCGAAACCACTTATAAACCCACGAAGAAGTGAGGGATTTTAATTCTTCTCCGCTGTCCTTAAGCGCACGCTTGACAGAGCCAATCGCCGCGCCCTACCCTGCCCCGCGTGAAGATTGCCATCGCTTCCGACCACGCCGGCTTCACTTATAAGGAGAGAATCAAGCTGCTCTTACAGGAGCTCGGCCACGAAGTTCGCGACTTCGGGACGTTCAGCGCGGAACCTGTCGATTACCCGGTCTTTATTCGTCCCGCGGCAGAGGCTGTCGCCGGCGGCGAATGCGATCGCGGAGTCGTCCTCGGAGGCTCGGGCAACGGCGAAGCCATGGTGGCCAACAAGGTCCGGGGAATCCGCTGCGCGTTGTGCTGGAGCGCTGAGACCGCGCGGCTGGCCCGTGCGCACAACGACAGCAACGTGCTGTCACTCGGCGAGCGCATGCTGCCCGTGGATTTGGCCTTGGAAATCGTAAAGATTTGGCTGGCCACGCCCTTCGACGGAGGGCGGCACCTTCGCCGCATCCAAATGATGGATTGAGAATGAGGCCCCCGATTCGCTCGGCACTGAGCAGCGGCTTCTCCCTGCGTTGCCCGCACTGCCGCATGGGAAAGCTGTTTGCAGGATGGTTCCGCATGCGGCGCGAATGCGCCGTCTGCGGCTTGTCTTATTTTCGAGAGTCGGGCTATTACATCGGGGCGATGATTCTCAACTACGGAGTTACAACGGCCCTGGTCGTCGCGGTGTACGTGGTTTCGCTATTCTTCCCTGATCTTCCCGGCGTGTCTGTGAACTTCCGGCTGGCGTTGTGGATGCTCTTCGCCATTGCGCTCTCGCTCTTACTGATGCGGTTGAGCTACAGCCTCTGGCTCTCGCTCGACTATTGGATTGAGCCGTGGAACCCGAAAGAGTGAGAGGGCAAAACGGACGCCTCACGCCGTTTTTCTTTCGCCGCCGGAAACCCAGGACGGCGCATCGCTGGCCGGAAACGATTCCCTGGAGGCTTCCTCTACAACATCCAATAATTTCTTGGTGTCTTGCTTGCGCGGTTTGCGGCTCGGATGCCTGGGTTTTCCGGCCTTCTTTTGCGATCGAGACTTCGACATTACTTTCTCTTCCTTCTGTTATGCGGTCCCCGCAGTCTTCGATTCGGCCGGGGTCGCGCTTTGTTGCTTCATCCACGCGGCAATGTCGCGGAGAAATCCGTCCGCGGGGTCCAGCATGCGCGTCATGTGCAGACACCCATGTGTGACACCCGGCCACACTACGTGCCGATGAGGTGCACCAAGGCCGGTGAGCCGCGCCGCCAGTGCGGCGCTGTCGTCCAGCAGGGGATCGAACTCCGCTGCGGCAATAAACAGCGGCGGCAATCCCGCGAGGTTCCCGTGAATTGGATAGGCCCTGAAGTCCTTCAAATCTTGCGGCCCGTTTAGATAGTGCCTGGAAAACCATTTCATGTCTTCGGTAGTGAGAAAATAATCTCCGCCTCCAAACGCCTTCACGGAAGGCGTCTCGAGGTCGCCGACGTACGTGCCATAGAGCAGGACAGCGCCTTTGAGCGCCGGCCCGCCCGCGTCGCGCAGAAGCATCGCCGTCACCAGGGCCAGATTGGCGCCGGCGGAATCGCCCCCGACAAAAAGATTTGCAGGATCAACTCCCAGCGAGGGCGCATGCGCCGCGATCCAACGAACACTCGCGACGCAATCCTCGAGCGGCTGCGGAAATTTGTGTTCTGGAGCAAGGCGGTATCCCACGCTGATGACGCGCAGGCCGCTGTAGTTGGCCAGCCGCCGGCAAATCCCATCGTGCGACGCGATGCTCCCGATGACAAAGCCGCCTCCGTGAAAATAAATCAAGCACGCCGAAGAAGCGGCCGCCTCGGGGTCGTACAGACGAATGGGGATGGGCCCGCGCGGCCCTTCCATCTCCCGGTCGGCCATCTTCGCAATCGGCGGGGCGTCCTCGTTCCAGAACTGCGTGAACGTCGCCTCCATGGCAAAGCGCCCCAGTTGGGGCGTCACCTCATGAAGCTTCGGCATGCCCTCGCTTCGCTTGGCCAGCAAATCCAGAATCGCCTTCATCTGCGGATGCAGTTCGCCCATTTAGCCCTCCCCGCGCTGCGAATCTTTCTCTTGAAGCGCCCCGGAATGTTCCCGTAGCTTGAACCTCTGAATCTTTCCGGTCGTGGTTTTTGGCAATTCTGCGCAAAAGCGAATCTCGCGCGGGCATTTGTAGGAAGCCAGGCGCGCTTTGAGGTGTTCGCGGATCTCTTGCCCCAACTGGGGTGTCTGCTTGGCAGCCTCGCGGAGCACGACGTAGGCCACTTCAAGCGTCAGGCCTTCCGGAGTGGTCACGCCCACCACGGCGCCTTCGGCCACTTGTGGATGGCTCAGCAGAGCGTTTTCCACTTCCCCCGGAGACACCCACATGCCTGCCACTTTCATCATGTCGTCCGCGCGGCCGCAATAGTGAAAGTAGCCGTCCGCATCGCAGGTGAACTTGTCGCCGGTGACCACCCACTCGCCCGGACGCTTCGTGCGCTCCGTCAGCGCGTCCTTGTGCCAGTAGCCTGCGAAGGCACTCTCTCCTCGGACCCACAGATTTCCCAATTCACCCGTCTTCACAGGCTCTCCGGAGTCGTCCACAATCTTTGCTTCGTACGTAGGCACGGGAAACCCGCAACTCCCCGGGCGCGCTTGACCTGGCCGGCTCGATAAGAACATGTGCAGCATTTCTGTGGAGCCGATGCCGTCCAAGATTTCCAGGCCGAATTTTGAGCGGAACCTCTCGAAAATCTCCGCGGGCAGCGCTTCACCCGCGGAAACGGCCAGGCGCACGGAAGAAAAATCCATGCGCCGGCCGGACTCCGCCTCGCGCAACAGCGCCGCATAAAACGTGGGAACGGAAAACAATACCGTGGGCTTGTGACGCCCGACAATCTCCGCCACCGCATCTATTTTTGTCCGCTCCGGGTTCAATATGGTCGCCGCACCGACCGAAAACGGAAAGTACATGCCGTTGCCCAGCCCGTAAGCAAAGAACAATTTCGACACCGAGAACGTCACGTCCTCCGCCCGCAGCCCAAGAACTCCTTGTCCGAATCCCCGCGAAGCGGCCAGCATGTCCTTGTGGCGATGAACCGCGCCTTTGGGCTGCCCGCCGCTTCCGGAGGTGTAGAGGAAGAACGCGGTGTCGCAGGATGAAGTTGGCACCACGGCGAGAGTGCTCGATGCGCCGCCCGTCCATGCGCTCCACTTCAGGCAGCGGACCCCACCCGTCTCTGCCTGCTCGTCCCCAACGATGACGATCTGCGTCTGCGGAGTTTCACCGGAGGCGGGCAGGAATTCGGGCAGAATGCTGGAATGCACGACGGCGATTCGCGCGCCACAATCGCTCAGGTAGTGCGCGTAGTCGGAAGCCCGCGCCAGGGAGTTGACCGGGACGGCCACGGCGCCGATTTTCGCTGCCGCGAAAAACGCCGCGATGAACTCCGCCGAGTCCGGAAGCGCAAGGAGTACGCGGTCGCCGCGTGCGATTCCCGCAGCCAGCAGCGCATTCCCCGCGCGGTTGGCCAACTCCGCCAGCTCACCGTAAGTGAAGGCGCGCCCCACTCCCGCGATGGCGGTCCTCCGCGGATGCTCCCGGGCGGGCCGGTCGAGAAAGTATTCGGCAATATTGAAGGTGTCGGGAAAAGGGCTTGGTGTGGCGGGCGCCATGCCCGCTATTTTACTTGGAAGCCTGTGCTTGGCCTAGTTTTCTGAGCCGCTCCTGAAGCTTGGCCCGCAGGTTGGAAGGCGTGTTGGGGTTGAACGCCACCAGATACCACAGCGGCTGGCTGCGGTCTTTGCTCAGCAACGCCAGAGTTGCCGAATCGGCGCTGGGATGGCGTGCCACATTTTCGCGGATCGCGGCGTAGGGATGCTTGGCCAGCCGGCCGAGCGTCTTGGCGGAGACTCTGGGGTGCTCGCTGATGAGCCGCAACAAATAATAATCCGATTCGGGAGCCTGCCGCGCCAGTTTGTCGAGCATATCCGGCCTGGCATCCGCGCTGAGCACCAGCCCGACCTTTTCGTCCCACGCCGTATTAATTTGATTCAACTCGCGGGTGCGCGCGTGGATCAACTCTTCGAGCGCCTGGCGTTCCTGTTCCTGGCGCGCCGGCGGCACGCTGGTGCTCTCCAGGGAATCCAGTACGCGCAGGAGGTGCTGGCGCTCGCCGAACACGATCTGCGTGGTGCGCACGTTTGCGGTCTTATCCTTGTATTGCACCAAGTCGGAACGTCTCATTGCTGAGCTCCACATTGTGGCGGAGGCCGCTGCGGCCTTCAGCCATAAATCGCCCAAAACTGGGATTTGTGCCATAGGGAATTATGTTCGCGGAACGAAGATGAGTAAAGTTTGTGCGCCGCGGAGTGTTCCTGAGGCGCAATAGGCGGCCCGTCATTCGGGCGGCGCGGCGATTTGCAGCCGGGCGGAGGAACGAGTAACGTAACGGGTGAACGATTGCGGTTGCAAGGAGCGGCCATGCCGGCATTTGACAACCCTCAGGAAGAGCTCGCGCACTTCGAACAGATGATGGGGCCGCATCGCGGACGGCTTGCCGTTTCCCTCGATCATCTTACCAACGCTCTGGTGCTGGTGGGGCAGCACGGAGTGTATTGCCACAGCCACCGCGACCCTTCCAAGCCCACGATGGATATTCAAATTGTCACCGATGAGCTGGCCACAGCCAAGCGGCTCATCCAGGCGGTGATGGAAAGCCTTCGCCAGGAGCGCGAAAGAACCTAGCTGCGCGCGGGGACACAACCCTGTGCAACCCTGGGAGACTCATTCCATCACAGAAACATACTTCCCAAACAGGCTGATTCTATTGCAAGAAGGGATTGCTTTCGCGTTCCTGGCCGATGGTAGTTGTTTGGCCGTGGCCCGGGTAGACCACGGTCTCATCCGGGAGCGCGAGCAGCTTGAGGCGAATGGAGCGGATGATGTCCTCAAACGAGCCTCCCCAGAGGTCCGTCCGGCCGATACTCCCCGCGAAAAGGGTGTCGCCCGCAAAAAGCTGCGGGGCGGCAAGAGCCACGTGGCCCGCGTTTTGGGGAAGATACAAGCACAGGCTTCCGCGCGTGTGACCCGGCGTATGAAACACCTGCGCTTCAAAAGGCCCCCAGCGCAGCAAATCGCCCTCTTTCAAAAACCGGTCCACCTCGGTAATCTCCGGCACAGGCATTCCCAGCCATCCGGCCTGCATGGCCAGAGCATTGTAGAGTTCCAAATCGTCGGCGTGCATGAGCACCGGCGCGCCGGTCGCCTGGTGCAGCTTGCGCAACCCTCCCACGTGATCAATGTGCGCGTGCGTGCTGACGATGGCCTTGACGGTAAGACCGTGCTTTCGCAGAAGCTCGAGAATCCGCTCCACGTCGTCGCCGGGATCAATGACCAGGGCTTCCCGCGTCTGGGTATCCCCCACGATTGAGCAATTGCATTGCAACATCCCCACGGGAAGAATTTCGTGGATAATCTTGCCCCGTGAAGGAATGGCGTGGTGTTTTGCTTCGCTCATCATTGGAAGTGTAGCATGGAGTATAAGGGCAGATAGCGGCAGGCACCCCGGCGCGTTTTGAGGATCGTGCCGCGCCGTTTCGCCGAAACTGAGGCGCAACTGTGGCAACCGGAGCAATTTCGACTCCCCTCGAGGCCCTGCACGTCAACGCTGGCGCGCAGATGGGGACGTGGTTCGGATGCTTTCTGCCGTCGCGTTTTTCCAGCGCGGCCGAGGAATACCGCTTCGCACGCCAGTCGGTGGCGCTGGTGGACAAGAACTACCGCGCTTACTTCGCGTTCACCGGACCGGACCGCGCGCGCTACCTCAACGCCGTGCTGACCAACAATATCCAAGACCTCGCCGCGGGCCAGGGTTGCATTGCGCTGCTGTTGAACGCGCAAGGGCATATCCTCGCGGAGATCGAAGTGTATGCGATGGTGGACCGCCATTGGGCGGCGTCGTACGCCATGATTCGCGAGACGCTCGGCGCAACGCTCGACAAATACATCATCATGGATGATGTGACGCTCGAAGACATCACCGACCAGCGGGCGGTGTTAGCCCTCGAAGGGCCCCAGGTAAACGAGATACTGGAGATTCTGCGCGCGCCGCAAACCGACTGGCTCACCGAACTGGGCCACACGGAAACCGTCGTCGCGGGAATACCTTGCCACTTGGTGCGCCGGTCGCCAGGCGGAGTCCCGGGCTGCGAGTTCATTGTCGAACGCAGCCGCGCCGAAGAATTGTGGCGGGTCTTGAGCGGAGCCGTTCGCGAAAAGGGCGGCGGTCCGATCGGTTACGAAACGCTCAACGTCGTCCGGCTGGAAGCCGGAATTCCCTGGTTCGGCTACGACTTCAATGAACGGCAGATCCCCCACGAAGCAGGCCTGCAAGACACGCACATCAGCTACACCAAAGGGTGTTACACCGGGCAGGAGATTGTGGAGCGCGTGCGTTCGCGGGGGCACGTGAACCGGGTGCGCGTGGGGCTGCGGTTCGACGGGGCGGCCCCGGTTCCGGCAGGGACAAAGCTGTTTGCGGAGGGCTCGACCCCAACCCCGAGTGCGGAGGACGTCGGTACCGTAACACGAACCGGGCTGTCGCCTGCGGCCGGATCGGTTGTTGGAATGGGCTACGTGCGGGCAGCGAACGCCGCCCCCGGCAGCAAGTTGCGTTGGGCGGGAGGAAGTACGGAGATCATCGAATTCCCCATCGGCCCGCGAGCAGCTCACTCCCCCGGATGATTATTTCCCCTGCGTCCTCAAGTCGCTTGCTTTGCTTCATCGTACACACGGCCTCCACGATGAGGTTGAACGCAGAAACCCCCGGTGACATCATTTCACTAGTAGTTCCGGTTGTGAATTGGCCGCACATCCTGGTCCCTAGATAAAGACCAAATCGCAAAGGCTGAGGAGGCTTCCGTGAATGAGACCGAATACCTGAGCCAGGTCGCATCGCTTGCCGGGTTGCGGCAGTACCCCAAGCAAGGGCCGTGGGGGCGAAAAAGCGGAAGCGCCATGGGCGCGCGCGATGGCTACGTCACTGCCATTGGATTCGACCGCACCAGGAATGAAGCCAAGCTGGCGATTTTGCTGCGCTTCAAGAAGGTCGAAAACCCGGAGACCATAAAGGCGACGCTGGCTCAAAGTGCGGCCCTGTCCGAAAG
>DASQHY010000043.1:0-2442 GCA_035631855.1 Candidatus Acidiferrales bacterium
GCGGCGCGCCGCTCCTCCGGCTTCAGGTAGGCGTTTCGCGAGGACATGGCCAGGCCGTCGGCCTCGCGCACAATCGGACACACCACGATTTCCGCGTCGAGGTTCAAGTCGCGAGCCATTTGGCGCACAATCCGCGATTGCTGGGCGTCTTTCCGGCCGAAGTAGGCAAAGTGTGGCTGCACGATTTCCAGCAGCTTCAGGACAACCGTGGTCACTCCGCGGAAATGTCCCGGGCGTGCGCGGCCCTCGAGCCGCTCGCTCAAGCCTTCGACATTGACGTAGGTGCTGAATCCCTTGGGATAAATTTCTGCGGCCTGCGGGGCAAACAGGTAATGAGCACCAAGCCGCTCAAGCAGCGCTGCATCTTTTTCCAGCGGCCGCGGATAGCGCGAGAAATCTTCGTGCGGCCCGAACTGTGCAGGGTTGACGAAGATCGAGACGGCGACCGTCTGGCATTGGCCAAGCGCAGCGCGGACCAGGGAAAGATGGCCTTCGTGCAGCGCGCCCATCGTCGGGACAAGCCCCACCAGACGGCCTTCGGCGCGCGCCGCACGCGCCGCCTGCTTCATCCACTCAATGGTGTGAATCGTTTCCAAGAAGTGCAGGAGTGCGAGTCAAGCCGAAGCGCCCGCGGCGCGCTGGCGGTGAAAAAGGGTCATGTCCGTGGAAATGGGCTTTGCACTCAACTGGCGCAGCATCGTGGCAATCTGACCGCGGTGATACGTCCCGTGATTCACCAGATGCTGCAGCGACTGCCACATGGGATTCTTCCCTGCGCCGTAGCTAATGGTCTTGTATTCGAAAACGCGGTCAATATCCGCCTGCTGGAGCCCGCCCACAAAGGCTACCAGGTTCTGTTCGATTTCACCCCACCTGGCTCTCAGGCTGTCCAGATTCCCGTAAAGGTCAGCGGTAGGCATTGCATTCGGCGAACGTCCCTGAAAGCGTTCGAGCCAGATCCACTCGCCGTGCATGATGTGGGCAAGAGTGTCGCGCACCGAGCGGAAGCTGGAGCCCAAATCCCTCAGGAATTGGTCCACGGTGAGCCCGGTGCAGGCTTCCACAGTGCGGTGATTGGCCCACGAATTGTAATCGTAGAGAACGCGACACTCTTCCGGCGTCATGTTGCCTTCCTTCTCTGTTTGCTCCAGCCCGTTCAGCGCTGTTTTTGAACGACCGTGGAGCCGCGAGACTCCGCCGGCGCGTGGTACGATTCCGCGTCCGCCGGGAAACGCCCGCCGCGCACATCCTCGCAGTATTCCCGCGCAGCGCGCAGGATTTCCTCGCCGACCTTCGCGTAACGCCGCGCAAACTTGGGCGGCTCGCCAAACGTCAGTCCAATCATGTCGTGGAGGACGAGCACCTGTCCGTCGCAGTCCGGCCCAGCACCGATTCCGATCGTCGGGATGCGCAACTCGCGTGTGATCCGCGCCGCCAACTCGCGCGGCACCGCCTCCAGGACAATTGAGAATGCGCCTGCAGCTTCGACCGCGCGGGCGTCGCGCAGCAATCGTTCCGCCGCATCGGGCGTCTTACCCTGAACCTTGAAGCCGCCCAGCGCGTGGACCGATTGGGGCGTCAAGCCGATGTGTCCCATCACGGGGATTTCCGCCTCGACCAGCCGGGCGATGAGTTCCAGACGGCGCTCGCCGCCTTCGACCTTTACCGCTTCGGCGCCCGCCTCTTTGATGAAGCGCATCGCGTTGTGCAGCGATTCCCCGGTTTCACCGTGGTACGTGCCGTACGGCATGTCCGCCACGACCAGTGCGCGCCGCGTGCCGCGCCGCACAGCCCGCGTGTGGTGCAGCATCTCTTCCAATGTTACGGGAAGGGTGTTCTCATACCCAAGGACGACCATACCCAGCGAATCCCCGACGAGCAGGATGTCCACGCCGGCTTCATCGAGCAAGCGCGCCGTGGGATAGTCATACGCAGTTAGGCACGTGATCTTGCTGGTTGACTCGCTGGAATTTGGCCCTGAAGAAGACTTGCGGTGAAGAATCTCGGGCACGGTCACTTTCCCGTTACCCGTACGGTTTACTGCGCTCATATGTGCCTCCGGTGCCGCTCCCTTGTGCGGGATGCAGCCCATTACACGCCCCCATTATGACAAAAATCGAGCCCCCTGGCCAGTGAAACATTGGAAGGCCGTACGCAGTAGACATGTGCCGAGGTCATCCGGTTCGAGTCGCCTGCGCGCGGCCCTTCCATTCTCCCCCATGGCCCATCCAGAAACGCACGGCGGAATCGAGGGTCGCGGCAAGATAAAAGCACGCCACCAACGGCAGCGTTGGCCCCCATGCAAGCGATTGTCCGTAAAACCGCAGCGCGGGGAGATATGCCAGCGTCATCAGAAGCCAAGCCGCAAGCCCCGATCCAAGGGCAACTCGGTCGCCGGAGAATAAGAGCGCCAGCGGCGCAAGATAGGTGACCGCCATACCC
>DASQHY010000044.1:0-3709 GCA_035631855.1 Candidatus Acidiferrales bacterium
GCGGTGGCGACTTCTGTACGCTGACGGAAAAAGGCAAGGGGGCAATCGCTCAATCTTGACCGCGTGCCGATGAAAGCCAGGCGGTAAGACGAGTCCATGAGCTGCGGTGGAGGCGGCTGAAAATGAGTTCGCAGTAGGCGCAGAACAAGCGTGAAATGCCGGTCGCCGAGACGGTCCGGTTAGCAGACCTGGTGAACTACCAGGAAGGGGCTGTCGTCAGCCGAACTCTCGTAGGCCGCACCACGGGAACAGTCACCTTGTTCGCCTTCGATGAGGGCCAAGGCTTGAGTGAGCATACCGCTCCGTTCGATGCGCTGGCACATCTGCTGGAGGGCGAAGCGGAAATTGCGGTGGCCGGCAAGCCACTACGAACGACGGCAGGCGAAGCGGTTCTGATGCCGGCACATCAACCGCATTCTCTAAAAGCCCTCAGCAGATTCAAGATGCTGCTGACCATGATCCGCTCGTGAGCTCGGAAAGGGTTGTATCTCCCGCCCTTCCCTTTCCCCCATCCTCATCGGATTGAAATCGTTCTGGGCCAACTGGCAAAGGAACTCGGAGCCAGGCTTGCTCAATCGTCTATAATGGGAGGAGCGTCGCAAGAATGCAGAATGGCGGCGCGGACCAACGATGTGGCGGGGGGCTCGATGACCATGGCGGGAACGGCACGAAGACCGGAAACGCTCGGCGAGTTGCGAAAAAGTTCTGGCTTCGACGCGCGCCACGCGGAGCGCTCCGTCAAAGACGAGATGCGCCAGAATCTGCTTCACGCCATCGAAGCGGGTGAACAACTTTTTCCGGGGGTCCATGGTTACGACGACACGGTGATCCCGCAGATCGTCAACGCCATCCTGGCGCGGCACAATTTTATCCTGCTGGGATTGCGCGGCCAGGCCAAGAGCCGCATCCTGCGCGGCCTGCGGCAGCTTCTCGACGCGGAAATCCCCGTCGTCGCCGGGTGCGAAATCAATGACTCGCCCTTCCGCCCGATTTGCCGCTCCTGCCGCGAACTCCTTGCAGAAAAGGGCGACGCCACGCCCATCGGCTGGCTTCCGCGCGAATTGCGCTATGTCGAGAAGCTGGCCACGCCCGATGTGACCATCGCCGACATGATCGGCGACGTTGACCCCATCAAAGCCGCGCGCGGCGGCCGGAATCTCTCGGACGAATTGACGATTCATTACGGCCTGCTGCCCCGCGCCAATCGGGGAATCTTCGCCATCAACGAATTGCCCGACCTCGCGGGAAAAATTCAGGTGGGCCTGTTCAACATCATGCAAGAAGGCGACGTGCAAATTAAGGGCTACCCGGTCCGCCTTCCCCTGGACGTGCTTCTAGTGTTCACGGCGAACCCGGAGGACTACACGGCGCGCGGGAAAATCATCACCCCGCTGAAAGACCGCGTGGGCTCGGAAATCCGCACGCACTACCCGGCGACGGTCGAAGAGGGCATGGCCATCACCTCGCAGGAAGCCTGGGCCAGCCGCGATGCGACCCGCGCGGTGGAGATTCCCGTGTTTCTCCGCGAGGTCATCGAGGAAATCGCCTTTCAGGCGCGCGAGGACAAGCGCGTGGACCGCCGCTCCGGCGTCAGCCAGCGGCTTCCCATTTCCTGCCTGGAAAACGTGGTGAGCAACGCGGAGCAGCGTGCCGCGCGCAACAAGGAAAAGGCCGCGGTGGCGCGCGTCGCTGATATTTACGCGGCCATCCCGGCGATGACCGGCAAGATCGAACTGGAGTACGAAGGAGAGCTCAAGGGCGCCGACAACATTGCGCGGGAGCTGATTCGCGCCGCCGTGGGCAAGATCTTCAGCAAGTATGTGGGCGAAGCGAATCTGCAGCCGGTGGTGCAGTGGTTCGAGATGGGCGGCGAGCTGAAAGTGCGCGAAATGTCTCCGGCGGAGGAGACCTACCGCCAACTGGAACGCATCCAGGGGCTGATGGATCACGTCGGACGGCTCGGTGTGAACGGCAAATCCAACCGCGCTCTGGCTATCACTGCGGCGGAGTTTATTCTCGAGGGGCTCTGGGCTCACCGGCGCATCAGCCGCAACGAAGAACGCGGCTTCCATGCCGAGCGCCCGCGTCCCGCCGAGCCTCGGGAGCCGCAGAGCCGCCCGCGGCGGCAGTACAACTGAGTCAGCGAAGGATCGGGCTCGACATGAAATTCATCCGCTACGGCCGCTATACGGGAGAGCCCGCAGGCTCGGTGGACCTGCAGGAATTGATGAAGCGCCTCTCCGATTTTTTTCTCCAGAGCGGTTTCGAATCGCAGTTCTACGGAATCTCGGAAATGGATCCTGAGAAGTCGATCGAGAACCTTCGCCAGGCGATTCTCCGCGCGCTGCAGGAGGGCGACCTTCTTGACGAGCAGCTCTCCGAAGAGATGAAAGAGTTGCTTCAGAATCCCGACGCGCTGAGCAACCAAAAGGTGCGCGATCTCGTCGAACAGCTTGTCCAACGCCTCACCGAGGAAGGTTACATCTCGCCGCAGCCGCCGCAGATTACTCCGCCGCCGGAGCAGACGCCGCGTGGGCACTTGGGCGGGCCCCAGGAGCGCGAAAACCAAGCGCGCTTTGAAATCACAGACAAGGCGCTGGACTTCCTCGGCTTCAAGACGCTGAAGGATCTGCTGGCCTCTCTTGGCAAGAGCAGCTTCGGGCGCCACGACACGCGCGACCTCTCTACCGGAGTGGAATCCGGCGGCGTCTCGCGCCAATACGAATTCGGGGACACGCTGAACCTGGACCTGAGCGCCACTTTGTTCAACGCCGTGCGCCGCGAAGGCGCCAAGGTCCCCATCGCGCTCGATTATCCCGACTTGATGGTCCATCAATGCGAATACCAGAGTTCCTGCGCGACCGTCCTGATGCTGGATTGCAGCCACAGCATGATTCTCTACGGCGAAGACCGCTTCACCCCCGCAAAAAAAGTGGCGCTCGCGCTCTCCCACTTGATTCGCACGCAATACCCCGGCGATTCGCTCCACCTGGTTCTGTTCCACGATAGCGCGGAGGAAGTTCCTATCGGCGAACTCGCGCGCGTCCAGGTGGGCCCGTACTACACGAACACGCGCGAGGGCCTGCGCATGGCTCAGCGAATCCTGCAGCGGCAAAAAAAGGACATGCGCCAGATCGTGATGATCACGGACGGGAAGCCTTCGGCGCTGACGCTGGAAGACGGCCGCATTTACAAGAATGCCTTTGGGCTGGACCCTTTCGTGGTCACGCAGACACTCGAGGAAGTGGGCAAGTGCAAGCGCGCCGGCATCCTGATCAACACGTTTATGCTGGCCACCGATTACAGCCTGGTCCACTTCGTCCAGAAGGTCACCGAGATGTGCCGCGGCAAGGCCTACTTCACCACGCCCTATACCCTGGGGCAGTATCTGCTGATGGATTATATGCAGCGGAAAACGCGGCACATTCATTAGCAGCATGGATTCGGGACGCGCCCGGGCGATTTGGCCTCCTCCGCAAACTGCGCTACACTTTTTCTGTGAAGCTGCCGTGGATTCTGCAGAGGATACTGGGGAAGAAAACGATGACCAAGATTCTTGTGGGCCAAAAGGCGCCTGGCTTTTCGCTCCGGGACGCCAGCGGCCGGGCATTTTCGTTGCAGGAGGCGTTGCAACAAGGGCCGGTGGTCGCCGCGTTTTTCAAGATTTCGTGTCCCGTCTGCCAGTTCACCTTCCCGTTTCTCGAGCGCC
>DASQHY010000045.1:0-28410 GCA_035631855.1 Candidatus Acidiferrales bacterium
CCCATCCTGGTCCGCGGCCTGACGCGAAAGTCCGCGGAACTCGGGAGCCGCGTCAGCCGCCTCTACTGGGTCAATACGCTTGGCGCCGTCGCAGGAACGCTTCTTGCCGGGTTCGTTCTCCTTCCCATGCTCGGCCTGCGCCTCACCATCGCCGGCGCTGTCGCGCTCAACATCCTGGCAGGACTCATCGTGCTGTGGCTCGCCCGCCGCGCTCTCCCCTCGCAGACTCTGGAAGCCGTCGCTTCCGCCCTGCGCTCCGGCTCACCGGAGGCTTTCCCTGAATCGTCGAGGTTCCTGCTGGTCTCGTTTGCTGTTGTGGGGGCCACCGCCATCGCCTACGAAGTCGCTTGGACGCGTCTGCTCGCTACCACCCTCGGCAGCTCGACATACGCTTTCACGCTGATGCTTGCCACGTTCCTCGCCGGGATCGTCCTCGGCAGCGCCCTGTTCGAGCGCTGGTCGGCTCGCGCCGAGGCCCGCCATCGCCGCGTCTCCCTCGCCACCTTTGCAACCACGCAAACCTGCACCGGCTTGGCCGCGCTCTTGTTCCTTGTTTGTTTTCAGTATTTGCCTGCGGTCATGCCGCCCATTCTTCGCGCCACGCACGAATCCTTCGGTGGACTCTTGCTCGCCCAATTCGCAGCCAGCGCGCTGGTCATGCTTCCGGCCGCCGTCGTCTTCGGCTTCAATTTCCCCGCGGTCGTCGTCCTCCTCGCCGGAACGCCGCGC
Source organism: Candidatus Acidiferrales bacterium (assembly GCA_035631855.1). Classification (GTDB taxonomy): domain Bacteria; phylum Acidobacteriota; class Terriglobia; order Acidiferrales; family UBA7541; genus DASQHY01. The sequence goes on from DASQHY010000045.1 coordinate 730, forward strand.
GAAGGTGCGGGCTATGCAACGGCTGTCGGCCGGGCTTACGCCGCGAACACGTTCGGAGCCATCGCCGGCGCCGTCGCCGCGGGTTTCTGGCTTGTCCCGTGGCTGGGAGCCTTCCGCGTTGTCGCACTCTTCGCGGGTCTCAACCTTGTCCTCGCCGTGCTCATCGAGCTGCGCAGCTCGCCGTCTCGCCTTCCTGCGCTGGCCTTGAATGTGGCCCTGATCACCGTGGTTGCCTTCGCCGGGTGGACGCCGCTCTTCTACAACCGCGCCCTCGCGTACTTCAGCACCGTTCTCTACTGGAATTTTCACGAGAGCAATCTCACTCTCGCGGAGAGCGCCGCCACCACCGACCTGCTCTTTGCCGCCGACGGTCTCAATGCCTCCGTTGCCGTCGCTCGCACCGACGACTACTGGGCGCTCAAGACCAACGGTAAGGTGGACGCCTCGAATCACGACGCCCCCACGCAGCTCTTGGTCGGGCATCTCGGCGCCATCTTTCATCCTGCGCCGCGACGTGTCCTCATCATCGGCTTCGGCAGCGGCATGACCGCTTCCGCCGTCGCCCGCTATCCCGACGTCGAGCGCATAGACGTCGCCGAGATCGAGCCGGCCGTAATTCAAGCCGCGCCCTACCTCGAGAAACTCAATCGCGGGGTTCTTCGCGACCCGCGAGTCCATGTCCATCTGGACGACGCCCGCAATTTTCTGCTGACTTCGCGCGATGCCTACGACCTCATCATCTCCGAGCCGTCGAATCCCTGGATCGCCGGCGTCGCCACGCTCTTCACCGATGAATACTACGCGGCCATCCGCAGGCGCCTCGCTCCCGGCGGCATACTGGTTCAGTGGGTGCAGGCGTATGCGCTTCACCCCGCCGACCTGCGCATGATCCTCGCCACACTTGCAAAGCATTTTCCGGAGACCACCATCTGGCACGTCCTCGAGCCCGATCTCCTCGTCCTGGCCCGCACCGACACTTCTCCCCTGCGCTTCGATCGCGCCCGCAAGCTCTGGGCCAACCCGGGCCTGCATGAAGATTTCATCTCCCTCAGTCTTTTCCGCCCGGAAAGCATCTCCGCCTATTTTTTGCTGGACGATGCGGGCGCCCGCCGATTGGCTGCCGGCAGCGTTCTCAACACCGACGACCTCACCCTGCTGGAGTATCATGCGCCGCGCGCCCTGCTCAGCCGCGGCCTGGTCCAGACGAATAGCGATTTGCTCCGGGAATTTCGCGACGGGCTGCTTCCGGTGAATCTGGATCCCGCCGCGACCCCTGCCGCCCTCGAGGGCGCCGCGGAAACCCATCTCGAATTGCAGGATACCTCTGCTGCGCAAGACTGTCTCAATGCGCTGGACGCGCAACCCGTCACTTCCACGCTGGCGCTGCTGCGCGGGCGCGTGCAGTTTGCGCAAAACCAGTTTAGTGCCGCGCGTGCCTCCTTCGAAATCGCCCGGGATCTCGATCCCGATTCACTCGAAGGCGCTCACTGGCTTGCCGTCCTGGAGCATCACTTCGGTGACGACGCCGGAGCGCATCGCCTCCTCGGTGAGATTCTGCGGCGCGACGCCAATTTCCTCCCGGCTCTCACTGACCGGATGGAGTTCGCGCGCGATCGCGAAGACTGGCCTGCTGCCGCTCAGGCGCAGATCGCCCGGATGGCCGCCATGCCCCATCCAGCGCCCGAGGAGTATTGCACTCTGGGCGAATTCTGGCTCCGCGCCCGCAACCTCGCGGAAGCCGAGCGGGTTTATCTGCGCGGCATTTCGGAAGAACCCTACAGTTACTCTTGCCACCGCAATCTCGCCAATCTCTATAAGACCGCCGGGCGTTTTGCCGAGGCGCGCGCACATCTGGAATTTGTGGTCCGTTATTTTCCCGACGGTGACTCCGAAACCTACTCTTCTTTGGCTGAAGTGGATCGTGCTCTGGGTGATCCGCGCTCCGCCCTGGCAGTTCTCCAGAAGGGCCGCCGCATTTTTCCTGGCGACTCAGCGCTCCAAGACGTCCTCAGCGGCAAGTAATTGCCCTACGGCCCTTTCTTCTATTGAGTCTTACGCATCTTCGTCGGCTCACCCTGGAATCGCGTGCTATCATCCCGCGCGGGGGCTTTTTGCGGGGTAGGTTGGCTGTTGGGCTCGATCGAAGAGCTTTCTATTTGGAGGGTTCGATGACCTCTGACCAACGGGCCTCGAAACCGCACGTCCCCGCCGAAGGGCGCCGCAGAAGCGGGCGTTTCCCTGTGCTGGTCCCTGTGGAAGTCCGCTGGGAAGATCCGCGCGGGAAAATCATAAAAGCCGAAGCGCAAGCCAAAGAGGTCAACACGTATGGAGGGTTGCTCCAGTTTCTGGACACGGAGATGTATCCCGCCGTTGGCACAGAAGTGGAGCTGGCCAATTTGTTTTCCCGCGAGGAGGCGCGCGCGCGTACCTCGGCGGTCCGCCGGTCCAAAGACGGCGCGGTGCTTGGTGTTGCGGTCGAGCTGCTCTTCCCCAGCGAGACCTTCTGGGGCTTGACCTTCCGGATAAAGAGAACCACTGCGGAATTAAAGAGACTCGATCAAGCCATCCGCTCCGGAAACATTGACCCGCGCGTCTTGCGCGAGTTCCGTGACGCCGTGGATTACGTTCGCAAGACTGCCTGGGCCGTTCAGGAATGGCAAGAGCGTCAAGCACAGCACCGCGACACCGCCACTGTCCTCCCGTTACTCTCCAGGGAGCGCGTTCGCCGCGCCGTCCAACTCTGCGCCGCTGTTTCCGAAGATTTGAACGACAGCGAAATCACCTCCGAAACCGCCGGGGTCGAAGAGTTGTTTCGCCTCACCCGCCAACTGTCCCGTGACTTGGCGGAACGCTTCGCTCTCGACCCACCAAAGTAGGGATCATTCTTCTCAGTCGGGTATTACTTTTTCTCTCCTTCCGAAGTGTGGTCTTTCGTCTCCAGGCTCTTCAGCGCCTCGTAGTATTCCGGCCGGTTGTGGCGGATATGCTCCGCCGACGTTCTCCCCGTCAGCCACGCGCGGTCCATGGGATACACATCCGGATCGAAAACGGTGATGTACGCGTGCCAAATTAGGATGGAGAAGGTCGCGAGAATCGCCTCGTAATAGTGCAAAACGGTAGCTGCGTCGGCCACCCATTTTGGAAAATGGCGCAGCGTGAAGCTATTGAACCATAGCAAGAGCCCCGACACCGCCATCACCGCGGTTCCCCACACAAACGCCAGGTACTCGATTTTTTCTGCGTACGTGAACTTGCCGAACACCGGACGCTTAGGAGACAGCCCCAGGTTGTAGCGCAGCATTCCTCCCAGATCGAACAGGTCGCGGAGCCGCGGCCGGATGTAGCGCAGGATGATGCGGTCCCGGCGGGACACCGCCAGGTGGACGATGTGATAGAGAAGCGCAACGATGAGCACGACCCCCGCCGTGCGGTGGATCGCGCCGCGTAGCGCGAAATGGCTTTCCCAGTGCACCACCGGCCGCGCCCACCACGCTTCGGGGAATTTCAGCGCAAAGCCGGTGATCACCAGCACCGGAAAGCTCACTACCACCAGCCAGTGCGCGATTCGAAAGTTCATGCCCATACGAAAGACTTCCTCGCCGGACTCAGTGCGCGGCGCGCGGCGAATCAGCTTTCGCAGAAAATCCACGGCGTGATGAAACACCATGAAACCGAGCGCCAAGGGAATCAGAATCCAGTAAATCCAACGGATCCATCTCACCACCACGTGCTCTCCACTCGTCTCCGAGCGGACGTGGACCCGTCCGATGGAAAACCGTTCGCCGGCTCCGGCGTGGCAAGCGCCGCACGTATGCGCCAGATTGGCCGGACTTACCGTGGAGAGGGGATCGCTCGACGGCAGGATGTTATGCACGCCGTGGCAGGATGCGCAGTTGGCCACGGTCTGCTCCCCTGAGCGCGCCGCCAGTCCGTGGAAGCTGTCGGCGAAGGTCGGGACGCGGTCCGTCGGCAAATTGTACCGCGCATTGAGCCGCTCATCGCCGTGGCAGCGCCCGCAGGTCACGCTCGAAACCCGCGCCGGATTGACCAGGGATTGCGCTTCCCACGGCGCCAGAATAGTGTGCTCCCCATGGCAATCCGTGCAGACGGGTGCATCGCGAACGCCCCGCGCCACGGCCTTCCCGTGAACGCTGTGCGCGTACGTCTTTGCGATTTCCGTGTGGCACGCCCCGCACGTTGCAGGCACGTTCCAGTGGTTGATTTTCGAATGCGGGTCGCGCGCCGCGGCGATGGCGTGGCTGGAGTGGCAATCGGAACACGACGGCGCTTTGGCATTACCCGCGGCTACCGCGCGCCCGTGGACGCTCAGCCGGTAAGCTTCCACGGGATGCGCGAATGGAATCTGATGCCGCGCCAGAAAATCTGGATTCGAGTGGCACGAACCGCACGTGTCCGGCAGATTCTTCTTCGCCACCGGGGACGCCGCGTCATGCACCGGAAGAATCTTGTGCGTTGTTCCATGACAGGTCTGGCAAGTGGGAGCCTGCGTTTCGCCGTTTTTCTTTGCCAGTGCGTGGACGCTCGACCCGAAATCTTTCACCACCTCGGCATGGCAGGTGGCGCATTGCTTGGGCGAAACTTCCGCGGCCGGCGCGGTGTTATGCGCCAGCGCGTGACAACTCGTGCAAGCCTCGCGGCCCAGCAGTTCGTGCACGCTGTGCGCCACGTCTTTCGGAGCTTCCTCGTGGCACGCGGCACAATTCACCCTGGCAATCCGCTTGGGGTGCGGGAAGTCCTTGATGTCCGCGTGGCACGACGTGCAGCCCAGATTTCCGTGGACACTGGCCTGATGTTTCGCGGCATCCACGTAAACGCTGCGTCCCGCGTCGGACTTCAGGTCTTTGTCCCCGTGGCACGCGAGACATTCCTTGTCGCCGTTCGCGCCGCCTTTCGCCTGGCGGGCTGCCGCAGGCACGCCCACCGCAAGCCCCAGCGACACCCCCAGCGTCACAATGAGCGTAATGTGTTTTGCCTTCAGCATGGCGCCGCCAACCGCAAGTCGTGGGTTTGGCCGCCGCTACTTCATCGCCAAGTCGGCCAGAACCTTCGGGCTCTTTTCCTCCACAGCCAGCAGCGTGTGGCAGGCATCGCAATCGTTCGTGATAGACCGCCCATCGCTGGTCGCATGGCTCCCGTCGTGGCAGCGGAAACACCCCATGAAGTCCTGGTGACCGATGTTGATGGGATACGTCCCCCAGGTGATTTTCATCTCCGGGAACACATTGCGCGCGTAAATGGCCTGCACCTGCGCTACCGCGGTCTCGATCTGCCCGCGCTTGTGCGCATAGACCTCCGGATACGACGCGCGATAGAAGTCAAACAGCGCCGTGGAGATTCGCAGCGCGGCCGTGCTGCGGTCCGGGTAGTCCGCCTTCAACACTTCCACGGCCTTCTTCTTGATGTACGGCAACTGCGTGTTGATGCGCCCCTCGGACATGGCCTGGTCCACGGCACGTTCCGGCAACTGGAACACGTGCGTGGGCCGGTTGTGGCAATCCACGCAATCCATCGTGCGGTGCTCGCCCGCCGCGAGTTGTTGCGGTGTGGCATTCGCGTCGCTCGACACGAACACGCTTTCCTTTCCGTTGTCTTCCGTGTAGTTCACCTGCGGGATCACCTGCCGCTGCCGGTCGATCGAGATGTACTGAATCCGCGACTTCTGATCCAGGTGGCGCCCGTGAATCCCGGCGGCGCCCTGCCAGGTTCGCCCGCCGATTTTCAGCAGCAGCACCGTCGTCAGCTCCGTATTCTGCTCGTCATCCGCATACCTCTTCTTCACCAGGAACTTGTCGCCTGTGAAGATTTGCGGCCAGTGACACTGTTCGCAGGTTTCCCGCGCCGGGCGCAGGTGCTCCACAGGCGAAGGAATGGGCTGGTGGTACGTCCGGAAGCTCACCGCCAGCACCTGCCGCACCCCCGAAAGCTTCGAGCGCACAAACCACGACGCGCCCTGCCCGATATGGCATTGCACGCAAGCCACGCGCTGGTGCGGAGAGGCTTGGTAGGCGGTGTATTCCGGAGTCATCACCGTGTGGCACGTCTGCCCGCAGAATTGCGCCGAATCCATGTATTCCACTCCGCGGTACGACGCCGTCCCCATGATCACCACGTTGATTCCGGTCATCAGCGCCACCAGCCAGAACGCATGCCGCAGCAGCGGATCGCCGAAATCAACCCGCGGGTAGACCTCCGGCAACTCCCCCTGCATGCGCAGCTTGTGCCGCTGCCACAAGGCTCCCGCCGGCATCAGCAGCAGCCCGATGGCAAAAAAACTTGGCAGAATCAGGAAGAAAACAATTCCGGCATACGGATGGATCGGCCCGCCACGGACAATCTCGAACGCCCAGAAACACAGCAGCGTAATGGCGGAGCTCGTGGTGAGCACCGCTCCGGTCAGGGAAACTCCATTTCGCCCGAGATAGATGGCGGGACGAAACCATCGGGCAACTGGCTCGGGGATGATCATGAGCTATGCGCGCGTCTCCCGGTAGGGCAGACCTCCGCCCTTCTACTTCAGCGAGCGGATGTACTTCACCAACTCCTTGATCTGGTCGTCTGTTAGCTTCTTGTCGTACCCCGGCATTTTCCCTTTGCCCTTCTTGGTGATGTCGAAGAGCTCCGTATCGCTCTCTTTCGCCACTTCCGGGGACTGAAAACTCTTCACCGCGAGCTTCTTCCCCATGACCGTGTCGCCCTTGCCGTCCGGCCCGTGGCACACCGCGCACTTGGCCTTGTACAGGCCCTCCGGCGTGCCTTGCGCATGGACCGGGACGAGGTTCAGGCCGATCACCGCAAGCGCCACTCCCAACACCGCTGTCACGCTCCACACTCTCCCGACGTTTCTCATCTGTTTTCCTCCTGACAATCACGCAGTCTGTTCGGTTTTCCGAATGTACAGCCATAATCCCAGCACCACAGCCGCGATGGCCACCAGCGAAAATCCCAGCCCCATGCGCCGGTAATCGCGCTCCTTCAGCGCATCTTTCCCGGCTTGCACGTTCTTTGCGGCGATTTTCAGGCCTGCCTCAATATCCTGTTCGACCAGGTCCTTCCGGAAGCTGTGGATGGTTACGCGCGCCTTGGTCAGCGAGTCGTGGGCCTGGTCTTCTTCCAGCCGCGCCTCGCTTACCTCCATGCCGGAAGACTCGGCGACCCCCAGGATCCGGTCCGCCTCCTGAATCGCGCCGTTCAATCGAGTCAATCCGCTCAGCATTTCCTTCGTTGCCTGGTCGCAATCATCTCCGGGTGTGTGGCATTGCGAGCAAACGCTCTGCGGCCCCGTGCCCAGCTTCGCATCGGTTGGATGGCTGATGTCGTGATTGCTGTGGCAGACGATACATCCGGGAAGCGACGCTGCTTGAAACGCCGCCTTGTGCGTGCTTTTTTCGAACATTTGGTCCTGAAAAACGTGGCAGGTCGAGCAGACATTCTGCACCGAGCCGACTCCCGGCGGCGCAGCGCCATGGTTTCCATGGCACGTGGTGCAGGTCGGCGCCGACAGGTCGCCGCGGACCGCCAGCGCTTCGTGGTGCACGCTGGCGCTGTACTTCGCGAACTGGTCCGTGGGAATCGCGTGCCCCTTCATGTACGCCGCGTTGGCATGGCACCGCGCGCAGGTTTGCGCGATGTTGAGCGGGTAGACCTTCGATTGCGCGTTCCGCGGCGCGCGCAGATCGTGCACCCCGTGGCAATCCGTGCACACCGCCACCTTCACATCCCCTTTTGCGAGCAGTTTCCCGTGCACGCTGGTGACGTACTGGCTTAGTTGGTCGGTCCGCAGCGATGGATTGAACTGCCGCATGTATGCCCCGTCGGAGTGGCAGTGCCCGCACAGCCCCGGAATCTGGCTTCGCTGTATCTTCCCGCGGAACCCCGCCCCCTTGGCCATGGCTTCCATATCCGTTTTTTTCGGATCCCCTCCATGGCAACTTGCGCAATCGAGGCCCTTCTGCGAATGCACATCGCGGGAGAACTGTTCTGGGGTGACCTGCAGCGGCGCATCCAGCACGCTGTGACAGTCCAAGCAGGAATTCGGTGCTTGCCCCCAGGCGCCGGCCAACGGCATCCCCAGGATGAGCCACAGCAACACTCGCAGCCGCTTATTTCGCCACATATCCATAGACAGTCATCACCGCCATGTACGCCAGCGCGAAGATTCCCGCTCCCAGGATCATCCGCCGGCCGCGTCCCCGGCCAAGATTGTCGAAAAAGGGCAGCAGGAGCCACACCAGTCCCGCCGCGCCAAACGCCAGGATCCCCAGCAGTTCTCCATCCACGAACCATATCCGCGCGGGAATCTTCTTGAGCGTTTGAAACATGAACATGAAATACCACTCCGGCCGGATCCCCGCCGGGGCCGGTGCAAACGGGTCGGCCTTTGTTCCCAGCTCCCACGGCAGGATCGCGGCCAGTGCCCCCAAAACTCCCAGCGCGATGTACCACGCCATCAGTTCGCGCAGAAAAAAGCCCGGGAAGAATTTCATCTGCCGCGCCGCGCCCGGAGACGCCTTCCACTCCGCCTCCACCCCTGGGGGGACGCTGATGCCGAAGCGCTGCACCAGCGCCAGGTGCACGGCAATCAGCAGCGTGACGATCCCGGGAAGCACCGCCACATGGAATCCGAAAAACCGCGTCAGCGTCGCCCCGGTCACCTCTTCGCCGCCGCGCAAAAACACCATCAGCCATTTGCCGATCACCGGCACCTGTCCGGTGATTTCCGTGCCCACTTTGGTTGCAAAAAAGGCCAGCGTGTTCCACGGAAGCAGGTAGCCGCTGAACCCGAAGCCCAGCGTCAAAAACAGCAGCAGCATCCCGCTGATCCAGGTCAGCTCCCGCGGCTTGCGGTACGCCCGCAGGAACAACACGCTGAACATGTGCGCGAACGCCGTGAAAATCATCAGGTTGGCCGACCACGAATGGATGGACCGGATCAGCCAGCCGAACTGCACTCGCGTCATGATGTATTGCACGCTCTCGAAAGCCTCGTTTGCGCTCGCCCGGTAATACAGCAGGAGCAGGATCCCGGTGCCCACCTGGATCAGGAAGAGGAAGAGCGTGATGCCCCCGAGGAAGTACCAATAGGACAGCCGGTGAATGGGGACGGTCTTGTGTCTCAGTGGGGCGATCAGCGCTGCCCAATCCAGGCGCTCATCCAGCCAATCCCGGACTCGCGCGAGCGCCCTCATTTCATCCCTCCCGCTTGCGGCTGACCACCACTTCATCGCCGCGCACGTGCACCTGGAAAGCGTCCAGCGGGCGTGGAGGCGGCCCGGAAACATTTCGCCCGTTCAGGTCATAGAGACCGTTGTGGCACGCGCACCAGACCTGGTGCAGGTCGTTCCGGTACTGCACGGTGCAGCTCAGGTGCGTGCAAGTGGCCGACAGCGCACGGTACTCGCCGTCCTCGGTCATCAGCACCATCGCGGGATGATTGCCGAAGCGGAAGATTTTTGCGCTGTTGGGTTTGAGGTCGCCCGTCTTGCAGGCCACTACTTCATCGCCGCCCAGGTCGGCAACCGCCGGAGGGACAAGGTACCGCAGCACCGGGTAGAGGAAGGACACGACGGACGCAAACAGCCCGCCTCCCAGCAAAATTTCCACCACCCGGCGGCGCTGTGGCTGTACCACAGAGGATTCCTGACTCTTCATCGTGGTTGTTTCTGCTGCTTTTGAAGCGTTGGCCGCTGGATCAGTGCTTCTTGGCCAACTCGCGTATGAAACCCACCAACTGACTGATCTGCTCCTTGGTCAGTTTGCCGTCGTACGCCGGCATCTTCTCTTTTCCCTTGCAGATGATCAGCGTCAAATCCGCGTCGGTTTGTTTCTGCACCTCCGGCAGGCGCAAGTCGCGCGCCTTCAACTTCTCGCCCATCATCGTTTTTCCGCCGCCGTCGGGCCCATGGCAGACGGCGCACTTCGCCTTGTAGGTGCTTTCGCCGGGGTTCTGCCCGAGCGCCACAGATGCCCCGCCAAGGATCAAGCTAAACGCAACCGCACTGACCAGTCGCTTCACGGGATTCTCCTTTTTGATTCTTTGCAGCTTCCGTCGAGTCGCGCTTCCACACTGCTGCCGATTCTCTCATCCTCGTCGCCATTCTGCCACCGCTTCTCTTTCTCGTCAGCCAGTCCGGCGAAGTCCGCTGGAAACCGCCCGTCTAAAAGAGGTATTCCAGCGTGATGGTGAGCACATGGACCCGGAACGATGGCTGATCCACCCCCAGAAAGAGGTACCTTGCTGCCGAGGTGTCGCCCACCACGAAGCCTGGATAAAACGGGCTGGGTGTAAACGTCGGGTTCGGAGAAGTCGTTCCTATGAGTTGCCGCGCCGTACAACCGGTCACAGGCCCCGGTCCCGCGCCCGCCGGGCTTATGCACCCCATGTATTGAGTCATGGCCGAAGTCTGGTAGTCCCGGTTGTCGAACTGCTGGTAGCGGTATTCCACCTTCGGCATAAATCGCTCGGAGAGCTTGTACTTGAATACGGCCGTGACCTCATGCGTCCGTGTGACCGACTCCGGGTAGGACACCGCTGCGCTGCTCCCTACCAGCACGAACCTGTCTGGATCTCCGACCGTGAGCCGTGTCGGGTCACCCAGGAACCGCGAAAAGATGTGACCTCTCCCTGCCGCCAGGGAGTAGTACGCCGTTAGGTACGCCTTCTTCCGAAGAAAGAGATCCGCGCCTCCGGAGTACGTGTCGAAGATGTCCCGATACGCGCTTTCCCAGTCATTGTTGGCGCTGTCGCACCCGCCCGCGGAGCAGAACGGGGCCGCCGCCGCAAATGGGGAGCGGTTCCGCGAGACCATTCTCTTGTGGTACCGCTCGTGCGCGTATTCCGCGAACAGGGAAACCGCCGGTGAAAACGTGTAGCTGGCGTCGGCTGTGTACGTGTAGGCGAGGTCGTTCATCGCTCCGTACAGGAAGTAGGGTGTTGTGGTTGCCGCCGCTCCCGTCAGGAAGTTGAGAGCGGTAGGGCTGTTGCTGCCCACACCGGCCCGGTTGAAGTCCTGCTGGATTGTCTGGAAGCCACCTGAGACCGTCAGTTTGTCCATGCTGTATTCCACCAGAGTGTCCAACCGGTCCAGCACTCGAGCATCCTCATCGAATCTGCGTCCGCAAGGGTGATCGCCCGGGAAAATCCCCGCGGTCCTTGCTGCCAACAGCGATGCGGGGTCACATGCCACGCCCCCGGCAGCCTCGTCCACGTACTCGTCCGGTTTGCGGTCCTGGTGACGCCCCCCAAACCGGATGAGGAGGTCCTTCTGGGGAACCAAGTCCAAGGCCCCGAAGAACGAGTTCTCTAATGTGTGCGCGGCGTCCCGATGGGAACGGTCGAACCATTCCCCTTCATAGCCCGCCTTCACAGAACTCTTCTTCGTGAAGAACCAGTCTCCGGTAAACCCCAGGTTCTTTTTGTTGAACCCGGGATTGCTGCGGCCGAGGGTCGATTGCAAGGAACCGCTGCCGGAGGTAGCCGCGGGGTCGCCGGGAGTCAACTGCGCAGTCGACGCCGCGTTCGCACCGATCGTATCGCCCAGGATCGGCGTCAAATTAAACGTCGCGGTATTGTTGTTGTAGTCGTACTGCCGATAGAACAGGTTCACTTCTACGTCCTTCAGCGGCGTGTACACCGCCGTGTAATTCATCGCCAAGGTCTGCTTTTGTCCATTCAGGCTCGCTGCCGGCAGCACGCTCACGCTTGTCGCCGGAATGGTGAGAGCGCCCGTGCTGTCCGGAAAGAAAATCTGCGAGTTGGCGCTGTAGGGCAGGAATGCCTCGTTCTGCCGCAGCCAGCCGGGGTTGACCGTCCCCATGACGCGCATGTGCTTACCCACGTTAAATGCCGCCGCGGCATTCACATAGTGCGCCTGGTTGTCTGGCCACAAACCCGTCTGGCCCCGGGAAGGCACCGCGCCGATATTGCAGCGCGCCGCCCCCGCCGGGCAGCCGCTGGCTCCCGGAGCGAAGGTCAGCACCGGAACGTCTGCAGTTGCAAATGGATTGTCGAATACCAACGCATTCGTGTTGTTTTGGAAAAAAGACCCGGTATAGCCGGCCTGGACGCCCCAGTCCTTTTTCCCGTACTCGGTCAAGACTTTGATGATGTTGTTGAAGTAGTTGATAGGTTCGGGCACCTCTGCCCCGGTGCCGGGGCTTTGCTGATTGAATACGCCCGTGGGCAGGCTGCTCGCGCTTGCGCTGGGGCTGGGGTTGAATATCATCCCGAGGGGGCGTGTGCCTCCTTGGTGTTCCCGCGAAAACAGAAATGTGGTAATCCAGTGCGAGGTGATGTTCCAGCTCAGCAGTCCCGTTCCCGCTTTGCGTTCGATCGCCGGGGTGATGAAGTTTTCGCCCGGCACGATCTGCGTCGCGATAAACCCGGGCAGGTTGTTATTGATCAGCCCCGACGTGCACTGCGCCGCGCCGCCGCAAACAATCGAAGACCGATCCTGCAACAACTGCTTCGTCGCGGGAAGGATCGTAAACACCCCCGGGCTGGTCTGCACGTAGAGGCTGCGGGCCGTGTTCGTGTAGATGTGCGGGATCTCGTCGTAGCGGAACTGCACCTTGAACTTCCCGTACTGGCCGAAAGAGGCCAGATACGTTTGGTTCTTGTACACCGAGTTTTGCGATTGCAGTCTCACATAATTCTCTGTGCCCAGGATATTGTCATAACCCAGGTCCAGCCTGCGCACCACAAAGCCGTTCCTGCGGTCGCCGTACTCGTTGAATTTCGAAGTCAGCACGTCAGGAGCAAACGGTAGGTCCGGACGCCCATACACCTCCCCCGCAAACACGTGCCGGACCCCAAACTCGATGCTCCCATGCTGCGGCACTTCTTCCTTGACCGCAGTTTCCTTCTTCGCTTCCGGTTTTTCCTTCGCGGCGGGCTGTTCCTGGCCGCATAGCAGAGCCGGGGTGAACAGGAGCGCGAGCAACATCCCTATCGTAGGCTGTCTGAACAGTTTCATGGCTCTCTCCTTCCTAGCGCAGGAACATGTTTCCGGACGGATGGTTCGATCCGTGGATCGCGGAGTGGCAGTTCGTGCAGCCCCGGTTGAAATCCCGGACCGCGTTCAGCAGTGTTGGTGTCGTGGGATGGCGGCTGGTCACGTGGCAACTGTCGCACACGCGCGGCATGCGCACCTTCAGCAACTGCGGATTGTTGGTGCCGTGCGCCTCATGGCAATTGGCGCAGTTTTCCATCACCGGCGGGTGCTCCCACAGGAACGGACCTCGCCGCTCGGTGTGGCAACTCAGGCAGTTCTCGTTCGTGGTGGCCTGGATCAACTGCTTCGGATTGGGAGTCCCGTGCGGGTTGTGGCAACTCGTGCACGTCACCTTGCCTTCCCGGTACGGCATGTGCGAGGACCTCTGCAACTGCGCCCGCCGCATCTGGTGGCAGGTCAGGCAGAGTTCCGGCTGAGGCTTTTTGACGCCTTTGTTCTCGCTGAGCGGAGCGCTATACCGCGCATCGGAAGAGACCAAGCGCACGATTTCTTGCTTCACCTGGTGGCAATCCACGCAAGCCATCGCCCGCGATTGGTGCGGGCTGCCCCTCCAGAACATCCGGTTCCCGTTGGCATGGCAATCCTGGCAAACGGAATTCTTCTCTTCCACGGTGTTCTTGGAGTCCTTGCCGAAGCGGATGGGGATGGATTCCTTGCCGCCGCCGGCTTCCACGTGGGCTCGGCCCGGCCCGTGGCACGCCTCGCACCCGCGCGCTTCCAGCGGCGTGTGGGGCTTGGCCATCGCCTTGCCCATCAGGGTGTTCTTGAATCGGCGTTGCTGATCCTCATGGCAGGTCAGGCAGACCTCCGACCCGACGTAGTCTCCGTCCCCTTGCGCCGTTACGGGGGGTTTAGCCGTTTGTCCCGCAGCCGCGGTCTTGCCCTGGTCTGCCGGGGCAGAGTTCTTCTCTTGCCCGCGGTTACCCCCGCCCAGGGCTGCGCCCGCCACGAACAACGAGGCGGCCAAGCCAAGGGAAACCAACATGAGCGTTCGCGTTCGTTCGTGCTTCATAGGGCACTCCTCAGGCTTTCTGTTAGGCAGCGTAGTGACTCCAGATCATGCTCCGCTGAATGCAGGCTTGCCTCCCGCTTCGGACTTTCAGTCGGCCAACGGTTGTCCACGTCGCACAATGGACGCCACCTCTCGGTCTTTTCTTGAACTCCCACGGACCTGGCACCCCATCCCGTGGCTCCCATTGGCGGCACCCCTCATCGTTCTGGCCAAATATCTAACTTCCTTACGCAAACCCCCGCTGTGACGTACGTCACCATTTGGGGTATTCACCATCACACCGTAGTACCCCGGCCTTGGTGGCCTTCTCCTGCCGAACTTCACTTTGAGTGGGTTTTACGCCCTTGGTGGTAGATTCCGCCCGCGAACCGGGCTATCCTCGGCCCGCCAAATACGTTAATCCTTTGGACACCTGCACGCCCCGCGCGCTACCCATCACTTCGGATTGGGTCTCACCTCTGGGTCTGGCTCACGCGCTCCGCGGAACGGCAGCTTGCACTTCCGCGAAATCTCCGGCCAAAATTCGCGGAGCACGTCAAATCCCGCATCCGTGAGCACGCTGATTCCCACGCGTTCCGCCGCCGGCCCAAACCCGCGCTCGTTTCCCGGGTGAAAGGTATTGCTCAGCGCCACCGCGCTCACCGTTCCCAGCCATTCTGAAAAATTGAACATGCGCCTGCCGTTGTCGCGATGCGCTACAACCGCGTGTCTCATCGCATGGAACAGCCGTTTTCCGCCGCTCCCATGCGCCAGCCGGTAGTAGCGCGGGTCCTCGGAAAACAACGACGGAAACGCAAAGTCCTTGAAGAAGGTGGACGAAGCCTGGCCGGCGAAGTTCGCTCCAAATCGCTTCCCGTAACCTGCGGCGCCCTGCCCGAACGTGGGGTCCGAATTCTGCGCCTGGTCTATCCCGGCATCGAATCCCACCCCCAGAAACGTCACCGGATCAATCGTGTCCTGCACAAACAAAACGAATTTGTCTTTCGGCGCGAACGAACACAGCACCGCTCCCGGCTTGTAATGCGGCGGGTGAGTGGACTTGCGCTCCAACCTCCCCGCCAACGCTCCCACGATTTTCTTAAGAGGTCCCTCGTAGTCTTGCCACCTGACCATCGGCGGCGGCTCCACGCACGGTGCCGTCGGGCTCTTCGTTGCCTCTTCTTGCGTCTGAGGTATCCCACCCGCCTGTTGGCTCGTCTGCTGTGCCGCGGAGGGCTTTGCCATGGCAAGCGAAATCTGCCTTGAGGGCAGATTAAGCAGCCCGTCAACAGCCGTTGTCGTGCCCCCGAACTCTCCGGCGCTCCTCCCCGCCTCCTGCTTACCCTGAACCGCCTGGAGGTCCGTGAAGGGAGCCCCCTCCTGTCCCCACGCCGTTCCGCCTCCGCCGCCAAACACACTCAGCCCCGCAACCGCGAGGAATCTCGCGGCCTTTCCCGCTGCCCCAAACTGCGTTCGCCCCCCCATGCTTCCGTCAGAGCCTACCATCATTGTCCAACTAGACTGCAAGATAGACCCTCACCGCTTGCCTTCCTCTCCAACATCTCCGCGCCCTGAAACTCATGCTTTGCATGCGTGACCCGGGTCACGCCGCATTGTGACGGGAATCACAGAATCGGAAGGGCCGCAAGCCTCACACTGTTTTGGTAACCTCGCCCGCCAATGCAGGAAACACCTGGCGGGTAGAAGGGTATACTACTGGTGTGATGCGTCGCGCGCTTATCTTCGGACTCGCATTGAGCCTGGCGGGCTTGGGGCCGTTGCCCCTGTCCGCTTGCGCGTGGCCCCCTTCCGGCCAGGTGGAATGCAAAACTCCCAAGACCCCATCGCCCTGCGAGTCCATGAACATGGAGGAGTGTGCCACCCAATCCGTCGCCGCGCTCAATTCCTCTTGCTGCGTCGCCTCGAACGCTCATTCGCCCGAGTCACGGCTCCAGCCGCCCGACAGTTTTCCTTTGCTGGTGCCTGTGCTGGCGTCCAGCTTGGCCTGTGATGTTCCCCGCACCTCGCACCTGGCCCCCGTCGTCCCTGTTCAAAGCGCCTCGCCTCCCCCGCTGCAATCTCTTCTCTGCACCTTCCTGATCTAAAGCTGTCCTGACCGCCCCGCAGCGCGCGCACTTGTGTCTTTCCGCGCGCTGGCCTCGCAAAGCTCTGAGCGAAAGCCTCGGAAAGCAACGCGGGCATCAACTCTCGACCGAGAAAGGACAGCCTTATGAAGTTCAGTTCTGCATGGATTTTGGCGAGCCTCCTCCTCTTGCAGGCTTCGCCCGTACGTGCGCAAGACGCAGCGCAAGAAGCGCGTTCCCCCAGCCCGCCGGTGAAGCTCGACGATCTTCTCGCCGAAGCCGAGCATAACAATCCCCAGATTCAAGCCGCGCGCCATGCCTGGGAGTCTTCCCGGCAAGTCCCCAGCCAGGTTTCCACTCTCCCCGATCCGCAATTCGTCTTGCAGCATGTGAGTGTCGGAAGTCCGCGTCCCTTTGCCGGTTATTCCAACAGCGATTTTGCCTATGTGGGCCTCGGCGTTTCGCAGGATCTCCCCTATCCGGGAAAACTCCGCCTGCGCGGTGAAATTGCCGCAAAGGATGCCGACGTGCTGCGGCAGCGCTACGAATCGGTCCGCCGGGAGATTCTCGCGGAGTTGAAGACGGCCTGCTTTCAATTCGGCTATCTCGCCAAGCGCCAGGCTATCCTCGAAGAAGACGGCCAGCTACTCCTCCAAGTCGAGCAGGCAGCGGAGTCCCGCTATCGCAGCGGCCTGGGAAATCAGCAGGACGTTCTGCAAGCGCAACTGGAACGAACCAAGCTCTTGCGAGAAATCACCGCAACCCAGCTTGAAGCCGGAAACGTTCAAGCGCAAATCAAGCAGCTTCTCAATCGCCCCCAAGTGTCCCCGGATCTTGAGACCGTCGAACTCTCGGAGTCCAAATCCGCTTATACCTATGACCAATTGCTGTCCGCCGCGCAGGCCAACAACCCGGAAATCGCCGGAGCGCAGAAGATGGTCGAGCGCCAGGGACTCCAGGTCAGTCTCGCCCGGAAAGACTTTTATCCGGACTTCAACCTTCAATACATGTGGCAGCGCACCGACCCCACGCAGTTCCGTGCCTATTACATGGTCACGCTCGGCGTGCGCATCCCACTCTACCGAGCGCGGCGCCAGCAGCCCGAATTGGCTCAGGCCCAGGCCGACCAGAGCCGCGCAAAAAGCGAATTCGAGATGCAGTCCCAGCACATTGCTTTCCAGCTTCGCCAGCAATTCCTCGCTGTCCAGAAATCCGAAGAACTTCTCGGGATTTACCGCGAGGGATTAATCCCGCAAGCCCAGGCCGAGCTCCAGGCGGGTCTGGCCGCGTATCAATCCAATCGCCTTGATTTTCAGGCTCTCCTGGCCTCTTTCCGCGATGTCCTGAAACTCGGCGAAGAGTACTGGCAGACGATTTCCGAGCACGAAGCTGCCGTGGCCCAGATCGAAGCAGCCACGGGATTATCCCTGCGCTGAACGCAGAGAGGGAGCAAGGTCATGAGCAGCTATCGAAACGCGTTCTTTCTCGCACTGATTGGAAACTTGGCTCTGGCCGGCGTCCTGGCCGGAATCTGGTGGACCGCCCGGCGCTCTGCCGCGGCGCAGCGCCCCGCCGCCTCCGTGCCGGGCGCAGCGACGCAAACGCCGCAGAACAATTCCGCCATTCCAGCGGCAACGCCGCAGGAAGTCCCTCTGGCGCCCGTCCAGCTTTCCGCTGAACGGTTGCAGTCCATCGGCGTGAAGTTCGGCGAAGTGGTCCGCAAGCCGGTGAACGATGAGATCGCCACCACCGGAACCGTGGCCATCGACGAAACGCGCCTCTCCTATGTCCAGACGCGGTTCTCCGGCTACATAAAAAAGGTTTTCGCCGACGCCACCTATCAGTACGTCCAGAAGGGACAGCCGCTCTTCACGATTTACAGCCCCGAGCTGGCCGCCGCGGAACGCGAATTCCTGCTGGCAAAGCAGAACGCAAAAAACCTCTCGCAAAGCACCGTCCCCGACGTCGCCGCGGGCGTCGCATCGCTTCTCGAATCCTCGAAACAACGCCTCGAGCAATGGAACCTTCCTCCGCGTGAGATTGCGCGGCTGGAATCCACCGGCCAGGTCGCGGATTCGTTGGAGATCGACTCGCCCGTCTCCGGCTTCATTACCGAACGAAACGCTCTCCCCAACTTGACGGTGCAGCCGGAAACCCGCCTCTATACCGTCGCGGACCTGTCCACCGTGTGGGTCCTCGCCCAGGTTTTTCAGAATGATCTTGGACGAATCAAAGTGGGTCAACCGGCAACCATCGCGGTCGATTCCTATCCCGGCAGGACGTTTCGCGGGCGCGTTGACTTCATCTATCCCGATGTGGACATGACCACGCGTACCGCGCGGGTCCGTCTCATCTTTTCGAACCCCAACCTTGCTCTCTCACCGGGAATGTTCGTCAACGTGACCCTGCAAATTCCGCTCGGGAACCAGCTTGTCATTCCCGCGAACGGTGTCTTGCAATCCGGGACTCGCCAGATTGTCTTCGTGGACCGAGGTGGAGGCTATCTCGAACCCCGCGACGTCCAACTCGGGCCGCAGGCGGGCGACCAGTACATCGTTCTGAAGGGTTTGAAGGCCGGCGAACGCATCGTCACTTCAGCAAACTTCCTCGTCGATTCCGAAAGCCAGCTCCAAGCCGCCATCGGTTCGTTTGTCCCTCCGCCGCCCGGCGCAGGTGCGGCAGCCTCGATGAATGGCCATGCTGCACAGCCCAAAGCAACAGTCGATTTCTCGACGGAGCCATCCACGCTGCGCAAGGGAACCAATCTCTACCGTGTCAAACTCACCGTCTCCGATGGCTCTCCCATTTCCGGCGCGCAAGTCACCGTTCGCAGCTTCATGCCTGCCATGCCGCAAATGGGTATGCCCGCAAAAAACATCCTCACTACTCTCTCCGAGAAAGGCGCCGGCATCTACGAAGCCCAGGTGAATCTCGACACGGGCGGCACCTGGCAGCTCACCGTCACCGCAACAAAAAATGGAGCCGTCCTCGCCACCAAGCAACTCACCCTCAATGCGGAAGGGGGAATGTAGCCATGATCTCCCGCGTGATTGATTGGTGCGCCGGCAACCGCTTTCTCGTTTTTACCGGCACCTTGCTGCTCATCCTGGCCGGCGTTTGGTCGCTCCGCAACATTCCTCTCGACGCTTTGCCGGACATCTCCGACGTGCAGGTCATTGTGCACATCCCCTGGGAAGGTGAGCCGCCGGGCATCATCGAAGACCAGGTCACCTATCCCATCGTCACCACCATGCTTGCCGCTCCCCACGTGAAGGCCGTCCGCGCGCAAACCATGTTTGGCGATTCCTACATCTTCGTGGTGTTCGAAGACGGCACCGACCTCTATTGGGCTCGTTCGCGCGTCCTCGAATATATCCAGCAGCTTCAGGGTACCCTGCCGAAAAACGTCTCTCCCATGATTGGCCCCGATGCCACCGGAGCCGGCTGGGTTTACGAGTACGCCGTCATTGACCGCTCCCACCGCCACAGCCTCGCGGATTTGCGCAGCCTCCAGGACTGGTATCTCCGCTATCAACTGGAGACTGTCCCCGGCGTCGCCGAAGTCGCCTCCATCGGAGGCTTTGTCCGCCAGTACCAGGTCAATCTCGACCCCAACAAGCTTCGCGCCTACAACATCCCGCTTTCCACTGTGATTGACCGCGTCCGCGAAAGCACCAACGAAGTCGGCGGCCGCGTCCTCGAAATGGGCGGCGCGGAATACATGATTCGCGGACTCGGTTACATCCGCTCGCCGCAAGACCTCGAAACCGTCCCTGTCGCCGTCAAAAACGGCACTCCCGTGCGCGTCCGCGATCTGGGTGTGGTCGCCTTCGGCCCGGACATCCGCCGCGGTGTCGCCGAATGGAACGGCGAAGGCGAAACCGTCGGCGGCATCATCGTGATGCGCTACGGCATGAACGCCCTCAACGTAATCGCCGGCGTCAAAAAGAAGCTCGCTGAAATTAAGCCTTCTCTTCCTTCGGGTGTGGAAATTGTCTCCGGCTACGACCGCTCCGGCCTGATTCAGGCCTCCATCGAAACCCTCCAACGCGACCTTCTCGAAGAAGTCATCATCGTCAGCTTCGTGACCATTGCCTTCCTCTTCCATTTCCGCTCTGCGCTCATTCCCATTCTCACGTTGCCGATTGCCGTCGTTGCCGCCTTCATTCCCATGTACTTCCTGCATGTCAGTTCCAACATCATGTCCCTCGGCGGACTGGCGCTCGCCATCGGCGTCCTCATCGACGCCGCCATCGTGATGGTCGAAAACGGCTACCGCCATCTTTCCGAACACGGCACCGCCTCATCGGGCGCCGCGCTTTCAGCGGACGAACGGCGGCGCATCCTCCTCGGCGCCGCCAAACAGGTAGGCCCTGCCATCTTCTTCTCCCTGCTCATCATCCTGGTCTCTTTCCTCCCGGTCTTTCTTCTCGAAGCGCAGGAAGGCCGCATGTTTCGTCCTCTTGCCTGGACCAAAACGCTCTCCGTCGCGTTTTCTTCCATTCTGGCCATCACGCTCGTTCCGGTGCTCATGGTGATTTTCATTCGTGGCCGTCTCCGGCCGGAATCTTCAAATCCCTTTTCGCGCTGGACCCAGGCTCTCTACCTGCCCGTTCTCCGCTTCTGCCTCCGCCATCGCAAGACCACGCTGCTTCTCAACCTCATCTTTCTTGTCGTGACCGCGCCTCTCGCCTGGCGCATGGGCAGCCAGTTCATGCCGCCCCTCTATGAAGGTTCCGCGCTTTACATGCCCACCGCTCTTCCCGGTATCTCCATCACCCAGGCCTCCGCCTTGCTCCAGCAGCAGGACCGCATCATCAAATCTTTCCCGGAAGTCGAAACCGTCTTTGGCGCTGTCGGCCGCTCCGATAGCCCCACCGACAACGCCCCGCTCGACATGTACGACACCACCATCATGCTCAAGCCGCGCGAGCAGTGGCGTCCCGGCATGACCTACGAAAAACTCATTCGCGACATGGACCAGAAACTCCAGTTTCCCGGCCTCACCAACACCTGGACCATGCCCGTCCAGAACCGCCTCGACATGGAACTCACCGGCATCAAAACTCCCGTCGGCCTCAAAATCCAGGGGCCCAATGTCGAAGGCATCCAGCGCGCTGGCGCTCAGGTGCAGCAGCTCCTGGGCGCGCTTCCTGACCTCCGCTCCATCTTTGCCGAACGCGTCGCCGAAGGCTTTTACATCAACGTCGAAGCCAACCGCCTCGAAGCCTCCCGCTACGGCCTCACCGTCGCCGACGTCCAGCGCGCCGTCACCTCCGGCATCGGCGGCGAAAACATCGCCGAAAACGTCGAAGGCCGCGAACGCTATCCCATCAACGTCCGCTACAACCGCGATTTTCGCGGCGATATCGAGCAATTGCGCCGCGTGGTCATCGCCACGCCCACCGGCGCGCAAATCCCTCTCTCCGAAGTCGCCCGCGTCTACTTCACCCGCGGCCCCGCCATGCTCCGCGATGAAGAGGGCCTGCTCACCGGCTATGTCTATCTCGACCTCGCCACCAAGGACTACGGCGGATTCGTCGCCAAAGCCGATCGCCTCCTCCGCGAAAAACTTGCGCTTCCTCCCGGCTACACCTACAAATGGTCCGGTGAATACGAATTCGAGCTGCGCGCCAAAGCCCGGCTCAAAATCATCGTGCCCATCGTCTTCTTCGTCATCTTTTTGCTCCTCTACATGGTTTTCCACTCCGCCACCGAAGCCGCCGTGCTCATCTTTCCCACGTTTTACGCCATGACCGGCGGACTGATTCTCCAGTATTGGCTCGGCTATAACTTCAGCGTGGCCGTCTGGGTCGGCTACATCGCGCTTTTCGGAATCGCTGTCGAAACGGGCGTGGTCATGGTCGTCTATCTCCACGAATCGCTCGATAAACGCCTCGCTTCCGGCGTTCCCCTTCAGCATGCCGACATCGAAGCCGCCACCATCGAAGGCGCCGTGCAGCGTTTGCGCCCCAAGCTCATGACCGTCACCGCCGTCCTCGCCAGCCTCATCCCCATTCTCTGGGAAACCGGCATCGGCTCCGACGTGATGAAGCCCATCGCCGCTCCCATCGTCGGCGGCATGATCACCTCCACCATCCATGTCCTCATCCTTGTCCCCGTCTTCTTCGCTTTCCTAAAGGAACGCGCCCTCCGCCGCTCCGCCCTCCGCGCCTCATCCCGAGCGTAGCGAGGGATCTGCTGTTTCATCACCCCCGGTCCTGGGATTTCATCATCATCTTCTTTCTCCGCGGAGTCTTCGTTCCGTGGCGCAGCTCCGCATGCGTCCGCAAACTCCTCGCCCGAGCCTCTCAACTGCCTACAGTCTTCAACGTTGCGCGGAGATCTTTCATCAGCAGCATCAGTTGTTTGGGATCGAGTGGCGACGCTTCGAAACCGAATCTCTCATAAAACGCCGCAGCCTCATCATCAAGCGCATGAACCAGAATCGCGCGAGCACCAATCGACTCGCCTGCTCCCAGCGCGCGCCGCAACGCATCCTGCAGCAAGGCCTTGCCGAGTCCTGCCCCTCGTTCGGACCGATCCACGGCCAATCGTGCCAGCAAGATCACGCCGATAGGATGTCTTGCTAGCCCTTTTGCGACGCGTGCAGGCGACTCTTCCCTCCGAACCGAGCCTGCTGAAAGAGAGTAGTATCCAACTACCCTGTCTCCGCGGTGCACCACGTAAGTGCGCGCCGCATCGCTCTGCTGATTGATCAAAGCGAAGCGCTTCAGCCAATCGTCCAAGGATGGCTTGCCGCAGTCGAAAAGCGAGACGTCGTGGTCTTTGGTCAATTTCTGGACATCAGAGAGGGCCGGCTTTGGAGTCTCCGATGAATCAGTCGTCACTTCCGTGGTCCGCGCTCAAGAACACTCGGCTCGGCAAAAACCTGCGCAAGCTCGGTCTTCACCTGAGCTGGCCTGTCCAAAGCCTCAACGAACTCTCGCCACTGTTTGTGGGAGGCGACAAACTCGCTCTTTCCGGCAAGAGCGTGCTCCGCTTGCAGGCACGCGCTCTCCAGAATGAAGTCGGTCAAGCTAACGCCCCTGCTCTCCGCGCCTGTACGAATCAGCTCTTCTTGGCGTTTTGTCGCCCGAAGGTTGATGCGTCTGCTCTTCGTTGTCCTGGAATACGCCGTGGCCACGCTTCACCTCCATTCCGTTGACGTACGTACATTGTATGCCACGCTGGCAAGCCACGTCAACCCCGGAGTAGGTTGATTCCTTGACTTTCCAATTCTATTGCCCTTCGTCTCATAAAATGCTCTCATTTGCACTCATGCCCTGGGATTTCATCATCATTTTCCTCCTCCTCGGAGTCTTCGTCCCGTGGCGCGGCGCAGCACGCGTCCGCAAACTCCTCGCCCAACCCACCCTCTCCACCACCGACCGCCTCTACCTCTACGCCTCCACCATCGCCTTCCAATGGCTGGCAACCTTTCTTGTCGCTTGGCGCAGCTTCGCGCGCGGACTCACCCCCGCCGACCTCGCGCTCGCTCCCTTCGCTTCAAAACCCCCCGCGGCACGCAACCTCCTCTACATCATGCTTGCCACGCTGCTTCTCGGCGGACTGCTCTGCACGACTCAATTCCTCGCCCTCCGACGCATGCGCCAACTCCCCCCGGACCGCCGCGGCTTCACACAACAGATGGCCACCAAGATCTTCCCGCAAATCGGCATCGAACGCCTGGCCTTCGCTGCCCTCTGTGCCACCGTCGCCCTCTGCGAAGAGTTCCTCTACCGAGGTTTCGCTTTCGCCGCCATCCAGCAAGCCACTCATGGCATGTGGCTCGCCAGCGTGCTAGGCTCTTCCATTCTGTTCGCTGCCGCCCATCTCTATCAGGGACGCCGCGGCCTGTTTTCGACGTTCTTGATTGGCGTGCTCTTCGCCACCGCGAGGGCCTTCGTGCAGAGCCTCGTCCCCGGCATGGTCACGCACTTCAGCGTGGATCTGATGGGCGGTCTGCTTGCGCCAAAGTTTTTCACTGCTGCCCAGGCGTCTTGGGCGGAGCCGCCGCCGGCCGATGTCCCGAGCCCCGGCCCTCCGCCGCGCCAGTAGGCGCGCTGGAGGGGTGGAGAAGGAGGTTGTCTCTGTGTCGTTCCAAGGGGAGTCGAGCGACCCCTCGGGTCTGTATTACCCATATAATAACTATTAACTATTTACTTATCATTGATGACTATGCCTGCTCTCCCCAGCCCGGCGCTCTCCGACGAGGCCATCAACCACGCCCTCGCCCCCTTCAACGTCGTGTCTAGCGCCGCCCTCGCCGAATCCATTCGCAAATACATTGACCTGTTACTCCTTTGGAATGAAAAAGTTAACCTCACTTCCATTACCGATCCCCGCGAAATGCTCGCCCGACACTTCGGCGAATCGCTTTTTGCGGCCTCCGCCGTGCCAATTTCCGCTGGTCGGCTCGCCGACGTTGGCTCCGGAGCCGGTTTTCCAGGCCTCGCCCTCAAGCTTCTGATCCCCGATCTCGAAGTTTTTCTCGTCGAATCCGTCATGAAAAAGGCCACCTTCCTCCTCGAAGTCGTCCGCCAACTCAATTTGACAGGTGTTAAGGTAGTGGTAAGCCGCTTCGAGGATCTTCGCGACACCCTGGCTCCTCTCGATTTCATCTGCGCGCGCGCCCTCGGCGACTATGGTCAACTTCTCGACTGGGCCCGCTACAATCTCAACATCTCCGGAAAAGTCGTCCTTTGGCTCGGTGCCGACGAGGCCAAGCGAATCTCCGCTCCACCTGAGTGGACCTGGCGCGAGTCTGTGCCCATCCCGGGTTCCCTTCGCCGCTGCCTCCTTATCAGCTCCGCCCGCGATTAGATAATCGTTCCGGCACCGAAAAGCGAGCTATGCGGTCGCGAGAGCGAATCCCCCCCTTTCCAGAATTAGACGCCACGGACATGGCATCCTGTCAGCGCTATAGATGTTGCAACAAGCCAGCAGCAGGCAATTGATGTTTTTCAGGAAATAGCGACAATTTCAAAGTAAGTCGTCATTATTCAGCAACTTAGTAAGAAAATGTTTCACGTGAAACATTTTCAGATCCGGGACGATTCAGGCCCTTCCATCTCTAATTCGTCGAACTTCCGTACCCCGCGAAAAAGGAGAACCTACGGCGGTCTGCCTGATTCGGTCGATCCGACACGGAGTAGGGCCAGGAAGGTTTCGTAGCGTTCGTGAAATCAGCTTGCGCGAGTCGGCAAAATCTGTGGTAGAGTGCGAAGAGAAATCTAGGGGGAGCTTCTGGCGAGAGTCATCGCCATTGCCAATCAAAAAGGCGGCGTCGGGAAGACGACGACCGCGATCAACCTTTCCGCTTCGCTCGCCGCGGCCGAGCAGCCAACACTTCTGGTTGACTGCGACTCGCAAGCAAACGCCACAGCCGGTCTTGGATTCTCTAAAGATCCCGCGCGACACACTCTCTACCACGCGCTGGTGATGGACGAGCCGCTCGAAAAAATTATCCAGCCGACGCAGGTCCACGGGCTCGACCTGCTTCCTTCCGACAAAAATTTGGCGGGGGCGGCGGTGGAACTGGTGCAGGCGGAGAACCGCGAGTACCGGCTGAAGGCGCTGCTTGGTACACTTAAAGATAGGTATCAATTTATAATACTTGATTGCCCGCCGGCGCTGGATCTGCTGACGCTGAACGCGCTGGTGGCGGCCGATGCGGTGCTGGTGCCGATCCAGTGCGAGTACCTGGCGCTGGAGGGAGTCTCGGAACTACTGGACACGCTGATGCGCATCCGGAGAAGTTTGAATGCATTACTAGAAGTGGAAGGCATTCTTTTAACAATGTACGACGAGCGGACGACGCTCTCGAAGCAGGTGGCGTCGGACCTGCGGAGTTTTTTTGGGGCGCAGATTTTCCGGGCGGTGATTCCGCGCAACGTGCGGCTGGCGGAGGCGCCGAGTCACGGTAAGCCTATTATATTCTATGACTTACACAGCCGCGGGGCGGAGAGCTATCAACAACTTGCACAGGAGGTGCTCGACAATGCCAAGAAACGCGCTGGGACGGGGGCTCGGAGCGCTCATTCGGGAGAATGATCCGCGGGCAGCGGCGGCGCCGCCGGGACCGGCAACGGGCGCATCAAGTTCGCCTGGGGGGACAAATCCGGACATGACTTCGTCGGGTCCGGGGCGCACACCGATTCCCACCGGGGCGCACACCGTGGACATTGACTTGATCGACCCGAGTCCGTTCCAGCCGCGAACGAAGTTTCGCGAGGAGGCGCTCGCAGAGCTGGCGCGGTCGATCGAGTTGAGCGGGATCATTCAGCCGCTGATCGTGCGTCCGGTGGCGGGACGATTCCAGTTGATCGCCGGGGAGCGGCGGTGGCGCGCGGCGCAGCGCGCGGGCTTGCAGGGCGTGCCAGTGGTTTTCCGGGACGTGTCGGACCAGGAAGCTCTGGAAATGACGCTGATCGAAAACATCCAGCGCGAGGACCTGAACGCGATCGAAGAGGCGCGCGCGTTCGAACGGCTCATGAAGGATTTCAATTTGACGCAGGAGCAGGTGGCGGACCGCACGGGGAAAGACCGGACGACGGTGGCCAATTCGCTGCGTCTGCTGAGGCTCGAGTCGAAGCTGCAAGACATGATTGAAGATGGGCGGCTGACGGCGAGCCACGGGCGGGCGCTGCTGATGGTGCCGGACCTGTATCTGCGGCTCAAGCTGGCGAACCGCGCGGCGAAGGGGCTGACGGTGCGTCAGATCGAGAAGATGATGACGAAGCAGTTGCGGATTAGCGGTGCGGGCGGGGGAATGATTAAGCCGATTGAGCTGGACGCGAATACCAAGGCGGCGCTGGAGGAGTTGCAACGCTACTTGGGGACGCGGGTGTATCTGAGGCCGAAGTCGGGGACGCGGCCGGGGCAGTTGATCCTGGAGTACTACGAAGAGGCGCAGTTGACGGAGATTTACGACCGGCTGATGCGGTGAGGGCGTATGAATGACCAATTGAAGACCGGAGAATCAAAGTCAAAGTCCCCACCCTTGCACAAACCGCAAGGATGGGGCACCCACGCTGCTTGGTAGTCAAAGGGTTGGTCTTATTCGAGATGGTTGGCAATGAAGAACGGGGAACAACAAGGTCAAAGGCGCCACACGTGAACCCGACGTGTGGGGCACCCGCACCCGCCATCCAGGCCTGCGCCCGACGCGTCGCGTCAAGGGTGGGCCACCCGTCCAATAACGAGCACGACGAGCTTCCTCAGGGCCACTTGTCGTCAACATAGCGCGTATACGGAACTCATGGGTTTACAGAAGCAGTGCTCATCAACTTAGGGAGACTCGTTCGGAATCTGATCATCCATTGCACAAGCTTGTCCTGGGGATCATCTCTGAACGGCCCCGCGACTTTGTAGCAAACGGATTCTTGCCCGTTATTGTACCAGAACTCGTACTCAGAATATTCATCGACAGCTACCCGGCTCGCCAGCACCGGCGATATTCGAATAGCCTTCAGATCGTCAACGAGAGGGCTCAAGGCTTCGTATCTGATAGGCGAACGTTTAACGTCCACTTTCAACTTCGCCGCAATCCCCTGGTCCGTCACATTTGGAT
>DASQHY010000046.1:0-24947 GCA_035631855.1 Candidatus Acidiferrales bacterium
ATCCGGAGTTCTTCGAGACGCTGGAGCGGCTGGCGGAGAGGTAAAGAGCGCTGGTGCGCTAGGTGGCCTTGCGAAGGCCGATGGAACCATAGCTTGTTTTCAGATTGATCTTCGGGCCGCGGCTCCCGACTTTCCCTTCGAGGTGGGAGTCGCTGTCTTCGTTGCCGCCGCCGGTCTTCTTGAGAGCGGAGTCTGTAAATTCCGATTCAATTTCGCCGGAGCGGGAGTCGGCGTGGATTTCGAAGGCGGACTTGGCCGGCAAGGTGACCGTAATGCCCGCGCGTTCATTGGCGATTTCGATGTCGTCCTTGGGAGGGTTGGCGAAGCGCAGCTCGACATTGCCGTTGCGGTTCTCAACGTGAACGCGGCCGCCGATGTTTTCCATGTTGATGTCGTAATCGCGCGTTTTAAGAGAGACGCTGCCCGACGCGTCGGTAATCTCAAGGTTGCCGGAGCTGGTATCCACGCGTCCGGAAAGCTTGGTGACGGTGAGGTCGGTGCGCTGGGAGAGAAAGTGGACGCCCTTGGAGATTTTCTCCAAGCGAATCGAGCCG
The DNA here is from genome assembly GCA_035631855.1 of Candidatus Acidiferrales bacterium. Lineage (GTDB taxonomy): Bacteria > Acidobacteriota > Terriglobia > Acidiferrales > UBA7541 > DASQHY01. The sequence goes on from DASQHY010000046.1 coordinate 555, forward strand.
AAGAACTCGCCGTCAACGTTCGCTGAGCCGGTCACGTTCGAGATATTCAGGTCGCCGCCGCGCCCGGAGACCCTGACGTCGCCTGCGGCGTCGGAGATCTGGATGTCGCCCTTGCGCGTTTCGATGGCGACATCGCCGCCCGCATCGCGCACTTCGACGTCGCCGCGCGCGGTGTTGACGGAGGAGGCGCCTTCAATGCCGGCCAAGCGGACGTCGCCGTGGTCGGTCCGCGCGGTGACCTCCGCTTGTTTGGGGACATGCACCTCGAGGTTTACCGTGCATCTCTGGGTGTCGCTGCCCTGCGTTCCGACTTCGTAGCCGTCTCCAGAATGGGAGATGGCTACGGAAACGCGCTGGCAATCCCGCTGGGCCTCGTTTTCGCTCCAGGCATGGCCGGTCTTCTTTACCGCCACGCGGATTTCGGCGGCATCTTCGGCGTGAACTTCGATGTCGCCGCGAAGCGTGCGGACGGAAATGTGGGAATTGGCGGGAACGGCTTGAGGGCCGAGGTCTTGATTGAAGGAGTACTCGTTCCCCCAGGGAACATCCGCGCCGATTTCCCTGGAAAACCGGTGGCCGAAGCTGACGGCCAACCCGAAGAGGATCAGGCAGCACACGAGAAGAATCTCGCCGCCGGTGATGGTGGGCGGGGAGCCTTCGCCGGAGCGCTGCGCGGCCATGCGGTCAACCAGCTTGGCCAGGCCCCAGATAATCAGGAGCAGCGGCCACCATTTCCAAAAAAGGTCCCAAAAGCCGAATTCGCCGCGGAAATTCTGCGCCAGGAAGATGAGGCCCAACAGGATCAGCACTGCACCGCTGAAGATGGACCGACGCTGTGGTCTGCCGTTTGTCATGTAAAGTGCGAGCGGCTCCTTGCCCTCAGGAGCTGACGTGGCCCTCCGGGGAAGCCAGCGCTTCGGCCAACTTGATCGCGCCAATCACCAGAAGCACGACCGGCCATGTCTTTTCAAAGAAGCCGAAGTCGTCGCGCATCTGGCCGAGCAGGAACAGCACGCCGATGGTAATCAGGATCGCCGGACCCATCAGCGCCCTGCAGGTACAGCGCGCGCATTTGCATTGCGTGGCCATCGCCAGAATCCTCCTACTGGGGGCGCTTCATACGGTTCAGCATCATCAGCACGCCCGCGCCAATCAGAAACACCGGCCAAAAACGAAAGAACATGTGGAAAGAAAAAAAGCCGAACTGATTGAGGAGGAAAATCACGCCCAGGGCAATGAGCAGAAGCGGGCCAACGGGTTTGTCCTTGCCCCAGCTTTCCACGGAAGAGGGAGGAGCCTGGCCGAGGGCTTTGGCCTTGGCGGTGCGATGCGCGTCAATGGCCATGTAGATGATAAAACCCGCCAACGACAGGCCCAGAACAGTATCGCCGGCGTCGCCGAGGTCGCTGTTGAGACCAGCGATGATGGCGATGAACACCACGATGTGGATGAGCGCCTTGGTATATTCGCCGTTGTAGACCGCGCCGAGCCCCGGCACAAAGCCCAGCATGAGAGCTGCTCCAGGACTAGAAGAAGAAGGGGAAGGCGCGGGCGGCTGCGGGTGTGTGACCAGGGTTGCCAGGCAGGGCTCGCAATAGAGAACTCCGCGGACGTCGCGGGTACACTGCGGGCACATCGCTTTGCCGCAGTTGCGGCAGTAGCCGGTGGCTTCCGCTTCGGCATGGACGGCGCACTTCACGGGAGACTCCTTTCGCAAGCGCTGGAGAGTGCGCTGGCCAACAACGTGAGCTCGGGATGCAATTGGTCGGCGTGATTGAATTCGCGCGGCAATTTCTGCGGGCCGTGAGTCGTCCCCGGCGGAGTGCCGGGGGAATCGGGAGAATTCTGCCGGCGCTTCTTGTTCTCCTGCCCCGCATCGGATTCGGCTTCGGGACGCAGGCGCGATTGAATCTCATAAACCACGCGGAGGTCGCCGACAAACTTCGAACCGCGCGCGTAAACGAGGTGCGCCTGGCGATCGGCAGCGCGATAGAGGTTGGCGGGGCGAAAATCGGAGAGACGCACGTGGCGCCAGTTGATTCCCAGGGAAGGGAGCAACACGGCGAGAGTCACGGCGACGCTCATCACGCCGTAAGCGAAGCGCGGCTGGCCCAGGGGGCGGAACCATTCGAAACCCCTCCGCCAGCTGAGTTTCTGCTTTCGGGGGCCGAGCGTCTTGTCGAGAATGATGGAAGCCAGCTCGGGCGGCTCTTCGAGAGGTTCGAGTTGGCGCAGTCCGGAGACGACTCCGGAGACGCGCGCGACCAGCGGACCGCAAAGCTCGCAGTGGTTGGCGTGTGCGTCAAACTCATGGCGCGCGCCTTCGCCGAGCAACCCGTCGAGGTATTCGCTCAGGCTCGCTTCGACTTGTTCACAGGTCCAGCTCATCGTTTCCTCTACGGTCCTCTACGGGCGCTCCGGACGCAAGCCCATCTGCTCGAGAAGTTTCGCGAGCTCGATGCGCCCGCGGTTGATCCGGGACTTTACGGTGCCCTCGGGCACCTGCAGCACCTGCTGAATCTCCTGATACTCCAAACCCTGGAGATCGCGCAAGATCACTGCTTCGCGCAGATCGGGAGAAATCTTGCCCAACGCAAACTGCACCTGCCCGCTCAATTCGCTCAGCAAGGCGTGTTGGTCAGGACGCCGCGCCGCCGACTCCTTGTTTTCGAGCTTGGGCATGGCGTCGTCAAGCGAATCGGTCAGACGATCGCGCCGGGTCCGGCGGTAGTGATCAATCAGCAGGTTGCGCGTCACGCTGGTCATCCACGTCGCAAAGCCGCCATGAATGGCGCGGTAGCTGGCCAGCGTCCGATAGACCCGGAGAAATACCTCCTGGGAAAGGTCTTCGGATTCCGACCGGTTTCCGGTGAAGCGGTAGCACAGGTTGTAAATCCTGCGCGTATGGCGCCGCACAAGCTCCTCCCAGGCCGAGCTGTTGCCCCGGAGGCATTGCTGAACCAGTTGGGCGTCTTGCTCCAACTTTGCATCAGCCTCGCAACCCGTGTGCCATCTCGGCCTGCACTAAATGGAACGCAAAATGCATTGAAAAAGTTCCCGCCAAACCCAGGGGAATTGCCGGAGGGCATCTTAGCCGCATGAGGTGCGCGGCACAAGCCCAATGGGGAGAGCAAATCCCTTCGCGACAGGACCTCATCCAACTCTGAAGCTTGTCGGAGGGATTTCAATAGCACCTTGACTCGCTTGCGCGAGGCAGTTACGCTGCACGGCGAATGCGCGCGCCAATCCGCAAACTTCTGCTGGGCGCCCTCGGCCTGGTTCTTCTTGCTTATCTGCTTATTCATTTCCGCCACATGGCTTCGCATCACGGGTTCAGCTTCGGAAGACTCCTTGGAGCTGTCCGGGAAGCAAACATTTGGTACCTGCTGGTCTCTGTGCTGGCCATCTACGTGTGTTACGCCATTCGCGCGCTTCGGTGGGTTCGTTTTTCGCGGTACCTCGGCCCCGCGTCTTTCTGGAGCGTATACGGACTGACGCTGGCAGGCTTCGCGTCCATTTTTCTTCTGGGCCGCCCGGGTGAGCCTGTTCGGCCCCTGCTAATTGCGCGCAAAGAAAAGCATCCGGTTGCGGGAACCTTCGGCATCTACGTAGTCGAACGCATCTTCGACATCGCCACCACGACGGTGCTGGCGGGGATTGCTCTTGTGGCTATGCGAGGAGCCGGAGAAGAATCGGGGATGGCCACGGTCCCGACCGGGATGATTGCGCGCGGGGCGGGGGCCATGCTCCTGGGTGCACTCCTGCTGGCGATGGGTTTTCTGATTTACTTGCGCTTGCACGGCGCCGGGTTCCTCGAGCGGCGTCTGGTGAAATGGCAGGGCGAAATCCGGTGGCGGCAAAGGCTGGCCAAAGCGGTGAACGGGCTGGTCAGCGGGCTGCATTCCATCCGGACGATGCCGGATCTTCTCTCCGCAGTTCTTTATTCGGCGGCGCACTGGTTTCTGGTCGCGCTGATTTATCTGTGGGTGGCGCGCGCGTTCGGCGAAGACTTCGATTCGATCACCCTGCCGGGAGCCATGCTGGTGCTGGCGTTTACCATGGTGGGGTCGGTACTGCAGCTTCCTACGGTGGGAGGCGGCTCGCAACTCGCCAGCTTTGTTGCCTTCACGACAGTGTTTGGAGTAGAACAGGAACCCGCTGCCGCGGCTGCGATCGTGCTGTGGCTGATTACCTTTGCGGCGTGCAGCCTCGCCGGAGCGCCGCTGCTGCTTCACGAAGGATGGTCGTTGGGGAAACTGCGCCATTTGGCGGAGACCGAAATCGCGGCGGCCCCGGGGTCCGCGGAGAACGCGGGTGATTTGCCTCGAAGCGCGGGCGGGGCAGGCGCGGGCCCAGGAGCTGCAGCCCAGTGAAATGTCCTTTCTGCGCGAAGATGGAAGACCGGGTAATTGATTCACGCGAAGCGCGCACCGGCGAACTGATCCGGCGGCGCCGGGAATGCCTCAAGTGCGGGCGGCGCTTCACCACCTACGAACGCATCGATGAAATCCCCTACATGGTGATCAAGAAAGACGGGCGGCGGGAGCGGTTCGACCTCCAGAAGATTCTGCAAGGCCTGCTGAAATCGTGCGAGAAGCGGCCGGTTTCCACGGCCAAGCTGGAGGCCCTGGTGGACGACGTGGAGCGCGCCGTGCAGGAGATGCCGGAGCGCGAAATGAGCACCACGCAGATCGGCGAAATGCTGATGCACCGGCTGAAGAAGCTCGACAAGGTGGCCTACGTCCGCTTTGCCTCCGTGTACATGGACTTCAAGGACGTTCAGGAATTCATGTCCGAGCTGAAGGGGCTGCTCAAGGAGCGCGGAAAGAAATAGCTTTCCGTTGCTCTATCATTGCCCACAAAAGGAGGATCATGCGCAAGCTTATTCTGTGCGGATTGCTGTTTGGCGCGTTCGCCGCGGCGAGCGGGCGCTTCGGCGCACGAGCCGGTGGCGCCGGCGATGCCGAGGATGCGGCGACGTTGGACGCGGCCGCCCGCGACAGCATCAGCGCGGAGCGCATCCGCGCGCACGTCCGGTTTCTGGCGCACGATCTTCTGGAAGGGCGGGGAACCGGCCAGCGCGGGGGCGACATTGCCGCAGAGTACATCGCCACGCAGTTTGCGCTGTACGGGCTGAAACCCGCGGGCGAGGGCGGCGGGTACATGCAGAAGGTCCCCATGGTCGGCGTGCGCACGCTTCCGGAGACCACGTTCCGGTTCGCGCCGCAAAATGGGAATGTGGTGGATTTGAAGCTGCTCGACGACTACGTCACGAACAACGAGAGCCAGACGGAGACTGCGGATATTGACGCCCCGATTGTGTTTGTCGGGTACGGCATCGCGGCCCCGGAATACAAATGGGACGACTACAAAGGCGCCGATCTACGCGGCAAAGTTCTATTGATGCTGGTGAATGAGCCGCCTTCGGAGGACGAAAGTTTCTTCAAGGGGAAGGCGCTCACCTATTACGGGCGATGGACTTACAAGTATGAAGAAGCGGCGCGCCGCGGCGCCGTGGGCGCTTTGATCATTCACCGGACCGATATGGCCAGCTACGGCTGGGAAGTGGTGCGCAATTCGTGGGGCACGGAACGCTCCTACTTAAAGCTGGACGGCAGACCGAAGCTCCAGGCGGCGTCCTGGATCCAGCTCGATGCCGCTCGAAAGCTCGCTGGGCTTGCGGGGCTCGATCTCGACAAACTGATGGAGTCTGCGAAGTCGCGGGAGTTCCGCCCGGTGCCGCTGCCGGTGAATCTGAAGGCCCATGTGGCCAGCCAGTTGCGACCGTTCGAGTCGAATAACGTGCTCGCGCGCCTGCCGGGAGCCGACGCGAGACGCAGCGAGGAGGCGGTCGTTTACAGCGCCCACTACGACCATCTCGGAATTGTCCCGGACGCGCCGGGCGACAACATTTACAACGGCGCAGTGGACAACGCCACGGGCTGCGGGATTCTCCTGGAGCTGGCGCGCGCGTATTCGGCCGCGCAGGCCCGGCCGCCGCGTTCGATTTTGTTCGCTGCGGTGACGGGAGAAGAGCAGGGCTTGCTCGGCTCGGAATACCTCGGGCAGCATCCGCCGATTTCCACCGGAAAGATCACGCTCGATCTCAATTTTGACGGCGTGGTGCCTCTAGGAGACCCCGAGGAGGTAGAAGTCAGCGGCGCCGAGCGCACCACTTTTTTTTCGGTGGTGCAGGAAACGGCGGGGAGCTTTCGCTTGAAAATCCGGCCGGATGCGCACCCGGAAGCGGGCTATTACTACCGCTCCGATCATTTCAGCTTCGCCCGCGTCGGGATTCCGGGGTTTTCCGTCAACGAGGGTCAGAAATTCGCCGGCCACGAGGCGGATTGGGGCGAACAGCAAGAAGCCGATTACATCGAACACCGCTACCATCGGCCGAGCGACGAATACCGCCCGGAGATGGACTTCACGGCGGATGCCAAGCTGGCGCGCTTCGGGTTTACGCTGGGGTGGAAGGCAGCAACGCAGCCCGCGCTCATTGGATGGAAGGGCGGAGATGAATTCGAAGCGGCGCGCAGAAAGAGTCAAGCGGGACAGCCGTAGCACGGCAACTTATGCGGGCCAGACACCGGCGGCGAAGGACTTGATGGTGCGGAAGCCGAGGTGGTCGTAGAGGCGGACGGCGGTGGCGTTGGCGGAGGTGACAGTGAGAGTCAACTCGGCGTAGCCCTTGGCGCGCAAAGCTTCGATCGAGGCTTGCATCAGCAGGCGTCCGAGGCCGTGGCCCTGATAGCCCGGCATAATGCAGATCTGCGTGGTGTGGCCGACGCCGCGTGCCACCTCGGAGGTAAGCACCGCGCCGACCATGCGGTCGCTTCCCACCGGCCGCAGCACAAAAGACGCCCACGACTGAAAGGACCCGCACCCGGGAAGCAAAATAATGTTCTTCAGGAACTTCATCGCGCCGGCTTCGGAACGGTATTGGTCGTTGATGTCGCCATCCACGTGGTCGGCATAGGCCAGGTGAATGAGACGGGCGCAGGGATCGAAAAAACGGTCGTCCCAGCGCTCCAGCCGCAAGCCGGAAGAGATTGGCCTGGAATCGAAACGTGCCTCTGTGATGGGCAGCAGCATGAATTGGCGGGTGAAGAGGCGGAAGCCCTGGTCCACAAGCGGCTTGTCCATCGGGCAGCCGAAAGGCATGAGCTGTGCTTCGATGCGCTCCAGGCGGGGGATGGCGCGCATGGTGAACAGCATCTCGTCGAGCAGGCGCCGGCTGAGGGCGTGCTGCGGGAAGCGGGGCGAGACAAAAAGGCCGCCGATAAGCCCTTTCTGCTCTTCGAGGACGTAGAACGAATAGCCGGCCACCTCTCCATCTTCTATTGCCGCGCAGCCGGCCAGCGACTTTGCCTCCAGAAACCGCTTGATGAGCTCCATGGAGCCGCGATAGTCCCAATGCAGCTCCTCGCGCCAGTGCCGGGTCTCTTCTTCGAGGAGCGGAACGAGTTGACGCACGGCCAATTGGCGGAGATCCACAATCGGCATGGATGGCCCTGCGGCGCTGCGGTGTAGGGCGGACATCCCTCAATCATAACGTATCCGCCGCAGAAGATGTCGGTGACAAGGCCAATCCAGGTCAAGCTGGCAAATAGGAGCAGGATCCCGTAGGTATCATGAACTTAGGCGGTATCTCTGCGACACCAGGGGCGCTTGGCGGAAAGGCCTTGCCTGCCAGATGTGATAACATTCGCGGCGTCTTGACAAGCGCTCCGCCGAAGAAAACGCGCGGGAGCACTGGGTAAGCGAGCTACCGAAATCCTGGCGAATGAGCATCGTCTCCGAGCTTAGCTATCCAACCAAGTGGTACGCGAAATTGCTTACCGCGGCAGTCGCACTCGTGTTTTTTGCCGTACTTTCGAGCGCGGCGGTCTCGGGGTTTCTGGTGTACCGCATCGTTTCGCCGCCGCACAGCAAGTCGGACATCAATACCCGCGATTTTCCGGGGCACCCGGACACGGTGACGTTCTCTGTGCCTGGCGGCGGCACCCGGGAGGGCTGGTTTTTCCCGGGGCTGCGCGGCGCGCCGACGATTGTTCTCTGTCATGGCTATCAATCCAGCCGCGGAGTGCTTCTCACCCTCGCTTCGGCGCTGCAGGACCATCAGTACAACGTCTTTCTCTTTGATTTTGGGGGGCACGGATCGAGCCAGGGCGTCACCACGCTTGGATTTCGCGAGGCCAAGGAAGTGCGCGCCGCGATTGATACGCTGGCGAAACGCGATGATGTGGATCCTGCCCAGTTCGGACTCTGGGGAGCAAACATGGGCGCCTACGCGGCCATCGCGGAAGCGGAGAATGACAACAGAATCCGCGCCATTGTGGCGGACTCGGTGTACAACCAACCGTCGCAGATGGTGACTCTTCTGGTGAAAAGGACCGGTCTGGGCGTGGTTCCCTTCATGGATCGCTGGGCGCAGTTCGGCTTCCGGTGGTTGAACTATGAGTATCGAGAGACGCCGCCGTTGCTCCGGCAGATGAAGAATCTCGCAGGTGTGCCTAAGCTGTTTCTGCAAGCGCTGGACGAACCGGCGCTGGCCGAATCCACGCAGGATATGTTTATGCTCGCGCCGGAACCCCGCGAGCAGGCCGCCCTCCCCCGGGGAGACTATGGCAGCATGCTCGACGACGACAAACACAACTACGAAAACCGGATTGTGAGCTTTTTCCTAGTGTATCTTTCTCCCACCCGCCAACCGGTCCGGTAGACCGGGGTCCTGGCACACCACCACGGCGGGATAGGCGATGTAAGCGGGGCATTTCAATCCAAGTTCCCGCAATTCGTCAACTTTGCCGGCTTGCGTGAACACCCATCCCGGCTGCGCGGCATTCACCGACCACTCCGGAACTTCTTTGTGTTGATAGAAATTCAGCGCGTATTGGAATGACCGCGACACTTTGTACGCTGAAGTGTTCGCCGTCGAATGGCTTTGACCGGCCTGCCGCGCAGAAATGCCGGCGTTGAGCGCCCATCCGGAATCACCTGCAACAGAAAGCGGAATGGCCACGATGAGGCAGAGGACGCATACAGAAAGCGCCGCAGTGGCGCGCCTCAGCACCCCCAGGATGATGGCGGCAAGCCCGCCTAGCAGGACGGACAGAATCACCCACCCAAGGGGTTGCGGAGGAAGATAGTCCACCGCGAACGGGATTTTGTACATGAACCCAATGCTGAATCCCCCCATCGCGATGAGTGTCAGTCCGGTCATGATGGCGGGCCATCGCCCCCGGGCGGCTTCTCCGTGGAGCCGTCGCGAAACACTGTAAGCCGCAAGCAGCATGAGGGGCGGTATGGCGGGCAAAATATAACCGGGCAGCTTGGACTTCGACAGGCTGAAAAAGACGAACGTAAAGGAAGCCCAACACAGGGGGAACAGCCCCGCGGAGCTGCGCCAACGATGCTCCCGCCAAGCACGCGTTGCGTCCTTCACGACACCGACAAAGGTTCCTGTCCAGATCAACATTCCCAGCAGGAGGACGGGCAGAAAGAACCAAATCGGTTGTACGTGGCGAAACTCCCGAGTGAGGTAGCGGGCAAAATTGTGTTCGAGGATGAAGACGCGCAGGAAATCGGGGTTGCGAAGCGCGCAAAGGACGTACCAGGGCAGAGCAGCGATGCAGAACGCAACGATGGCAATAGGATGAGCGAGGCGAAAGGCATCGCGCCAGCGATTTGTCAGCAGAGCCCACAAACCCGCGCCTCCTCCGGCAAGAACGATCGCGGCGGGTCCTTTGGCAAGCGTGGCGGCGCCCAGGAATGCGCCGAAGGCCACGAGCGAAACCGTCGGGGCACGAGGCGGTAACGATTGCGCAGGGTGGTCGATACCCACAACTACAGCCGCAGCAACCATCGCGATGGTCAGCATGGCGGTGAACGGCATGTCGGTTGCCGCCGCGTGAGAGAAGCCAATCATCCCTGCCGTCGTCGGCAGCATCAGCAGGACGAGACGGGCGGTCGCCGCGCCGTACATTCGCGCGGCGAGCCAGGCCAGAGCGAGTGTCGCCAGCAGCGCGCTGACGGCCGATGGGAAGCGCGCCGATGCTTCGCTCACGCCAAACCACTTGAACGAAAGAGCGGCTCCCCAGTAAAAAAGGGGCGGCTTTTCGAACCAGGGTTTTGCATACAGCTTTGGCGTGACCCAATCGCCTGTTTCCACCATGGCGCGCGCGATCCAGGCGTAGCGCGGCTCGTCGGGACCGGCGAACCCCAAGGTTCCGAGACGGCTGAAGTAACAGACATAGAGCGTGGAGAGAATCAGTGCGGCCCAGGCGAATTTCACGAGCGCGGATGAGGGAGAAGCAGCGGTGGATGAGGCGCCCGCGGTTTGCACACCGCCGAGTCTAGCATTCCTCCCCCATCGCGTCAGCCAGAGGAAAGTTTCCCGTGCATCTTCTACCCGCTGGACAGCCACCTCTAGCATAATGTCGCGCGATGAGGGAATGGCTCGAATATGCCCTGGTGTGGGCGGCGCTGAAATCCCTGGGAACGCTCCCGCGCGCGGTGGCACGCGCTGTGGCCGGAGGGGCCGCGCGCTTCTTGTTCGTATTCCTTGGCAAATTCCGGCGGGTGGCCATGTTCAATTTGCGGCTCGCCTTCCCGGATTGGACGGATAAGCAGCGCCGCGGCGTGATTCGGAAAATGGTGCGCAACCTCGGGTGGATGGCGGCGGAGTTTGCGCAATTCCCGCGATGGACGCCGAAGAACGTCGAAAGAATCGTGGTGCTCGACGGACATGAAAATTTTCTTGCCGGGGCCAATCGCGGCAAGGGAGTGATCTTCCTCACCGGCCATATGGGCGCGTGGGAAGTGTCTTCGTTTGCGCACGCGCTCTATGGTTTCCCGCTCTATTTCCTGGCACGGCAGCTCGACAACCGGCGCGTGGATGCGCTGATCAACCGCTACCGCTGCCTCGCAGGCAACCAGCCCATTTTCAAGAACGAATCCGCGCGTGCGACGCTGAAGATTCTTCGAGAATCGGGAACTGTCGGCATTCTCGCCGACCAGAACACGCTCCCCGAAGAAGGCATTTTCGTCGCATTTTTCGGCACGCCGGCCTGCACCACCACGGGGATCGCGCGCTTGGCCCTGCACACCGATGCGGCCGTGGTTCCGGGTTACGCGTGGTGGGACGACGCGATCCGCAAGTACCGCCTGCGCTTTGAACCGCCCGTCGAGGTGGTTCGCACCGGCGATGCCGGGACGGATATTCGCGTCAATACCGAGAATTTTACGCGCGTCATCGAGGAATTTGCCCGCAAGCATCCGGATCAATGGCTGTGGGCGCACGCGCGATGGAAGACCCGGCCTGCGGGCGAGAAGCCGCTGTATCCCTTCTAAGTGCCGCGAGGGTGGCGCGCGGCGTCCTGCAATGTGAGAAAATGCAGTTCAGGTAACCGGATGCCCCGCACAGTCCATGCGCGAATCCTGGTGGTTGGCGGACACACACGCAACATCGGGAAAACCGCGCTCATCGTGGACCTGATACGCGCGTTTCCCGACGCGGCGTGGACCGCGGGGAAAATCACGCAGTTCGGCCATGGCGTTTGTTCACGGGGCGGCGCCGCGTGCGACTGCGCTCCCGACGAGCACACCGTCGCGCTGGACTGGGAGAGCGACGCCTCAACCGGAACCGACTCGGCGCGGTTTCTGGAAGCCGGGGCAGAGCGCTCGCTATGGCTGCGCACCAAACAGGGGCGCCTGGCGGAGGGGCTTCCGCTTCTCCGCGAAGCGCTGGCCAAGGCGAGCGGCGGGGCGCTTCCTCCCGATTGTCCCAGAAACGTAATCCTGGAGAGCAATTCGCTCCTGCAGTTCATGCGGCCGAGTATTTACCTTGCGGTGCTCGACCCGCAGGAATCCGACTTCAAAGACTCGGCGCGTCTTTTTCTGGACCGCGCGGATGCATTGATATTCAGGCGGCGGCCTCCTGCCAGAGCCGAAGAAACGGCGAAGCGTTCCGTCGAGGCGTCGTGGCTTGGGGTTTCCTCTGCGTTGCTGGCCGGGCGGCCCGTGTTTGTCCAACCTGAGAATGAGCCATTGCCTCAAGATTTGGTCGTTTTCCTTCGTGAACGATTCTTCAACTCTCCCGGCATCCTTTTCTGACACGCGTCACATCTTAGCTGTTGACCGGCCTAACATTCGTAGGGATAATGATTTGTCCTGGTTTTTCAATGGCTTCCATCACGAGGGGCTGATGGGGGCGTCCATCCGCCGGTTTCGATAAGCCCCTGCGCAAAAACGTGCGGGGAAGTGTAGCCGCACTGAGTGCGAAATTGAGATAGAGCAATTCTAGAGGAGCGAGAGTTGGCAACAGGAACGAGAGTCGGGCTGGAAGAGCGAACGGGGATTTTTCGCCAGCCGCTGGTGGAACTGGAAGACCGGCTCCGGCAATCCGTCGAGCGCGGCGCCCATTATCTGCTTTCGCTGCAGGCGGACGAAGGGTACTGGAGCGGCGAACTCGAAGCTGATACCACCCTTGAATCCGATTATATTTACTACCTGTATATCCTCGGGAAGGCCGACCCGGAACGGATTGCGAAGCTGGCCAATTACATCCGCCGCCGGCAAACGGCGGACGGAGGCTGGAATATTCATCCCGGCGGCCTATCGGACCTGAATGCCACAGTCAAGGCGTACTTTGCGCTGAAGTTGGCGGGAGATTCGCCCGACGCGCCGCACATGCAAGAGGCTCGCGCGACGGTGCACCGGCTGGGAGGCCTCGAACACACGAATTCGTTTACGCGGTTTTATCTGGCGATGGCCGGAGCGGTTGGATGGGAAATGGTTCCGGCCGTGCCGCCGGAATTGATGCTGCTGCCGACCTGGTTTTACCTGAACGTGTACGAGATGTCTTCGTGGACGCGGGGGATTGTCATCCCGCTGGCGATTCTCTATGCCCACAAGCCGCGCTGGACGCTGCCCGCCAGCGCCGGAGTCGAGGAGCTTTTCCAGGATCCCTTGAAAAAGACGGCGGCATTCGACTGGGACGACCGCCTGCTCACGTGGCGGAACTTTTTTCTGGCCGTGGATCGCGCGTTGAAACTCTACGAAAAGCTTCCCTGGAAGCCGTTGCGCCAGCGGGCGCTGCACCAGGCTCGCCGGTGGATGCTCGAGCACATCGAACGGACCGATGGGCTGGCGGCGATCTATCCGGCCATGATGAACACGATCTTTGCGCTGATGGTGCTGGGTCATTCTCCGGATGATCCGCTCACGGCGCGCGAGATTAACGAACTGGCGCGGTTCGAGATAGAAGAGGGTGACACCATCCGAGTCAGCCCTTGCGTTTCACCGGTGTGGGACACGGCCATCGCCATGGTCGCGCTGGAAGAGGCGGGTTTGCCGCGGAATCATCCCGCGCTGGTCAGAGCCGCGCAATGGCTGCTCGGCAAGCAGGTGGTTGGCCCGGGCGACTGGCAAGTAAAGAACAAAGACGCCGAGCCCGGCGGGTGGGTCTTCGAATTCCGCAACGATTTCTACCCCGACGTGGACGACTCCGCGTTTGTGCTGATGGCTTTGCAGCGTGTGGATTATCCCGACAAGGCGCGCATGGAAGGCGCGATGCGCCGGGGCATCCAATGGCTGCTGAGCATGCAGAATCGCGATGGAGGATGGGGCGCCTTCGACCGCGACAACGATAAGAAGGCTCTCACGTTTATACCCTTTGCCGACCACAACGCGATGCTCGACCCTTCGACGGCGGACGTCACCGCGCGGGTGCTGGAGTGCTTGGGGCGCTATGGCTGGCCGGCCTCCGATCCCACCGTTCAGCGCGGGGTGAAGTTCCTGTTGAAGGATCAGACCGAGGACGGCGCTTGGTACGGCCGCTGGGGTGTGAATTATGTATACGGCACCAGCGGGGTTTTGCGGGCCCTCGAGACGGTCTCACTCACGGCGCATCAATACTGCCAGCGCGCTGTCTCCTGGCTGCACGCCGTGCAGAAGCCGGACGGCAGCTTTGGCGAATCTCCTCAGTCGTATCGCGACGCGCGGACTAAGGGTCAAGGCCCGAGCACTCCTTCGCAGACGGCCTGGGGCCTGATTGGCCTGCTGGCGGGCGCCGAAGCCGGCGATCCCTCCATTTCCCGGGCGGCGGCCTGGCTCGTCGAGCAGCAAAAGGACGACGGCTCCTGGGACGAGGCGCAATTCACGGGGACTGGTTTTCCGTGTGTGTTCTATCTGAAATACCACCTGTATCGAAATTATTTTCCGCTCTACGCTCTGGCGCGCTATGGCAACATCACGCAAGGCATTCAGGAATGGCACTCGAGGGAATTCCGGCCTACCGAATTCCGCCAGCGCAGCGGGTTAAAGGGGATGGCATGAGATTTCCGCTGAAACTGACGGCGAATTTGACGAAATATATCGCCGGAAAAAAGATTCGCGGCGAGAAGATGTTTCCGCTGGTGATGATGCTTGAACCGCTGCACGCCTGCAACCTCACCTGCACGGGCTGCGGGCGCATCCGCGAGTACCATTCGACGATCAACGAGATGCTCAGCGTCGAGCAGTGCCTGGCCGCGATGGAGGACTGCGGCGCGCCGGTGGTCTCCATCTGCGGCGGCGAGCCGATGATCTATCCGGAAATCGGCCGGCTGACGCGCGAAATCCTCGCGCGGGGCCGTCACATCTACCTCTGCACCAACGGCATGTTTATCCGCAAGCGCATGCACGAGTTCAAGCCGACCTCCAGCTTTTTCTGGAACGTGCACCTGGACGGTATGGAGCGCACCCACGATTTGTGCGTCGAGCGCGACGGTGTTTTCCAGGAGGCCATCGAAGGAATCAAGGCCGCCAAGGCCGCCGGGTTCCTGGTGTGCTCGAATACCACGATTTACAAGGAAACCGATATCAACGAAATCGCCGAACTCTACGCCTATCTCTACGACCTGGGCGTGGACGGCTACATGCTCTCGCCGGCCTATTCCTACGCCGCCGTGCAGACCAAGGACATTTTCATGTCCCGCGAGGAGATTCGTGACAAATTCCGCCAAGCCAGTGAGCTGCTCGACGGCTACAACCTGATGATGTCCCCGATTTACTTCGAGTATCTCCGCGGCGAGCGCGAGTTGATGTGCACGGCGTGGGGCAATCCCACCTACAACCCGCGCGGCTGGAAAGGGCCGTGCTACCTGATGACCGACGCGCACCATGCCACGTTCCGGGAGTTTCTCGAGAATACGCCGTGGGAGAAGTACGGGCGCGGCCGCGACCCGCGCTGCAAGGACTGCATGGTGCACGTGGGCTATGAGCCTTCCGCCGTGCTGGGCGCGCATCGCAAACTGGGCGACAACTGGAAAATGCTGAGCTGGCAACTCCGGGGCAAGATGGGCGGCGCGCGAAAACCAAACGGATCGAACGGGCACACCGGCGGTCACGGCAACGGGAACTCCGATGGGACGCATGCGGGGGTAATGCCCCCGGCGAGCCAGGCGGACTTGGTGTCTTCAGACGGTCGCCTGCGAGTGTTATGACCACGCTGGTCACCGGAGCCACAGGCTTCCTGGGAAGTCACGTGGCCCGGCAACTGGTATCGCACGGTGAAACGGTGCGCGTTCTGGTCCGCTCCGCGAGCCAGTTGCGCGCCATCGAAGATCTCCCTGTAGAAAGAAGCGAAGGCGACCTGCGCGACCCTGCCTCGCTGCAGCGCGCTTTGCATGGCGTGCGCCGCGTCTATCACGTCGCCGCCGACTACCGCCTGTGGGCCCGCGACCCGCGCGATATTTACGAATCCAATGTCACCGGCACCAAAAACCTTCTCGACGCTGCGCGGCGCGCGGGCGTCCAGCAATTCCTCTATACCAGCACCGTGGCCACCATTGCCGTGGACCGGCCGGGGCGCCTTCCGAATGAAGACACCGAGAGCATGCTCGATGAAATGATTGGGCACTACAAGCGCTCCAAGTGGCTCGCCGAACAAGAGGCATTCAGGGCCGCGAAGGAAGGCCTTCCCGTTATTGTCGTGAACCCGACGACGCCGGTCGGCCCCGGCGATTGGAAGCCCACGCCCACGGGGAAGATCATTTTGGACTTTTTGAAGGGGAAGATGCCGGGTTACGTCGAAACCGGCCTGAATTTCGTCGCTGTTGAAGATGCGGCGGCGGGCCATCTGCTGGCGGCAGAGCGCGGAAGAACGGGTGAGCGGTATTTACTGGGTGGCGAGAATCTAACCCTGAAGCAGGTGCTGGACTCGCTGGCGCGGATTTCGGGCAGGCCGGCGCCGCGGCTCAAGATCCCGCATGCCGTTGCGCTCGGCGCGGCCTACGCGGAAACTGCTTTTTCTCGGCTGCTGGGCCGCGAGCCGCAGATTCCGGTCGAAGGTGTCAAGATCGCGCGCCACAGTATGTTTGTGGATTGCTCGAAGGCGCAGCGCGAATTGGGTTTTCGGCCGGGACCGGTGGAGGCCGCGCTGGAGCGCGCCGTCCGCTGGTACGAGTCGAACGGTTACGTTGCCGCGCGAGGATCCAAGCGCCTCGCGCAGGCCCATGCGGCTTAGAGTCGGTGCCCTGAACTAAATGCGCGTCCTCGTCACATTCGCCGCCGAAGCCGAATTCAGCCCCTGGCGGAGCCGTCACAAATTCACAAGCGCAAAAGCCGGCGACCAAATTTTGCAGCGGGCCTGTTTTGGAGAAACAGAGGTCTCCGTTTTGCTCACGGGAATAGGCCCCCGCCATGTCCGTTCGAGTCTGACCGGCATTTACAGTGCCCACGCTGCGGAGGATCGCCGGTTTGATGCATGTATTTCCGCTGGGCTGGCAGGTGCGCTGTCTAAGGATTGCAAAGCCGGTGAAGTTCTCGCCGCGCGGAGCGTGCGCACCGAAAAGATTCATCACCGCCCCGGAAGCGAGCAGATGCGGAGCGATCCCGGACTTCTGGCTCTTGCCTCGCAGTGCGGTGTGCGTCTCGTGGACAGCTTCTACACGCTTGACCGGCTCGTCGTATTGGCGAAAGAAAAGGCACAACTGGCGGCGATGGCAGATGCCGTGGAAATGGAGAGTTTTGAGGTCATGAAGGAGAGCTCGGCCTGGAGTGCGCGGTGCGTGGCCATCCGGGCGGTCAGCGACTCCGCGGATGAGGATCTTCCCATCGATTTCGGCAAGACCATCACGCCCGAAGGGCAAGTCAGTCTGATGCGCGTCTTCCAAGAAGTGATGCGCCATCCGGGCAAGGTTCCAGCGCTCGTGCGCTTTGGCCGGCGCAGCCGAAGTGCTGCACGAGCTCTTGCCGATGTGTTGGACCGCTTTGTAGGCGCCCTCGGCGCATGGAATTTGGAACAGCAGATCGAAATTGCCGAAGAGGTTTCCGCTACGTGAGCCGCACGGGCGCCATCCTCGAAACACAGCCCGGTGGCGGACAGACGCCAAGGACGATGCGTGCGGGGGTGTATCGCGGGAAGGGACAGGTCGAAGTCGAGCAGGTTCCCGTGCCGGAAGTCGCGGACGGCGAAATGCTCATCCGCGTGGCGGCTTGCGGGATCTGCGGCACAGACATCAAGAAAATTCTTCATGGTTTCCTCGAACCGCCGCAAATCCTGGGGCATGAAGTTGCCGGTACGGTTGTGGAAGTGGGACGGGGCGTGGCGAAGTGGAAGCCCGGCGACCGCGTAATGAGTTTTCATCACGTGCCCTGCGGGAATTGTTTCTATTGCGGGCACAAGCTCTTTTCGCAGTGCCCCGGTTATAAGAAGACGGGCTTGACCGCCGGCTTCACCCCCAATGGCGGAGGATTCGCCGAATATGTGAAAGCGATGCCGTGGATTGCGGAGGGCGGCATCGTTGGCATTCCTCCGGGCGTCACGTTCGAAGAAGCCACATTCATCGAGCCGGCCAATACGTGCGTGAAAGCGGTGGAGAAGGCTCGTGTAGCGGCGGGCGAGGCGGTTCTGGTTATCGGCCTGGGGCCCATCGGCTTGCTTCTGATGATGCTCAGCAAGCTGGCGGGAGCGGCCGTCTATGGGAGTGATCCCATGCCCGAGCGCCGCGCCAAGAGCATGGAATTCGGCGCCGACGCCGCGTTTGACCCCAGTGGTGGTAAGCTTGTGGATGAGGTTCGCGGCAGAACCGAAGGGCGCGGCGCTGACGCCGTGCTGGTGGCCGTACCGCAGCCGGCTGTTGTCACCGAGGCGCTTGCCGCGGCTCGCCCTGGGGGACGCGTACTGCTGTTCGCGCAGAACGATCCCCAGATGAAAATAGAGTTTCCCGCGGCGGCTGTCGGTGTGGAAGAAAAAGAAATCCTAGGCAGCTATAGTGCCGCGGCAGACATCCAAGAGTCAGCGGCGGAATTGATTTTTTCAAGGAAGCTGCCGGTCGCTGGTTTGGTGACGCACCGGTTCCCGCTGTCGCAGATTCAGCAAGCGCTTGAGTTGGCGGCGCGGCCCACGGCCGACTCGTTGAAAGTGCTCATCCAGTACTCGTAAGGAAGGCCGAAGAGAAGACATGGCACGCGTTACACACGAGACGCTTCCGCCGAAAATCGAAGTCGAGCGGCCTGCCGGACAAATGACGGCCGCCGTGCTTCACGGCAGCGAAGACCTGCGCGTGGAGCAGATTGACATTCCTCCCATCGCGGCGGACGAGATTCTCGTCCGTGTGCGCGTCGCCCTGACCGACGGGACCGACCTGAAAGTCTGGAAGCGCGGATACCATGCCCGGATGATCACCCCGCCTGCGGTGTTCGGCCACGAACTGGTAGGCGAAATCGTCGCCGTGGGAGCCAAGGTGTCCCCTCAGTGGCAACCGGGTCTGCGGGTGCTCCCTGCAAATTCGGCGCCCTGCCGCGGGTGTTATTACTGCCATCGCGACCAGGAAAATCTTTGCGAAGATTTGTTGTTCAACAACGGCGCCTACGCGGAATACATGCGCATTCCCGGGCGCATCGTTCGCGAGAACCTGCTCGAGATTCCGGGCCATGTGACGGATGTAGATGCCGCGATGGCCGAGCCGCTGGCCTGCGTGCTGCGGGGAGTTCACGAAGTCGGCGTTCACCCGGGGGATACGGTCGTGGTCATCGGGTGCGGTCCGATTGGCTTGAAGTTCGTCCGCATTCTTTCGAGCAGGGGCGCGCGCGTGCTGGCGCTGGGCAAGCGCGCCGGACAACTGGATGCCGCCCGCCGCATGGGCGCGCACGTAGCGTTGAACGTAACCGGGCTGCCGGACACGGTGCGCGCCGTCCGCGAGCTCACCGATGGGCGGCGCGGCGCCGATTGCGCGATCGAAGCCGCGGGGAACACCACCACCTGGCAGTGGGCTCTGGAAATGGTCCGCCGCGGAGGCACTTTGAATCTGTTCAGCGGACTTCCCGAAGACGCGCGCATCGAAGTGCGCCCTGCGGCGATTCACTACGCGGAAGTCACCATCAAGTCCACGTTCCACCATACGCCCAGGTTTATTCGCGAGGCGCTCGATACCATCGCGCGCGGCGACGTTTCCGCAAAAGACTTTGTCACCGGCGAAATCACCCTTTCCGAGCTGCCTCGCGCGTTCAAGCAGATGAAAGCGCGCAGCCGTGAAATCAAGTTTGCCGTGCGCCCGTAACGTGAACCGCGTCGCCCGCCGAAACTCGCCGCCATGCTAACCCCCACGGAACTCGAAGTTGCGCGCACCGCTCCGCCGGCGGGCTGCGCCCCGGAGCAGGCCCGGCAGTACACCCGCTGGCTGGCCACGCATCATTACGAGAATTTCAACGTCGTCTCCTGGTTGCTTCCGCGCGGCCTGCACCAGCATTTCTACAACGTGTATGCGTACTGCCGATGGGCAGACGACCTGGGCGACGAGGTTCCGGATTCGGGGCGCGCGCTCGAACTGCTGGATTGGTGGGAACGCGAACTCGCCGCCTGCTACGAAGGCCGTCCCTCCCACCCGGTATTCGTCGCGCTGGCGGAAACCGTCAGTGCCTGCGGCATCCCCATGGAGCCCTTTCGCAATTTGCTGGTCGCCTTTCGGCAGGATCAAACCGTGAAACGCTACGCCACGTGGGACGACGTTCTCGGATATTGCCGCTATTCCGCCGACCCCGTCGGACGGCTGGTGCTGTATCTGTGCGGCTACCGCGACGCCGAGCGTCAGCGGCTGTCCGACTATACCTGCACCGCACTCCAGCTTGCCAATTTCTGGCAGGATGTCTCCCGCGATCTGGACAAGGGCCGCATTTACATTCCGCTCGATGCGCTCGCATCGCACGGCTTAGGTCCGGAGGAGATCGTGAACCGCCGCTTTGATGAACGGTACGTTCATCTGATGAAAGAGCTCATCGCGCGGACACGCCAGCTCTTTGCCGCAGGGCTCCCCCTGGCGGAATGCGTGGACTCGGGGCTGCGCATTGATATTGAAATGTTCAGCCGGGGAGGTCTCGCGGTTCTCGAGGCCATCGAGAAGATCGGCTACAACACGCTGGAGCGGCGTCCCGCGATTAGCCGAGCCACGCAAGCGCGCCTTCTAGGGAAGGCGCTGCTTTCATGGCTGGTCACGCGGGACACCGGACCCGAAAAAGAGATGGGTTCCGGGAACGGCACGAACTCCCTCGCGGCTTCCTACGAAGAATGCCACCGCGTGGCGCGCGCTGCGGGGAGCAATTTCTATTACGCCTTCTATCTGCTCCCGCGAGAAAGGCGCGATGCGCTGGCGGCGCTTTATGCTTTCATGCGCCTCGTGGATGACGTTTCCGATGAGCCGGGGGACGTCGCCTCCAAGCAGCGCGGCCTGGCGCGGTGGCGAGCTGCCTTGGATTCCGCGCTCACGCAGGGTGGCCCTGCGGCGCATCCTGTCTTGCCCGCCCTTGTGGATACCCTGCGCCGCTATCACATCGCCGCGCGGTATCTCCACGACCTCATTTCCGGCGCGGAGATGGACTTGACCGTCGCTTCCTACCCGACGTTTGACCGGCTCCGCGAATACTGCTACCGCGTCGCTGGAACCGTCGGGCTCAACTGCGTCTACGTTTTCGGATTCCACGACCCCCGCGCGCTGGACCTTGCCGAAAAGCTGGGGCTGGCATTTCAGCTGACCAATATTCTTCGCGACGTTTCCGGGGATTACGCCTTGGGCCGCGTCTACTTGCCGGCAGAAGACCTGCAGCGTTTCGGTGTCGCGCCGGAGGATCTCGGCGGAAAACAGGTCACCCTCCCCCTTCGGGAACTGTTGCGGTTCGAGGCGGAGCGCGCCTGGCAGTTCTACCGCGAAGGCGCCGGACTGATTTCGTTGGTCGCTCCGGAAAGCCGCGCGGCGCTTTGGGGCTTGGTGCGAACCTACAGCACCCTGCTGGCCCGCATCGAACAGCGCGGCTTTGACGTCTTTTCCTCGCGTGTCCGGCTTTCTCTCGCCGAGAAGATGTATATTTGGGGATTGGCGCGCTTCCGCTCCTGTACAGAGGCCAACGTCTTTGAAAAGCGTGATTCTGATCGGCGGGGGACTGGCGGGGTTGTCGGCGGGCGTCGCGCTGGCTGACGCCGGGTACTGCGTCCGGCTTTTCGAAAAGCGGCCGTTTCTGGGCGGGCGCGCCACGTCTTATGTGCTCCCGAACGGGGAGCACGTGGACAATTGCCAGCACGTCACCTTCGGCTGCTGCACAAACCTGGAAGACTTTTACCGGAGAGTCGGCGCGGCGGACAAAATCCGGTTCTTCGACCGCCTCATCCTGCAAGACCCCCAAGGGCGAAGAGGTGTGCTGAAGGCGGGAGTTCTCCCTGCGCCGCTTCACCTTGCCGGTTCCTTCGCGCTGTTTTCCCCGTTGGCACTCCGCGACAAACTCTCCATTGCCCGGGCTATGTGGGACATCCTGAAAAGCGGCGGGCATCCTCCGGATCTCGACGAGCCCGGCGGCATCTCCATGCTGGAATGGCTGCGCCGGCGGAAGCAGACTGCTGCGGCCATCGCGAGGTTTTGGCGGGCGGTCTTGGTAAGTGCTCTCGATGAGGAGCTTGACCGCACGGACGCGCGCTACGGCATTGACGTCTTTTGGAAGGCGGTCCTTTCGAATCGCGCCGGATACCGCATGGGCGTCCCCGCAGTGCCGCTGGCGAAGCTTTACGAGGAATGCAAACGCACCATCGAGCGAAAAGGCGGCGAGGTTGTGTTCCGGGCAACTGCGCGGCGCCTCCTGATCGAAAACCGGATGATGCAGGGCGTGGTGTTCGAGGATCGCACAGAGACAGCGGATGCTTATGTCTCCGCCGTCACGCAGGACGTCCTGGACGACGTGCTTCCGCCGCAAGTGAAGCAGGGCGAGGCTGCCTTTCAAAGTCTGGGGAAGTTCAAAGTCGCTCCCATCACCGGAGTCCATTTTTGGTTCGACCGGCAAGTGATGACCGAGCCTTACTTGACTCTGCTCGATACGGTGACGCAGTGGATCTTCAATAAGAGCCTTCTCTACGGGAACCCCGACGGCAAGGGACCTGGACAGTACATTCAATTGGTCATCAGCGCCTCGTACGACCTACTGCAGAAATCCCGGCAGGAGATTATTGATCTGTGCCTGCAAGAAGTGCGCCAAGCACTTCCCGCGGCCAGGGAAGCAGCTCTCGTAAAAGCCACGGTGATCAAAGAGGCCGCCGCGACTCTTTCCCCTGAGCCGGGTGTGGACCGCTGGCGGCCGAAACAGCAAACCTCCATCCGCAACCTGTTTCTCGCCGGAGACTGGACCGCCACTGGCTGGCCCGCGACCATGGAGGGTGCCGTGCGCAGTGGATACCTCGCGGCGGAAGCGATTCTTGCTGCCGACGGCGCGCCGCGAACACTGATTCAGCCTGACCTGCCTGTCGAAGGGTTCTCGCGCTTTTGGGCTCGCGGATAATATGGTTTTCTCGCGCCGCGCAGGGAGGCGTCGTGGGCAAACCGAACGAGGGAAGCGTCCTTGTTTTGGTGGAAACGCGAAAGGGCGTCTTCGCTTGACTTGCCGGGCGAAAGAGGTTCACACTACTCCTTACTCGCCTCGATCGCACATGCTCCCAGGTAACGTGTTCAGCAAAATGATGTGCGTTGCAGTGTAGCAGTTCCGCAGAGTTAGGCCAGCTTTGCAACCGGGCAGGCAAGTTTGCGCGCCTGCCGGTCAGGTCTAGCCAACCGGAAGTCCCCCTTGGAGGTCGCAGTGGACCGCAAGTACAAGCAGCACGGTTACATGGATCACGGCAAACCTGAAAAGAAAAAAGAACGTCCGGCAGAAAGGGGCCCGCGCCAGGAACAAATTGGGCCGCGCACGCCCCGCATGGTCGGCACCGTCACTCGCGCGCGGTGCTCGAATTGCGGCGGTGTCCTCGCGCCGGGATTTGATCCCAACGGCCAGTGTCCGCGGTGCAAGTTTGAGCTGCACTCCTGCAAACAATGTGTTTTCTTCGATAGCGCTGCGCAGTTCGAATGCACACAGCCCATTCCGGAGCGCATTGCGCGCAAAGACGCCCGGAACGATTGCACGTTCTATCAGTTCCGGACCACTGTGGAGAAGGATACGGCTCCCACTTCCTATACTTCGACCCCCGCGGCAGCCGCTTCGCCTGCCCCGGGCCGGCACACCGACGCGCGCAAGGCCTTCGACGACCTTTTCAAGAAATAACCTCGCTCACTTTTGCTCAGGTTGAGGCGTGCCCAGGGGAAACAGCGTGGGTTCCTGGCTCGGTTCGCTGGCGACCCTTTCCAACTCCGGGTAATGCTGGCGCAGAACGTCGGGAACCTTGACCTTGGCGGCCTTCAGCACGCTGATCAATTGCAGCGCATTCACAACGGCCTTTCCCTGAAAATGGTTGTTGGTCAGAACAAACGTATTTTTGGTACGGCCCGCCAGGGCGCGAATTCGGTGCACCCACGGGTCCAACTCCTCTTCGGTGTATAGGTAGTTATAGCGTTCCGACCCGGGGACCTCCGGGTCGTCGCTGAACCAGGTGTCGTAGCGCCGCCCGTGGAGCCGCACGTATCCGACCGGCGAGGTGGCTCGTTCCGAGGGCCGGAGTGAGCGCCCGATCAGCGGCTGGTCAATATTGCAGAACCCCACGCCGCGCTCCCTCAACATCTCAAAAAAGTCCGGATCGTTCCAGGACGCGTGACGCACCTCCACCACCAGCGGATAGTCACCGAATCTCTTCAGCAGGGTATCGAGGTAGGCTTCGGTTTCCTTGGTCCGATGGAACGAAAAGGGGAATTGCAGCAGCAGGGCGCCGAGTTTTCCGGCTTCGCGCAGGGGATCGAAGCCCGCGCGAACCGCGCGTTCATCGTCGGCATTTGCCGCCAACTCATGGGTAAACCGCTGCCAGAGCTTGGCGGTAAACATGAACCTGGGATTGCCGGAGACCCTTTCGATCCACTGCCGGCAATGCTCCGGCTTCAGCGGCTGGTAAAAGGAGGTGTTGATCTCGATGGTGTCGAAAAATTTCGCCAGGTAGGCAGCTTCATGGAA
>DASQHY010000047.1:0-5323 GCA_035631855.1 Candidatus Acidiferrales bacterium
AGATATGCCTGGACATCAAAAGAGAGCCCTTCCTTAAGCATCATTTTGGATGGAGTTTTGCCGGAACTAAACTCTGCCCGCATCACAGCACCGATTAATACATATTTTAGCAAAATCATTGGAGTCAAGCAAGAGTAGTGCCCTGAGCGGCAATGGGTGCAGTTTGAGTCGAAGGCTGGGCGGATCGCTTGCCCCATAAGCGCTCCGGCTCGTCGAAAAACTTGTTCTCGAAATGACTCTCCCCGGGTTCACGACGGGGTGGTTTTTAGGGCCCCGGCCAGCGCCAGGGGCGAAGCGAGGTTCGCATACTTCTTTCTGGCGGATTTGGCCATGCGCGGCCTGGCCATTTCCTTCCTGACACGGGCAAGTGTCGTCCTGCCGAAGTCTTTCTTCGCTTTCTTTTTGGGCATAGAGGGTGACGCCCGAGAACCGTTAAGCCACGCCGGGTTGACGAAATAAGTTTAGTGGCCAGAGGCAGTTTGCATGGACTCTGAGACCCCAATTCTTTGCCGCTTCATCACGTACAGCGCCAAATCTGCCTGGCACAAAAGAGTCTCGATGGTGTCACCGTGCTGGGGATAGATGGCAAGGCCGAAGCTGACGGAAAGCTGTGGTCCTTTGCCATCATGGGTAACGCTCTCGCAAATACGCCGCGCCACCAGGTTCGCCGCGGTTGCGTCAGTCTCCGGCAAGATCAGGGCGAATTCGTCCCCGCCGAAGCGCGCGGGAGTATCGATATCCCGGCAACACGAGCACAAGACATCGGCCAGGCGGCAAAGCGCCTGGCTTCCGATCATGTGTCCGTGGCGGTCGTTGATTCGTTTCAATCCGTCCAGGTCAAAGAACAACATGGCAAACTGGCGACCGGTGCGCTTGCTGCGCCTGATTTCCGAATCGAGCACATCCACGAGGCGGCGATAGTTGGCCAGACCCGTCAGCGAATCACTGGCGGCCTGCCGACGGAGGTGATCCTCCAACTCTCGCTGCCGGGTGACGTCTTCGGCGATGACCTCGTAAGCTTCCCATGCTCCGTGTTCGCTGAGAACTTCCCGCCCGCTGAGCCGGACCTTCAGGGTGGCATGGTCCTTGCGCTGCCATTCCGCTTCGATGCGGTCGAGCGGAGCATCGGCGGCCGATTGACCCAGCAATTGCGCGCGGCTGTGGGGGTCCCGAATAATCTCGCACATAAGGTCCAAAGCCAAGAGTTCCTCTATCGAGTCATAGCCGAGCATTCTCTTCATGGCCTCATTGACCTCCAGAAGCCTGCCGTCGACACTGCAGCGGCAAATTCCAAAGCTGAGATTTCCTGCCAAGGCACGGTAACGTGCCTGCGAGCGCCGCAATTCCTTTTCGGCGTGGTCGCGCTGATCGCGCAACACTTTCTCATTGAGGACGCGATGAGCGGCGATAGGCAGATGGCCAAGGCTCTCCATGCCAACGCAATCGGCGGCACCTTTCAGGATCAACCTAGCAGAGGTTTCGCGTCTCAAACCGTAGAGCAAAAAGATCAGAGGGATGTCCTTCTTCATCCGGCCCAGCAGCTCCAGCACCTGCGTCTCCTTCCAGTTTATGCTGGGGCACTCGGCGACAATCAGATCAAAGCTCTCCGAACGGAGCCGCTCGGTGAACTGCTCGGGAGTCACGACCACGTCCGAGCTGACCGTGAATCGCATCCTCTTGAGCTCCTGCAAGCATCGCTCGACATCTTCCAAGGAACGATGAACAAACAGGATTCGCACGAGATTCTGCCTGCGCTCAGGCGCGTCGGGCGCGGAAGTTCGCTTCACTTGCTCGAGGCTGGGTTCAGATTGTGGAGACATGCCCGACCTGCTATGGCCCGGGGGCAATTCCCTTTGGAGGCTCCATGCCCCCGGGCCTTCTCGGAGTTATTCCTAGGAAAAGATTATGGAGAGAGAGTTTCTATGTCTGTCACTTATGGGACATGAAGTACCGGAACTAGTTAATAGATACGGAACATTTCGGTGTGTTCCGGACTGAAACACCGACGAGCTGGAGGCCCGTTTCCATTGTGTGCACGATGCTCTCCCTTGTCCGGGCCAACGAGGGCCCGCGCTCGATGGCATGCCTTTCTTGACTGTGCGGAACGGCCCCTGTAAATTGAAATGGTTGAAGGCAGATTGTCTCCGACAAGTTCGGAACCGGGAAGAACCACGTTCCAGCAGAATCGGGACTCCCAAGGAAGAGTCATCGGCTTTCGCCAGGATGACAACCAAAGAGAGTCTTTCAACAAAGTGGTAAGGTGTCCAAGCCAACTGCAGAGAGAACCAAAATCCAATTGCGTCAAATAATTCGGCTCGGTACGGCGGCAATGCTGCTAGTGGCGGTGTCTCTCGCCCCAGCGGGGGCGAGGGCCGCCGCGCGGCGAGCGGATTCCAACGCTGGGATGCGTGAGGCGCTGACCGGGCGGCCCGTGGCGACCCCGCAGAATCGCACGGCGGTTCCGGCGACGAACATTACCGTGGACGACAGCGAAGCGCTGTTCACGACGATGTGCGCGCTGCACGCGGCGGGGTTCGAGGCGGAAGTGAGCGCGGCGGGCTGGCACCCGCTGCGGGCGCAGCTTCGGGACATCCTGCTGAAGCAGGAAGGCCCGGCGGTGGACGCGGTGCGGGAGTACTTCAAGCAGCACCAGCTTGCCGATTCGGGCGCGACGCTTTCGCGGTATATCTGGTTCGGCGTGGTGGTGGGTCCCGCGCCGAAGTTTGCCTACCTGATGCGTCACGACGATCTCCCTCCGGAAGTGCTGGCCATCGAGGATTTCAACGAGCTGCTGGCGGCGTACTACGCCGAGCAGCACATCGGAGAGCTCTGGCGAAGGATTCAGCCGGCGTACAACCAGGAGATCGCGCGGCTGCACGAGCCGATTACGCAGATGGTGGTGCAGGCGAACGGGTATCTGCGCGAGATCCTGAAGCCCGAGAGCCAGCGCACGTTTTCGGTGGTGGTGGAGCCGATGGTGGGGCGCAAAACGAACGTGCTGAACTTCACCGAGCACTATTCAATTCTGCTGAGCGGCGTGGGAGACATCCCCACGGCGGAAATCCGGCACGCCTATCTGCACTTCATGCTGGACTGGCTGCCGCTGCGTTACCCGAACGTGGTGGCGGTGAAGCGCCCGCTGCTGGACATTGCGGCGCACGCGCCGCGGCTACCGAATGAATTCAAGGACGATTTCCCGTCGTTTTTTACGGAGTGCCTGGTGCGCGCGGTGGAGTTGCGGCTGCAGAAGCTCTCGCCGGGGCAAGTCGCGGCGCGAATCGACCGGGACGAAGCCAGCGGATTCGTCTTGGTGCGTGCGCTGCTGGGGGCGCTGGGGAAATTTGAGAAAGCCGAGCCGGCGATGCAGTATTACTTCCCGGATATGGTGCGAACGATTGACACCGGCGCGGAAGCGAAACGGCTGGAGACGGTGAAGTTCGCCGAAGCGGAGACGGCTTCGGCGGAAGGAACGCAGGCGGAGGGCGAGCCGGTGAAGGTGAAGGCCGCGGCCGCGCTGCCCGCGGGCGTGCCGAACGATCCGGAGGCTCTGGCGGCGCTCACCGAAGGCGAGCGGCAAATTGCGCTGAAGAATGCGGCGGGGGCTTCGGCGGCGTTCCAAAGAGTTTTGGTGAAATATCCGGGCCAGCCGCGCGCGTGGTATGGCCTGGCGCTGGTGGCTTTGCTGCAAGGGAATGGCGGGAAGGCGAAAGAGTTGTTTGGGCACCTGATAGGGCAGAAGTCCGGGAACACCGACGATGGGGCCGCTGGGAACGCTGCGGCTCAGGGTGCCGCAGTGGTCCCGGCAGCAACGAAGGACCCTCTCGTTCTGGCGTGGTCTCACGTATACTTAGGGCGGATCTTTGATGACGAGGGCGAGCACGACCGCGCGCGCGAGGAGTACCGGGCCGCGGCGGCTACGGAAGGCGCGCCAGAGGCGGCTCGGCACGCGGCGCAGCGCGCCCTGGACAAGAAAAAGTAAGAATTCGGGGTGCGAAAACGCGCTCCACCCCGACCGATTTCTACTTTCATCTTGCAGAGGAATTCCGGTCCGACCAAGGAGAGCACCATGAAAGGAAATACTCAAAGGGCGGTATGGCTCATCACGGCGGCCTTGTTTGTCTTATCACCGGGATGGGCAGGGCAGAGCCAGGGGAGCGGGCAGCAGCCGCAGCAGCCGCCGCCGGCGCAACAGACCCAGCCGAAACCCACACAGCCCTCGGCTTTTTCGCTGGATGATCCGAATGCCCGTCCGCCGGCGGCAACGGCAGAAGAGGATGCCGCTTACAAAGCGGCGATGGATGCGAAAGCAAACGACGTGCCGAAGCGAATCCAGTTGGGCGAAGAATTTGTCGCTAAGTACCCGCAGAGCCGGTACCTGGAAACCGTCCTCTCGGGCATGACGCTGAATTACCTCATCGCCGGAAATACGCAAAAAATGTTCAGCGCGGGCGAGAAGGCGCTGGCGCTGAACCCGGACGACGTTCTGGTGCTCTCCTTGTTGAGCCAGACACTGCCACGCGCGTGGAAACCCGATGCTCCCGACGCCCAGGCGCAACTCGACAAGGCGGAGAAATACGGCAAACACGCCATCGAGCTGACTCCGAACTTGCAGAAGCCCCCGGAAACCACCGAGGAGACTTTCCAGAAAGTCAACAATCAGCGTCTTTCGATGGCCCACAGCGGCCTGGGGCTCGCAAATTTCCAGCGTCACAAGTACGCCGAAGCCATCCCGGACCTGGAAGAGGCGGTCAAGATTGTCCCGGACCCGGATCCGGTGAATTACTACGTGCTGGGCCTGGCGGAAGTCAATACGAAGCACTTCAACGATGCGGTGACGACATTCACCAAGTGCGCGGAGATTCCCTGGCAGCTCCAGGCGAACTGCAAAGCGCGTCTGGAAGACGCCAAGAAGCAGGCGGCGACGCAGCTCAGCGCGCCGAAGTAGCCCCGAACAGACTATGGCGACAGCCGCGCGAGCCCGGGAAGAGTTGGAAGGCGCGCTGGAACATCGCTTTCGCAATCCCGAGCTGTTGCTGCGCGCCCTGACGCACAGCTCGGCGCTGCCGGAGATGGAGCCGGGCGGCGGTGCCGAAAGGGATGCAACGCCGCGACAGCCGGCGAACAACGAACGGCTGGAATTCCTGGGCGATGCCGTGCTGGGTCTGCTGGTGAGCGAGTATCTCATCCGCCACTTTCCGGAGTGGAATGAGGGCACGCTATCGAAGGGAAGGTCGCGGCTGGTGAATGAAGGATCGCTGCAGGACGTGGCGCGGCGGCTGGACCTGGGCGAATATCTGCAGTTGGGCCGCGGCGAAGAGAACAC
>DASQHY010000048.1:0-20945 GCA_035631855.1 Candidatus Acidiferrales bacterium
TGCTCAGTGCAGAAACCCTCAACGCGTTCACCTATAGCTATCCGAATGAAGTTAACTCTGGAGCTTCGCTCGGCAATCTGAGCCTGACTGTGGCAGGGGTCAACATCTCCGCTGACTCGGTTATGGCACAGGCGTCCCAAGTGGCGGGAGCCGCCGGCAGCGGCAGCTCAACCATTGACAACCTTTCGATCAACGGCACTCCCGTCTCGGTCACGGGAGACCCCAACCAGACCATCTCTGTTCCCGGGGGTCAAGTGGTTATCAACGAACAGACCATTTCCTCGACGGGCTCTGCCGTGGTCAATGCACTTCACGTCACCATCACCGGCGTTGCCGATGTCGTGATTGCGTCTGCCACCGCGGGAATCTCTTAGCGTTGCGCGAAGCAGCCTGATGAAAGGAGAAAAATAATGAAAAAAGGGCAAATCACGATCGCTAAGCTGGCATCCGCGCTTTTGGCAGTGGGGTTTCTAGCGGCGATTCTTATGTCTACGACCACGTCGGTAAGTGCCCACATAGTTCCGAGCCCTTGTGATTTTACGACGGGCGGCGGATTCGTCCTCACCGACCAGGGCAACCACGCCAACTTCGGCCTCGTCGGGGGCTGCAAGAACGGTGCGTTCTTCGGCCATGTCAATTTTGTGGACCACGACCCGCCTGGTACGAACTTTTTCGCAGGGCTCCACGTCAGCAGTGACACCATCGACGCCTACTTTGAGCCGTTCGCCGGCTCGAATGTGCGCGATATCTGCGGCACAGCCGACACCAACAACCCTTCCATCCCAACTGTTAAGTTCCGCGCGAGGACGGAGGACAACGGAGAGCCGGGAATCGGAGTGGACATGTTTGGGCTGAAAATCACGGCTACCAGTGGCCCATTCACTGGTACATCTGCCGTCGTGGTTTCCACGCGACTCTTGGCAGGTGGCAACATACAACTTCACAAACCCAACCCCTCTACCACCGGGCCGAGCACGCCGCCGGACGAGTTTAACGCCTGCGGTAGCGCCGACTCTGGTTTGGGGTCCTAACCATTGGGGCTCACTCCAATCCACCAGGCCTGTGAGTGTCGCCTTCACGTGGCGGCACCACGGGCCTAACCTCCCAACCGGTCAGCTCTTTTCGGCGCGATTCACCGTGAAATCGTTGGAAGCTCCGCAAGTTCTCCCTTTCTGGCGCCTGAGCCTGTTTGTCAAACCTCGAACCTCCGAGGGATTCGCGGAGAAGTTGCGGACTCGCGAATCAAAACAGAAGTCCGCACAAAAACCCAAGCAGTAATTCGCCCCTTTGCGCGACGCACCATTCGATGCCCGCGGCCCGTTTGCGAACCGGGCACTCACCCGCTTTATGCAACGGCACTGCGATAAAATGAATCTTAGCAATGACGGCCCGCAGGCCCGGATGAATTGCCTATGCCGCGATGGAACTTCACCCCGATTTTTCTAGGACTTGCCCTGGGCGCAAGCGTTTCGGGCACCTCTGTTCCCGCCGAAGACGGTCGCGCGCCCTCGCCGGAAGAGCGCCGCGCGCTCGTCGAGCGCGTCATCGCGGACCAGCATGCCAATGACGCCGCGCTGGATCTCTACGAACGCATCGAACGCCGGGAGACTCGCAAAGGCTCGGGCAGTTCGGCGCCCGCACAAGTTCAGACCGCGCGCGTGATTCCCGCAGGCGCGGGCTCAGACCGCATTCCTCTTGGTCCCGACGGCAAACCTGCAGATCCCGCTGCTTACACTGCTGAGCTTCGCAAACTGGAAAGCGCTTTGGTGTGGGCGTCGGAACCCGCCAGCCGTGAGCAGCGCGATGCCCTGGCCAAGTTTGCCAAACGGCGCAAAGATCGCGCCGAGTTGGTGGATGCCGTCCGCGACGCCTTTATCTACACCTGGCTGGGCCGCGAAGAGCGCCAGGGCCGCATCCTGGCCAAGTTTCAACTGGACCCCAATCCAAAGTACAAACCCACCTCGCGCTTAACGGGGGTTTTCTCGCATGTTCGCGGTGTTGTCTGGGTGGACGAATCCGCCGGGCAGCTTGCGCGGATCGAGGCCGAAATCGCCGAAGACATTTCCTTCGGAGGAGGTCTGATTGCCAAAGTCTACAAAGGCGGCCGCTTCGTGATGGAGCAGACCGAGGTGACGCCCGGAATATGGCTTCCTGTCTTCTATGATTACAATTTCGACGGCCGGAAATTCTTCTTCAGCATGGGCGTGCACGAGCGCACCACGGTGAGCCAGTACAAACGCATCGGCCCGCCAAAAGAAGCGCTCGCCGTCATCCGTGCCGAATTGGGCAATCTCAAACTGCCCGAAGCGGCCCGCTGATTCTCTCCCGAATATACTCAAAGCAGGCAAAGGAGACTCATGCGGCCCTGCGTTTTTTCTTTCGCACTGATGGCACTTTGCATCTGGGACATTTCCGTTGGCAATGCTCTCGGACAATCTTCCTCTTCCTCTCAGCCATCGAGCGGCTCGGCGCCGTCGTCCAAGCAAGAGAATTCCTCCCAGACCCCATCTTCGGGAAAACCAAGCAAGCCAAGGAAGATTTGGACCGAGGATGACCTCAACACGCTGAAGGCCAATGTTTCGATTGTCGGCAATCCTTCGGGAGCACGGGGGACTCTGCAGAAAAAGCCGCAGGCCGGAAAGCCCCAAGACTTGCTCCCGCCGGAGAAAGACCCAGCGTGGTATCAGAGACAATTGAGTCCCTTGCGCGCGCAAATCGAGCGGATCGATGCCGAGATCCGCAAAATGAAAGGGGTTCAAGACGGCAAAGAGACCAGCGACGCCGGGCGGCAGTACAACGGGGCCGACCTGCCGCTGAACTCGCAAGACCGCATCGAATTCCTGGGGAAGAAAAAAAGGGAGTTCCAGGACAGAGTTGAGGCACTGGAGGACCAGGCCCGCCGCAACGGCATCAATCCAGGGGACTTGCGCTAGGAGTCATTCAAGTCGTTTCCTTTTCACCCCTTTGGAATCAGGAGCTTACCGGATATGTTTCACGTGAAACATAACCGGGAAACGCCCCCGAGATGGTTGGCCAGCCTATGAAACATTCTCCGCGTCCGTGCGTCTAGTAGATTGTCTACCGTCCGCATGGTAGACTCTCTACCCATGACACCCAGACCTTCTGACGGCGAACGGCTCGACCTTCTGCAAGGAACGCTGGACTTGCTCATCCTGCGCACGCTGCGCTGGGGGCCGATGCATGGTCACGGCATCGCCAAGTTTATCGAGCAAACTTCGCAGGACGTTTTCAAAATCGAGCATGGCTCGCTCTATCCGGCTCTCCAGCGGCTCCTGCAGGAGGGCTGGATCAAAGGCGAGTGGGGGACGTCCACCAACAACCGGAGGGCGAAGTTCTACCGGCTCACACCCGCAGGGCAGCGGCATCTCTCCGCGGAACACTCGCGGTGGGAAAAAATCACGGAGGCGGTCGCGCGGATTCTCCGTCCGGCACGGACCGAGGAACAAGGATGAGTTGGCGGAGGCAGATTGCGCGATTGGGAGCTTTGCTCGGCCGGAAGAATCGCGCGATGGATTTGGACGAAGAGATTCGCGTGCACCTGGAACTCGAAACCGAAGAGCATTGCGCAGCGGGAATGCCGGCGGAGGAAGCACGTTATGCGGCGCGGCGGAGGTTCGGCAACATGACGCTGGCCATAGAGGAGAGCCGGGACATGTGGGTCTACCG
The DNA here is from genome assembly GCA_035631855.1 of Candidatus Acidiferrales bacterium. Lineage (GTDB taxonomy): Bacteria > Acidobacteriota > Terriglobia > Acidiferrales > UBA7541 > DASQHY01. The sequence continues at coordinate 3,688 of DASQHY010000048.1, forward strand.
GTTCGTGGAAATCCTCCTGCAGGATATCCGCTACGGTCTGCGGATGCTGGCAAAGAATCCCGGCTTCACCGTGGTAGCCGTTTTGACGCTGGCGCTCGGCATCGGGGCGAACACGGCCATCTTCAGCACGATTAACGCCGTGCTGTTGCGGCCGCTGCCGTTTCCGGACTCGGACCGCTTGGTGCTCGTTTGGGCGACGGACGCTGGACGCGGCAAAGAAGAAGACGACAATTCCTATCCCAACTTTGTGGACTTGAGGGACCAAAGCAAGAGTTTCGAGGCGATGGCTGCCTTCACGACGCGTGGTGCGACGCTGGCTAACGGCGAGGAGGCCGAACGAGCTCCCGCTGTTCAAGGAACGCCGGGGATCTTCGAGATGTTCGGTGTAGCGCCGGAGCTCGGGCGGACGTTCCGTCCGGAAGAAGGGGAAGCGGGCGCGTCGCACGTCGTGCTGTTGAGCGACGCGTTCTGGAAGGAGCGCTACGGCGGGAGAGCGGATGCGCTAGGCCGAATGATCCGCGTCAATGAAGAACCCTACAGCATCGTCGGCGTGATGCCTCCCGGCTTCACCATCAGCAGAGGAAAACCGGAGAGGATTTACATGCCGCTGGTTCGCGACCCCAGCCGTGGGCACGGTTTTCTAATGATTTTGGGACGGCTGCGGCCACGGGTGTCCATCCGCGCGGCTCAGGCGGACTTGAGCCTCATCGCGCAGCGCCTCGAGCAAATGTATCCGAAGCAGAACCGCGGCGTCGGCGTAAACACCGTGCCGCTCGTAGACGCCATGGCGGGCGACGCACGAATGGGCATGCTGGTTTTTCTCGGCGTAGTCACGCTGGTGCTGCTCATTGCGTGTACCAATGTGGCAAACCTGCTCCTAGCGCGGAGCGTGTCGCGGCAGAAAGAGATTGCCGTGCGTGCGGCGCTGGGCGCGGGGCGCAAGCGGATTCTGCAGCAATTGCTGGCGGAGAGCACGGTGCTGGCGCTAGCGGGGGGCGCGCTGGGTCTTTTGTTGTCGAGTTGGATGGCGCGGCTGCTCGTTGTGATGCTGTCCAAACGATTTGAAGTTCCGCGGCTCACGAGCACGCACACAGACTGGCGAGTGCTCGGCTTTACTCTGGCGGTGTCGCTGGCCACCGGGATCTTTTTCGGCGTGGTGTTCGCCGCATCCGCGGCATCGCCGAATCTGATGGAAACCCTGCGCGAGTCCGGCCGTTCGGGCACGGAGAGCGGCCGCGGACGGCGGCTGCGCGGGGTTCTTGTGGTCACCGAAACGGCCATGGCGCTTGTTTTGCTTTCCGGCGCGGGGCTATTGCTCAAGAGCGTCGTGGCCCTGCGAAACACGGCGCCCGGATTCCGCAGTGAAAACCTGCTGACGGTAGATTTTTGGTTGCCGCGCCTTAAGTATGCGCACGACCCCGAGCGTATCCACTTTTTTAAAAGCGTGATGGATCGCGCCCAAACGCTTGCCGGGATAACCTCGGTCGCGCTCGTGGCCGATCTGCCTCTCAGCGGCGATTCTGATTCTTTATCATTTCACATCCCGGGAAAGCCGGACCCGGCTCCGGACAAGCCATTCCAGTGTCTATTCAATGTCGTGAGTCCCGGTTATCTCCTCACGATGGGAATTCCGTTGCGGGCGGGGCGCGAGTTCAGCGACCAGGATTCGACGAACAGCCCGCCAGTGGTTCTTATTAACGAATCCGCCGCGCGGCGATTCTGGCCCGGTGAGGATCCGGTGGGAAGACAGATCAACCTCGAGGGGATCGCGGCGCTGACGGTCGTGGGCGTCGCCGCGGATACCCGGCAATCGGGGCTCGGTGCGGCGAGCCGGGCGGAAATCTTTCTGAACTACTTGCAGCCGGGTCCGCCGTGGCCGTTCCTGACGATGGTCGCGCGTACCGACGGCGATCCGATGGCCCTCGCCGCGACTCTGAAGAGCGCCACGCAGCAGGTGGACCACGACGTTCCGATCACCCGGGTTCGCACGATGGACGAGGTCCTGGCGAACTCACTGGCCCAGCCGCAGCTCTTTGCGGCGCTTCTTGGAGTGTTCGCCTCCCTGGCACTAACTCTTGCGGCAGTGGGGCTGTACGGCGTTGTGTCCTACACCGTCTCGCAGCGAACGCACGAAATGGGGATTCGAATGGCGCTCGGCGCCGAACGCGGAAACGTGCTGTGGCTGGTGCTGCGGCAGGGGCTGGGTCTCGGGCTTGCCGGGACGGCAATCGGGACGCTCTGCGCTCTTGCAGCAAATCAAACACTCGTGCATCTCGTGCCCAGCACCAAGCCGGGCGATCCGCTGACACTAACAGCGGTGCCCGCGCTCCTCCTGCTGGTCGCGCTGGCGGCGAGTTACATTCCGGCGCGGCGCGCTACGCGCGTTGACCCGGTCGTTGCCCTCCGTTACGAATAACACCTATAAATGAACAGGGGCGCAGCCTTTGTGAGGTGCGCCCCTATGGAAATTCCTCGTTACTGGCCAGTCTATCGTGCGGCGGCGGCGGCGGTCTCTTTTTCGATGGGAGCGCCAACCAGGTTGCCCCATTCGGTCCACGAGCCGTCGTAGTTGCGAACCTTTTCGAAGCCGAGCAGGTACTTCAGCACGAACCAGGTGTGCGAGCTGCGCTCGCCGATGCGGCAATAGGCGATGACCTCGTGGTTGCCGGCGATGCCTTTGGCGCCATAAAGCTGCTTGAGGGCATCGGCGGACTTGAACGTGCCGTCTTCGTTTACCGCTTGCGACCAGGGAATGTTCTGCGCGCCGGGAATGTGTCCACCGCGCTGCGCGGTCTCGGTCATGCCCGGAGGGGCGATGATCTTCCCGGTGAATTCGTCCACCGAGCGGACGTCCACCATTTGCGCGGACGAACGTTTATCGAGAACCGCGAAGATGTCGTCGCGCTTGGCGCGAATCACGGCGTTGGGTTGCTTTGCTTTGTACGTCGCTGCTGCATAGGTGGGCTTGTCGTTGGTCAGCGGGCGCTTCTCTTCGAGCCACTTCTTCCGCCCGCCGTTCATGATTAGGACGCCTTCGTGGCCGTAGTATTTCAATTGCCAGAAGGCCCACGCCGCGAACCAATTGTTGTTGTCGCCGTAGAGGACGATGGTCGTCTCCGGCGAAACGCCGGCGCGCCCGAGCAATTCCTCAAACGCGCGCGGCTCGGCCAAATCGCGCCGCAGAGCGTCCTGCAACTCGGTTTGCCAGTTCCAGGCCACCGCGCCCTGGATGTGTCCCGAGTCGTAAGCCGTGGTGTCCACGTCCACTTCCACGACGCGAATCTTTGGATCGCCAGTGTGTGCGGCCACCCAGTCTGTGGAAACCAATACTTCCGGATGAGCGTAGTCTGCCATGATTTCCTTCCCCCATTTCGTCAGCGATATGGGCCTTCTTGGAGTATCCCTCGTGAATCACCCTCAAAACTATCAAGATTCGATTCCCCACGCAAGTAAAACGATACGCAGCTCTAACTTATTTATTGTCAATAATTTACATGGCTACACGGACACAAGCCTGGCACCGACACTCTCGAATTCGATCCTCATCAACAGATCGTAGTGAAAGCCTTCCGCATTCAACCACGCCTCCAGCGCCTCGCGGCTGGCGGCGTCAAACTCCACAACCATTTTTCCTTCAAGCATGTTTACGAGCACGCGTCGAGTCTTCACTGGGCTCGCGGAATGCAGTCTTTCGTTGAGCGCCTCGGCTCCTTGGCGCGTCAGGCAGGCAAGCGTGTGTATGGATAGATAGCGTGGCATTGCTTCTCCCAGGGGAGCCCCACAATGGGTTTCTCCCCGCAATGGGATACATGGAGAACGGCAAAAAATCAAATCTCCGAGCAGCTCACGCCGGAGATTGGGTCGCGAGGCTTTAACCGAGCTCGAATGGCGTCAGACCGCTTGGAGGATGAAGCCGCGTGGAGTAGTCTATTTGGAGCGCGCCCGTAGCTCAGTTGGATAGAGCATCTGGCTTCGAACCAGAGGGTCGGGAGTTCGAGTCTCTCCGGGCGCGCCACTTCCTTGAGTAGTTTATTTTCAGCCACAGTCTAAATGCGCACGTCGTCATCCGACCGCAGGCGAACAACCGCAACCCGACCGACTCTCTGCCACTTACTGTATCTTGCGGTTCTGGATGGCTCCGTTGGCGCCCTTGATTTGCAGCGTGCCAGGATTGGCGCCCTTCAGGTCCTTCCAGTTTGGTCTCAAGGTGACCGTGTCGCCGTGCTTGACGGCGACGGGCGTAAGCGACACTTCGGCGGTTGAGTTCTGGAGCGTGTAGGCGAGCCGGATAGTAATCTGTCCCGGAGTGCCTGCGTGCTCAAAGGTGAACATCTCCTTGGCGGCGTCGAACCCCATTTCCAGGCGCATGTTCTGTTTGCCGTTGCCGGTGACGTGCGCAGTCCGCACAGATTTATCGGCGTGCCGGACGAGGAGCTGCAAGTCGAACGGCTTGCTCGCCGCGGTGGTAGTGAAAGAGAAATGGTTGTTGGTTGCGCTATAGCCGATGGTCTCCTTGTCGCCGGCATTCGACGGGATATCGTGGAGCTGGACGCCGAAGTCCCGGCCGACCAGGTTCAACTGGTATTTGCCCGCCGCGTGATTCTCGATTGTGTGCGTATAGGTTCCGCCTCGGGCTAGCGCCAGCAACATGGTGCCGGGGACGGCTTTGCCGCCGAAGACTGGCAGCACCGCGCTGTTGGGGATGCGCGTCCTGGGGTCGGTGTTCCAAGACCCGTTCGCGTTCAGAAGCTGATGCCCGGCGGAGTCGCTGATCTGCGTGGTCTTGACCCCCGTGCCCTGGATGCTGCCGAAGACGATGTCGATCAGGCCGGTGAGACTGGTCGGCGCAGCGGGAGAGTCAAATACTGCATAGGGAAAAACCTCAATATTGTTTAGGCCCCCGCTGAATTCGCTGCCGTCGCCGAGCTGATAGGTGTTGTTGGCGCTGTGAACCGTGATCCGGCTTTGCGCAAGAGCGTTGGCGTGATTTTCGTTGGCCGCGTAGGGCACGTTCGGATTGTAGTTCTCGATGGTGAAATCACCGTTGGGTTGCGGCAAGACGGCATAGGGCACTATGCAGTGGCCATTGCCACCGCTTTGCATGCAGAGAACTGCGCCCCTGGCGTTAAGCGCGTTGGTTACCTCCTGCATCAGGCCCTGGTGGGTATGTGGGCCGATCCCCTGGGTGATATACACATTGATGGCATTCGCGCTGGTCTGCAATATGTGCTCCTCGTGTATGAACCGGGAGAGGTTCGGCGAGACGTTCTGGCCATTCGTGAAACCAACTCCCACGAGATTCCAGATGTCCTCGGGGCCGGCCACGCGCGGAAAGTTATTGAGCGACTGCTGTCCGTTGAGGAAGCGCAAAGTCGATAAGCTAAAGCCAAAGCACTGACCGCTCTGGAGGGTAGCATTCAGGATCAGGACGTACGCGAGCGAAAGCGGATCGGGAATGCCCGTGCACCACCCAAACGGACTAACCTCGACCTGGCAGCCGTAGAGGTCCTTCAATTCGTCCCAGTTATATCCGCCCACCATTTTTTGGAACGCGTCGCTATTCACGAACGAGTAGCCGTTGGTAGTGCGGTAGGTGGACGGATCGTCATTCAGGCAATGGAGCTGCGCCGGAGGGTGGTTCCAGGCATCACCCGGCACCGAGACGACCTGGTTCGGGCCGGTGCCACAGTGATACGTGATCTCCATTCCCTGCGTGCAAAATGTTCTTGTGGCCGCCTTAACGCCCTCCCTCTGGTAGGCATCCTGGGTCGGGGCCTTGTAGCTGCACGATGCTCTGTTGTCGCAAGCTTCTGCGACAAACTTAGTGAGGTTTCCGTCGAGTTGGATGTCGAGGCATCCGATACGCGCCTTGGTCACCGTGATGCCGTGCGCCTGGGAAGGTTGTTTAGGGGGCGGAGCGGCGCAATTGAGCTCTGCCGGAGGGTTGTTCCAGGCATCGCCCGGCACCTCGACGATCTGGTTCGGGCCGTTCCCGCAGCGATAAATGATCTCCATTCCCTGCGTGCAAAATGTTCTTGTGGCTGCCTTAACGCCCTCCCTCTGGTAGGCCGCCTGGGTGGGCGCTTTGAAACTGCATGAGAGTTTATTATTGCAGGCCCTGGCGACGATGGCGGTTAAGTTCCCGCTCTTTTGGATGTCGAGGCATCCGATGCGCGCTTCGACCACGTTGATGCTCTGCGCGTGACCGGCCGGTGCGCTACTCAGGTACACGAACGTGGCGGCAATTGCCCAGCTCAGCTTGCTGCGCACGACACCAGTCTTCATTTTAGTTCTCCTCGCGAGAATCTATGGGAAAGGATGCGGGTTTCCGTCAATGTTTGCGATGAACTTACACCTCTTCCTGTAGGGCTACAATGCTAATCTTTTTTCTGATCCATCCGGCTGATGGCGAGCTTCGTGTTTGATCTATAGCACGTTATCAGGGGAGGGCAAGGCCCATCGCGAGGAAGCTGGCGTGATCCAACCGGAGCCCCGGTTGCCACCGGAGCACATCTGCCCCTTCGGGCAGGTGTTTGCGCGTATGCGCGTGTGCCACAGTGGAGTTGAACCTCGGAGGAACACATGGCGCAAACGATCTGGATTCACAAGCTCACCGACGCGAAAAAGGCAGAGGCGGATGGAATGGACTACATCTGCGAGCACCTGTTTCAGGCTCTGACGCAGACTGGCAAGCTCACGAAGGCAAGGGGTTGGAACCCGTTCCAGAACGCCAGCGCGAAAGATGGCACGACCTACCGGGCGCTATTCTGCGATTCGTGTGGAAAGAACTACAACAACGGCCACGTGAGAATGGCAAAAGATCCCGTCTTGGTATAAGGAAGCCGCTCTTGGCAGGGCTAACTCCCGATAAGGCGGAGATTCGGCCCTCTACGAAAGCGATTCATTCCATGGCCTAATTAAGTCTAGATTTGTAGCGATGGGTGTTTTGACTTCGCGATGCGCGCTTCACAACGGCACGCGCATCATGGTGGCCAGCATCCGGAGAATGTGTTTCTCGGACCCGTCCTGTATGGCGACAACGTCGCCTTCGCACACGGAGAGTGTTTTGCCTGCGCGCACGACTTTTCCGGTCGCCCGGAAGCGCTGACCCGCCGCGGGCGCGAGGAGGTTCACTTTGTATTCCACGGTGAGAATGGTGTTGCCCCGCGGAGCGAGCGTAAAGGCTGCGAAACCACAGGCGCTGTCCACGATTGCCGTGACCAGCCCCGCGTGCATATAACCATGCTGTTGAGTGAATTGCTCGCAAAAAGGAAAGTCGATTACCACAACACCCGGTTCGACGCTGCTGATTTCCGCCTGGGCGGATTTCATCATGGCTTGAAGCGCGAACGCGGCGCGAGTACGGGCAATGTAGTCCGGGTCGGGAGGCACGAAGGGTTTCATGGGCACATTATAGCCGCCATCGGAACGGGAAGAGAGCGTCAGACAACGAACCGGTGCGCGCGGCCCATAGCCGTCGTATAATGCGCGTTTCCAGCGGCGGCGCGGAGTCGTGCAAAGGCCGCGCCGCGCAGGGAGCCGCAGTGAGCTTGAACATCTCCATTCGCGAAGCCGGAAGCGTCCGCGTCCTCGACGTGAACGGCCGCATCACCATCGGCGAACCGAGCGACCGGTTGCACCAGGAGCTGCGGTATCTTGCCGAGCACGGCTGGAACAAAATCCTCGTCAATCTGAACGACGTGCTGCAAATTGACAGCTCCGGAATCTCCTCGCTGGTGCGCAACTCCATGACACTCGCCCGCACCGGAGGCAGCCTGCGCCTGCTGTGCGGCCCGGGGCGGGTGCGGGACGCGCTCACGGTCACGCGTCTGATCGAAGCCATCCCTACGTTCGACAACGAAGCCACGGCGCTGGCCAGCTTCGAGTAATCCGCATCTTCCTCTCCTTTTCGATCCGCGTATGTCGTGTGCTATTCTTCGAAACCGGCAGATCACTCGAGTTCCGCTTGAGAGGGCGCCGTATGTTCCTTGCTCCCTGGTCGCTCAGTTTCCGTCGAATTGCGGCACTGCTCGTTGTGCTGCTGGCAGCCTTTGCCCCCCAATCAGGCTCAGCCAAAGAGAAAGACATTCAAGGACTTGCCGAGAAGGTCGGCGATTCGGTGCGCCGGGCGAAATTGAAAAGAGTCGTGGTCGCCGACTTCGTTGCTTCGGACGGGACTGTAACCGCCATGGGCAGATTCCTGGCTGCCCGTGTCTCGGACGCATTGCATTCGCCGAAAAAGGGCTACGAAGTCATACCGATCAATGAATTACGGAGTGTACTGGGCGGAAAGAGCTTAGAGACACGGGACGCCCTTCGGAAAGATTATCTGATCAATATTGCTGGCGTGGCTAAGGCCGTGGTGACCGGCAAGATTGCAGAGGATTCCCAGGAAGCACGACTCTCCGTGGACGTTGTGGACGTGAAGGCAGGCAGATTAATCGGCCAAGCCGAAGTGGTCATTCCCCGCGCCATGTTGCCGGACGATATCGCGGCCGACTCCCCCGGGTTACCTATTTTCACGCCAGGGAAGGACAACACAAGCTACCCACAATGCTTGTACTGTCCTAATCCCCAGTATACTGACGAGGCTCGCAGAGAAAAGTTCAACGGCAGAGTCATGCTTCAAATCGTGATTACACCTGAGGGCCAAGCTTCTCAAATAGCCGTTATTAAAATGGCCGGATACGGACTCGACGAGCAGGCCATCGCTGCGGTACGTACTTGGAGATTCAAGCCGGCAATGAAGGACGGAAATCCGGTCGCTGTGCGCGCACCGGTGGAAGTGACCTACCAATTGAAATAGCCTAGTTAGGCGCCCTTCTTGAGTTCTGCCAGCACCAGCTTCGCCAGTTCGCGCAAAGTTTCGAACACACCCTGACCGGTGACGGCGACGGCTTCGAGGGCCGGCTCACCTTTTTGGTTCAGGTGCTTCTTGAGCTCCTCGACCGAGAGAACATTCGGCAGGTCGCGCTTGTTGAGCTGGAGGACGTAAGGGATGGTCTCGAAATTAAGATTGTGCTCCTTGAGATGCTCCTGGAGGTTGTCCAGGGTCTCGAGGTTGGCGTCCATGCGTTCCGCCTGGGAATCCGCGACAAACACCACGCCATCGGCGCCCTTGAGAATCAGCTTGCGGCTGGCCTCATAAAACACCTGGCCGGGAACGGTGTACAAATGGAAGCGCGTCTTGAAGCCGCGCACGGAGCCCAGGTCCAGCGGAAGAAAATCGAAGAAGAGCGTGCGGTCGGTCTCGGTCGCCAGGGAAATCATTTTCCCTTTGTTGTTCCGCATCGTGTGGTCGTAGATCCATTGCAGGTTGGCGGTTTTTCCGCCCAAACCCGGGCCGTAGTACACGAGCTTGCAGTTGATTTCGCGGGCAGGAAAGTTGATAAAAGGCACAGTTATCCTGTCAAGCCAAGAAAGCACTTATAGCACACCGCCCCGAGGCAGACCAGCGCTCCGGTCCGCTGTGTCACCTGAGTTTAAACAATCCCGGTGGCAATTGGCCGCGGGCTGGAAACTCTTGTGTGCAAAGCATGACTCCACGCAGCAGCGCCCGTTGGCAGTTTCTACTTTTCGTCACTTCGCACGTCTCATTGACGTTTTGTCCGCCCTCTGCTAGCATCCGGCCATGACCAAGGCAGGAAGGAGTCGTCAGGGCGGAAGCGAGCGGTCCTCGTCAGGCGCGCGATCCAACCATAAACCATTGAAAAGCAAAGGGTTGTCAGGGCACAAAGGTGCTCAGAAGGCGGAACTGGTTGACCCACAGGTTCAAGCCCAATTGAAGACTTATGAGGAGGCTGTGCTGCTGGTTCATCAGCAGAAGTATCAAAGGGCCAAGCAGGAACTGGAAAAGGTCATCGCCGGGCCGAGCAAAGAACTCGCTGACCGTGCCCAAATGCATTTGCGCGTGGCCGAGCAACGCATGGCGCGCCTCGCCGAGCACAACCCCCGCACGCCGGAAGATCATTACCAGCAAGGCGTGACCATGATGAATCTGGGACGCTGGGACGAGGCGCGCGAACATCTGGAGCGCGCGCAGAAGCTGGCGCCCAAGGCCGACTTTGTTTTTTATGCCATGGCCGCGCTCGATTGCCTGACCGGCGAAGCCGATTCCGCGATGAGCAATCTGAAGACCGCGATTGAATTGCGGCCGGAAAACCGTTACCACGCACGCAACGACGAAGATTTCGCCTTCCTCCAGGAAGATCCGCGTTTTACCGAGTTGCTCTATCCCGAGCGCGATGGATCTGCCGGTTAACCGGTCTCGAGGCCGGTTCCCATTGAAAGCAGGCGTTGTGAAATCCCGCCATTCCAATTCCCACTCCGCAGCGCGCATTGTTGCGCTGGGCGGAGGCACGGGTCTCTCGACGCTGCTGCGCGGGTTAAAGGAATATGTAGCGCCGCGATCCGCCCCGAGGGGGCAGCACCACCAAAACAACCGATTCCCCGTTTCCGGCTGCCCCATCGGCGACCTGGCCGCAATCGTGACGGTCACCGACGACGGCGGCAGTTCGGGCCGGCTGCGCCGGGAGTACCGCATTCTGCCGCCGGGCGATATCCGCAACTGCATGGTGGCGCTCTCCGCCGACGAAGCGCTCCTCGGCCAATTGTTCCAGTACCGTTTTCACGCCGGGCGCGGACTGCGCGGGCACAGCTTCGGGAACCTGTTTCTCGCCGCGCTTTCGCACGTCACCGGAGATTTCAACGAAGCGGTGCGATTGAGCGGCGAAGTGCTGGCCATCCGCGGGCGCATCTTTCCGTCCACCATCGAGAACGTAAATCTGGAAGCCGTGCTGGAGAACGGCCGGCGCGTCCTTGGCGAGACGCGCATTTCCAGGAGCACCCGCCGAATTCGCGGCGTGTCGCTCGTGCCCCCGCGCGTGCGGCCGTTGCCCGAAGCGCTGCAAGCGATCGCCGGCGCCGACGTGATTCTGTTGGGTCCGGGATCGCTTTACACCAGCGTTCTTCCGAACCTCTTGATTCCGCAGATCGCTGCGGCGATTGCGAAGTCGAGCGCCACCCGCGTTTATGTTGCCAACCTGATGACCCAGCCCGGCGAGACACCGGGGTATTCGGTGGCCGACCACGTGCGCGCCATTCACAAACACACGCGCTGCCGGCTGATTGACTGGGTGATCGTGAATTGCAAGCCGGTATCGCCGGGCGTGGCGCGCCGCTACCGTGCCGAGGGAGCCGTGCCGGTGGCTTGCGACGTCGAGGAACTGCAGAAACTCGGTGTTCGCGTCGTGTTCGATGACCTGCTGGAAGAGCACGGCGTCATCCGGCACAATTCCCGGCGCCTGACCAAGCTGCTTCTGGAAGAGTTCGTCCGCGGACGACGTGCCCGCTGAGCCCGCCAGCCTTCCGGCGAGGGAAGCTCCTGCATCCTCCGGATAAGACCCAGGGGGGAATTGCTGTCAACAGAAACTCCTTGCATTCGCCCTAATTCACAAAGTTGTGGTTTCGCTTCATCCGCCAATACCCTTTCTTGACGGCCAGGGGGAACCCCTATACCGTCAATCTTGCCCTCAATTTCCCCTCTTGGAGACCGGCCGAAATGATCGTCGGGCTTTTTCCCGAACTGCTGGGGACTGGCGGGATTCAGCGCGCGGGGCGGCACATTGCCGCAGTAGTGGCTGCCTTTGCGCGCGAGCGCAATTTGGGCTGCGAACTCCTCAGCCTGGGCGACCCGGCCGGAGAGAATCAACTGGAAGTGGCCGGCGTGACCTTCACGGTCACCGGCTTTGCCCGCTCGAAGCGGCGCTTTGCTGCGGCGGCCGTGCGCGCCTCCCGGAGCGGCGCGCGGCTGGTCATTGCCGCGCATCCCAACCTGGGTCCCGTTGTGCTGGCCATGAAGCTGGTCCGTCGGCGGCTGCGGTCGATTATTTGCATGCACGGCGTCGAATCCTGGGAGCGGCTTCCGCGCCTCCGCCGGTTTGCGTTGCGCCATGCCGACCTGATCCTCGCTCCCAGCCGGGAAACCGCCGAGCGCGCTGCTCGCGCCCAGAAGTTGCCGGTGCTGAAAATACGCCGCCTGCCCTGGGCGCTGGACCCGGCCTTCGCCGAGCGCGCCGGCTTGCCGGTTCCCCCGGCTCCTCCCGCCGGCTATCCCGGGGGCCGCTCGATTCTCGCGGTGGGCCGGTGGGACTCTTCGGAGCGCTACAAGGGAATGGACTATCTGATTGCCGCACTGCCGCGGCTCCTTACCGATAATTCCGATATCCAACTGGTGGCCGTCGGCGAAGGCAACGATCGCGGATGGCTGGAGAATCTTGCGGAAGAGCACGGCGTTTCGCTGCACGTCCATTTTCTCACCGCCCTGACCCAGGAAGAGCTAAGCGGGTGCTACGCGGCCTGCGACGTTTTCGCTCTGCCCAGCCGCGGCGAAGGCTTCGGCCTGGTCTATATCGAGGCTATGGCGCACGGCAAACCGGTTATCGCGGGCGCTCACGGCGGCGCGCCCGAGATTGTGGAAGACGGCGCCACGGGATACCTGGTGCCTCATGGCGACGTGCCGCAGCTTGCCAGCGCCCTGGCCACGCTGCTCGCCGACGCCGAACTCCGGAAAAAGATGGGAGCGCGCGGGCGTGTGCGCGTGGAGAGGGAGTATCAATTCGCGCAATTCGCCAAATCCCTGAAGAGAATTCTGAAAGAGCAATGCGTATCCTGAAGGTGACCGAAACATACTTTCCCTTCCTCGAGAAGGGTGGGCCGCCGGTGAAAGTGCGCGCACTGGCGCGCGGTTTGGCTCGGAGGGGCCACCACGTGACTGTCCTGACCGCCGATTTCGGGATTGCCGGGCGGGGCATATCGGGTCTTGAGCGCTCGGCATTCGGATGGCAACTCGAGGAGGATGGCGTCGAAGCGCTTTATCTGCCCAGCCTGCTGCGCTATCGCGCGCTCACCTGGAACCCCAAGGCCGCGTCTTTTTGCCGCAGGCGCCTCTCCGCATTCGATGTTGTCCATGTCTTTGGCCTGTACGATCTTCTAGGCCCTGCGGTATCGGCGGGGTGCCGGCGGCGCGGGATTCCTTACGTGCTTGAACCCATGGGAATGTTTCGGCCGATTGTGCGGAGCTTGCGGTTGAAACGCATGTTTCACGCGGGGCCTGGCAGGGCCATGACCCGGGGCGCGCGCCGGGTCATCGCTACGGCCTCGCAGGAAGCCGACGAGCTTGTGGCGGGCGGCATCCCTCGAGAAAAGATCGTCGTTCGCCGCAACGGCGTGGAATCCCCCGGCAAATGCTCTGAGGCCGGGACGTTTCGGCGTCAGTGGGGGATTCCCGCAGAAGAGAAGCTGATTCTTTTTCTGGGGCGTGTGGTGCAGAAGAAGAGTCCGGAGCTGTTGCTGGAAGCCTTTGCGCGCTGGCGCGTCTCCGCCGTGAATGGCGCCGAGGCACGGGTCGTGTTTGCCGGCCCCTTCGAGCGCGATGGCGTGCGCGCGCGCCTGGAAGCCCTCGAGCGAAAACACGGCTTGCAAGGACGAACGACTTATACCGGCGCCCTCTATGGTGATGCCAAGTGGGCCGCCTACCGCGATGCGGATGTGTTTGTGCTCCCTTCGCAAAACGAGAATTTCGGAAACTCCGCCGCGGAAGCGGTGGCCTGCGGCACGCCGGTAATTGTCACGGAAAACTGCGGGATCGCTCCCCACGTGAACGGCCGGGCCGGGCTGGTGGTGCCGCATGACGCAGAGGCGATTGCAGCGGCTCTGGCAAGGATCCTGGGTGACGCGGCGATTCATGCGAGGCTCGTTTCCGGATGCCCGGAGGTGACGGCATCTCTCGGTTGGGAAGAACCCGTGGCGCAAATGGAATCTCTCTATCAAACGCTTGTGGCGAGGCACCGCAGGGAATGAGAAACCGTCCACTGTTCCGCGCGGCCTGGGCTGCCACGAACCTGTTGGTGGCGGCGAGTCTTGCAGCGCTTCTCTATGGCGCGGGCTGGGAATACTCCACGCGCCGGTACCTCAAAGGGTTCGCGGACGCCGTCGTGCCCGTCAACGCGCCGCCGGAGCAGAAAATCGAAGCTATCCTCGAGTGGATGCACAACGGTCCGCGGCGCGCCGCCGCGGCAAATCCGGATGCCCTGGATACGCGCGACCCGCAGAACACCCTCAACTATCGGCAACTGCTCAACTTTTGCGGGTCGGCGACCAACGCCTTCATCAACATTGCCCTCAGTTCGGATTTGCAAGTGCGCCGGCTGCTCCTGCTCACTCCCAACCGAACCACCAAGCACGTGGTCGCCGAAGTTCTGGTGGAGGGCCGCTGGGTCGTCGTCGATCCGGCCTTTCATGCCCTTTTCCGCGATGCGCATGGCCGCACGCTCACTCGCCAGGACTTGCGCGTCCCTGCAGTGCTGGCACAGGCCGCACAGCGCATTCCGAATTACCCCACCGAGTACACGTACGAAAACTTCGCGCAAGTCCGTCTGGAACGTGTTCCTATCGCCGGGGCTGCAATTCACAAAGCGCTCGACTCCCTCGATCCAAGCTGGGAAGAAGCTTTCAATTGGAGTCTCCTTCTCGAACGCGAGTCCTACACCCTGTTGATGTCTTCCCTGGTGATCTTCTGTTTTTTCCTGGTTCTCCGCCTCATCCTGGCATGGTACGGCGACCACAAATTGGGTTTCTCCCGTGTGCGCCTGCGGGAACAACTGGCACGCGCGGGCATGGCTCTGTTGTCCAGTCCGAGATAAAGTAACCCCGTGTGCGGAATCTGTGGTGTAACCGGGGTCGAGAAGACCAAGGAAGCAGAGTCGCTCGTCCGCCGCATGACCGCGGCCCTGCGGCACCGCGGGCCCGACGACGAAGGCTTGGTGTTAGCCCCGTCGCGAGCAGCGGGGGCGGCACTCGGTATGCGCCGCTTGAGTGTCATTGACCTTGCCGGCGGTGTTCAGCCTATCTTCAACGAAACGCGCGATGTCGCCCTGGTCTGCAACGGCGAGATCTACAACTTCCGCGAATTGCGCAGCACGCTGGAAGCCGCGGGCCATTCCTTCCGCACACACTCCGACGCCGAAGTGATCGTCCACGCCTGGGAGCAGTGGGGCACCGAATGCCTTTCCGAGCTGCGCGGCATGTATGCCTTCGCGCTGCTGGACTGGCGCGCCCGCAACGACGCCGGAATTCCGCAATTATTCCTCGCGCGCGATCCGTTGGGCATCAAGCCGCTGTATTACGCCTGGAGCGGCGACAAATTGCTGTTCGCTTCCGAAGTCCGCGCGCTTCTTGCCAGCGGGGCGCTGGCGCGCCGCCTCTCGCCCGACGCGGTCACTTCTTATCTCCTATTCGGTTCCGTCTCCGAACCGGTGACGCTGGTGGAAGGCGTTTATTCTCTTCCTCCCGGTCACCGTCTGCTGCTGTACTTGCCCGACCGGCGCCGCACGCCGCGCCCGCATGCTCATTGGAACGTACCTCGCCAGTCTTTGCCGCGCGCGAATGGAGTGCCGCGCGATCTGTCCTCGGCAGCCCGCGCCTTGCGCCCGCTGCTGGAAGACGCCGTGCGAAGCCACCTGGTCTCCGACGTCCCCCTGGGCCTGTTTCTTTCGAGTGGCCTGGACTCCGGCGCGATTGCTTCGCTTGCGGCGCGGGCGCAGCCCGGCATTCATAGCTTCACCGTCGCGTTCCCCGAGCAGGAATTCAACGAAGCGCCGCTGGCGCGGCGCGTCGCGGAGCATTGCGGCACGCGCCACGAAGAGGTGCCGCTCTCCGGCAGCGACATGCTCGCGCGTCTCGAAGAGGCGCTGGGCGCGCTCGACCAGCCTTCCATGGATGGCATCAATACGTACATCGTGTCGTGGGCCGCGCGGCAGGTGGGGCTGAAAGTCGCGCTCTCGGGCCTGGGAGGCGACGAACTCTTTGGCGGGTACAGCACGTTTCGCGACACGCGCCGCGCCGCGCGGCTCGCGGCATTCGCGCAAGTCGTACCCGGGGCATTGCGCTCTGCGATGCGCCCGCTGGCGGGACGTCTCTTCGCTGCGTTTGCTTCTCCCGATGCCGCGCGCAAGGCGGCGGCCGTCTGGGACGCGCCGAAAGATCCGCCGCATCCTTATTTCTTCACGCGGACGGTCTTCCCGTTGCACAGCTTGGAGCGTTTGATGCAGCCGTGTCTTCGCGCCAGCGTCATCGGGGCCGATGGAGTCACGCTGGTTCCCACGTGGCTGGGCTGGCTGAGTCTTTGCGCCGGACAGGCCTCGCGCTTTGACGCCATGACTGCTGTGAGTTGGCTGGAGCTGCGCACCTACACGGCCAGCACGCTGCTGCGGGACACCGACAGCGTCAGCATGAACCGCTCGCTCGAGGTGCGCGTGCCGTTCCTCGACACGCCGCTGGTGGAATTCGTCGCGGAGTTGCCCGACGAGGTCAAGCGCGGGAACAGTGGCAACAAGCCTCTCCTGAAAGAAGCCCTTGGAGAATTGCTGCCGTCGGAAATCCTCGCTCAGCCCAAACGCACCTTTACGCTGCCATGGGAACATTGGCTGCGCGGCCCGCTCCGCGCGCGCATGGAGACTGGGCTGAATGAGTTGCCCGCTATGCTGTCACCTTTGCTTCATGCAGATGGCGTGCGGGCAGTCTGGCAGGATTTTCTCGCCGGACGCACTTCGTGGTCTCGTCCCTGGTCCCTGTTCGTCTTCAGCGAATGGTGCCGCCGACACTTAAGTTCGTGACCCGCAAAAAGCCAAAGGAGAATCCATTTCTGCGCACTCCTGTCTTTACTTTGCGGCTCCTGTAGCTTCTCGCGCACAAGGCATCATCAGCCACAACTCACAAATCACGCCCTTGGGGTACACTGACTTTCTTTCATGAACATTCTCGGAATCAACGCCTACCACGGGAATTCCTCTGCGGCCATTGTTTGCGATGGCCGCCTGGTGGCGGCTTGTGAGGAAGAGCGGTTCAACCGCGTGAAGTATGCCGCGGGTTTTCCCGCGCAGGCGATCCGCTACTGCCTGCGCGAAGCTGGCCTGACGTTGCGCGAGATCGACCATGTTGCTGTTCCGCGTAACCCTTGGGCCCGGCTGGGCACCAAGCTGCTGTACTCGCTGCGGATGCCCAGCTTCGCTCTGGAGCGCGCCAAGGTCCTCACCAAATTCACCGGCATTCCCGAAGCTCTCGCGCAGGCCTTCGATGCCGACCCGAAGAGCATTCGTGCGCGCTTCCATCGCGTCGAACACCATCGCGCGCATCTGGCCAGTGCTTTTTTTGTTTCGCCGTTTGACCGCGCTGCCGTGCTCTCTGCCGACGGCCTGGGC
>DASQHY010000049.1:0-2867 GCA_035631855.1 Candidatus Acidiferrales bacterium
CCATCGAGCGGCACATTGAAGCCGATTCCCGCCCGCCGCTGGTCTTTCCCATTGACGACCGCCGCATCTGCATTCTCCTTGGTGCAGCCGAGTGGACTCAGCCCGGCACCGGCCTCACTCCCGTGCGCCTCGACCGCGTCGTCCCTCGCATCAGCCGCGAAGCAACACAGGCGGACGCCCGCGGGTATTCCGAGCAGGCCAGCGACATCGAATCCATTGGCGTTGCCTTTCTAGAGAAATTGCGTACCGTGGCCGGCCAGCTTCACCACAAGATCACCCTCGGTCCTGACGAGCCGCTCGTCCGGCTCGTCCTCGTCGATTATCAGCCTGACTATGGTCCCGAGGTCTGGCTCCTCGAGTACCGCATCCAGCAGCAGGCCCTGCGCGGCGATTTCTATCAAACCCGCACCCTGCGTCCCAGCTACACGCAGTTATACCCGCCGGAAAAGCACCAGCCAAAAACACTGGTCGAAGTCCGCTATCCCCTCGACGCGAGCGGACCGACCGTCCTCGAACTTCTTAACAGCAATGATCCCCTGCTCGCCCCGCTCCGCCAGGCAGACCCCAAGATCGTCAAAGTGATTCAAAGCCTGGAGGAGGGCAAGAGCCAAAGTGTTCCGGCGGACTCAGCCGTTGATTTTCTGCGTGCCGCACTTGATCCCATCGCCGGCCCGCAGAACCGTCTCGTCCTCGGCGTCCTCCGGCAGGAGCGGGGCTGGGACTGGGTACTTGCGCCTCCCGAACCCGCCGAAAAAGCGGAAGAAGACAAGAAGCGTCCTCCCGAAGCTCCTTCCCTTCGTCGCAAACCCTAATGAGTGTGTTTGAGACTTGCGAGAAACTCTTGTAGCCGGGCCGCATAGGCAGCAAGCTTCACGATGCCACGTGCCTCTTGCTCGCCGCCGCTCCAATATCCTTGCGGTAATGCATCCCTTCGAATCGAATCTTGCTCGCCGCCTGGTATGCCGCCGCTACCGCTGCGTCCAACGTCGCGCCCGTCGCGGTCACTCCCAGCACACGTCCGCCGCTCGTCACGAACCCATCGCCCTCTCGCTTCGTTCCCGCGTGCAGAACCTTCACACCAGCGACCTTTTCAGCATCCGCGATCCCCTCGATTCTTTTTCCGGTCTCGAATTTCCCGGGGTATCCTCCCGACGCGATCACCACGCACACGCTTGCTCCTGACTTCCATTTCAGCTTGCTTGGCTCGAGCGCGCCGCGCGCCACTCCTTCGAGCGCTTCTGCGAAATCGAAATCCATCCGCGCCGCGATTGCCTGAGCCTCCGGATCGCCCATCCGGCAATTAAACTCCAGCACCTTGGGGCCCTGTGCCGTCAGCATCAGTCCAAAATACAAGAACCCGCGATAGGGAATGCCGTCTTCACGCAGCCCGCGAATCGCCGGTTGCACCACAGTCTCGAGAATCGTCTTCTCGAGCGCCGTCGGCAACAGCGTGTCGCCCGTGAACGCGCCCATCCCCCCGGTATTGGGCCCCTGGTTTCCGTCGAAGACGCGCTTGTGGTCGCGCGCCGGAAGGAGCGGCGCCACGCGCTCGCCGTCGGTCAGGACGATATAGGAAAGCTCTTCGCCCTCGAGGGCTTCTTCCATCAACACGCGCTCACCGCCGGCGCCCAGTTCGTGTTTTTCCATCAGCCGCTCGATGAAGCCCGTCGCTTCATCCGGCGAAGCGGTCACAAGCACGCCTTTGCCCGCGCACAACCCGTCCGCTTTCACCACCACCGGCCAGTCCACCGCGCACAGGGCGCTGTAGGCGTCTCCCGGTGAATCGTAAACACCGTACAGGCTTGCGGTCGGAATGTTGTGGCGCGCCAGGAATTCCTTTGCAAACACCTTGCTTCCTTCGAGCTGAGCCGCTTGCTTTGTCGGCCCGGCGATGGCCCATCCGCGCTTCGCAAACTCGTCCGCCACTCCGGCCACCAGCGGCGCTTCCGGCCCTACCACGGTCAGGTCCGGCCTCAACCGTTCCGCCAGCGCGACAATCGCGCTCACCTCCGCCGCGTCCAGCGCCACGCACTCCGCCTCTTGTGCGATCCCGCCGTTTCCCGGGGCGCACCAGATCTTTTCCACGCGCCGACTCTCACGCAGCTTCCACACCAGCGCGTGCTCCCGCCCGCCTCCGCCAATCACCAGAATTTTCATGGCACCCTTCTTATCGCATCATCATCATGATGGGGTTTTTCGACTCCCGAACGATAGTCGCCACTTGCCGGGGTGTCAACGCCGGGGACGCTCTTTCAACTTGCATCGTGATTGACGCCCCGTTCCGAGGCATCTAGGATTCAGCGATGCGCCCCCCGCCTCCCGGCCGTCAGAACCTATTTGGCATCCTGGTCTGTTTTTTTCTCTCTGGCGCGGCCGGGCTCATCTATCAAGTCGCCTGGGGAAAATCCCTCGGTCTCATTTTCGGCCACACCGTCTACGCCATTGCCACAGTTCTGGCTGTTTTCATGGGAGGCCTCGCCGTGGGCAGCGCCGTTCTCGGCCGCTGGAGCGACGCCCACGCCCGGCCCATCGCCCTGTACGCCTGGGTCGAACTCGGCGTCGCCGCGTTCGGCGCACTCTCTCTCGCCGGTCTCGCCGGAGTCCGCGGCATGTATCTCGCCGCGTATCCGGCCTTCAGTGGTTCGAAGCCTCTTCTTCTCCTGTTGCGGTTTTTCGGCGCGGCCATCGTTTTGTTTCTCCCCACATTCTTGATGGGCGGCACGCTTCCCATCCTGGTCCGCGGCCTGACGCGAAAGTCCGCGGAACTCGGGAGCCGCGTCAGCCGCCTCTACTGGGTCAATACGCTTGGCGCCGTCGCAGGAACGCTTCTTGCCGGGTTCGTTCTCCTTCCCATGCTCGGCCTGCGC
>DASQHY010000050.1:0-11861 GCA_035631855.1 Candidatus Acidiferrales bacterium
GCGACGGCCCGCCCGCCGGCAGCCCCGAGTAGACCCGCACGTGATCGATGGCCATCAGAATCATCACGACGCCGCGTACAAGGTCGAGCGAAAGGAGGCGTTCGCGCAGCGGAGTCACAGGCGATTGGGATAGGGCGCCGCGGGCTACGGTCCCAGCTTGCGATGTGACCGTTGATTCCTCCATGCACTTGCTCCCTAGGAGTTAGGTGTTTTGTCCCGGTGGAGAATATACAGGTTTTGACCAGAAAGTGCTCTACGAGGGCGTTGCGCCGGGCATAGCCAAGATGCTCGTGTCGCGCGGGTTGCCGCGCGCGATGAGAACCACTTCGTGGCCTGTCAGAACGAGGTGGCGTGTGAGGTGTCCGCCGACAAGTCCTGTTCCTCCCGTGATCGCGATTCTCATGATCCCAAACCTCCAAGACCAAAGGCCGCAAAACCGTAAACTACGGAGAGGAACAGCGCGGAAGAAGCAAAAGCCCAGTGCGCGACCGGATACTGTTTTCCGATTTCCCGGCGGTAATAGAACAATTGGACCGGAACCCGGCAAAACCAGAACACGGAGATGGAGGCGGAGACAAACCGCGCCAAACCATTTCCGACGGCAAGATCAGAGGCGAAGCAAAGAGTCGTGACGGCGAAGAAAAGAATCACTCCAACGATGTAAACAGAATGGGTGATGAAGACCTTGCGCACGACCGGAGAAAGCCGGGAGAGGTTTTCCCGGTAGTTCAGCTTCTTCGGCACGACGATGTTCGCGGCGGCAATGGCGAGCTGAATTCCGCCAGCGGTCCAAAGAGCAGGAATCATAAGATGCATATTTTCTCCTCGGATTACCTCTGCAGCGCGGGGCAGGATGCGGCGGCGCACTTGCGGCGCGCGGCGACCCGGCGGTACGCGGCGCGCAGGACCGGCATCACTCCGGGAAGCTGGGCGAATGCATACACGGGCCAAGCCCACCACACCTGTCGGGCGAGATAAATTACGGCGTCAGCCCCGCCATAGTGCTTGCCCTCGGCGCTGAGCACACGCATTTCGCGGAGCAATTCCTCTTGCGGCATGCCCAGCAATCCAGCGACGCGCGAGTCCTGCAAAGGGGCGAAGGCCAATCCGCGAGGGACCAGGATAGGAGCAATGGCGCGTGCGACCGCCAAGCAGAAGCGGCACTCGAAGTCGTAGAAGAGCCAGCCGGCGGCGTGCCTTCCCTTACTGTCAGTCATTTCAGAAGATAGTGAAATCATGGCGCACAAAAAAACGGGCGATCGCCCGTTTCCTCCTTCAGGCCTTTCCGAAAAGTTTCTGCATCTTGCCACGCATCTTGACCAGTCCTTTCACGGCGCTGGGGGGCATGCGCAGGATTTCTTCCGACAGGCCGCTCATGGCGGTGAGGAACTCGAGCATGCTTTCCAGGCGCTGGCGCGTGTAGGCGTCGCCCTGGCCGCCGGAAGAGACTTCGGCAACGCATTCCTGCAGGACGCGGACGGTGGGGTCAATTTCGCGGCGCTTGCGCTCCTCGGAGACGGTGCGGAAGATCTCCCAGACGTTCTTGAAGGTTTCGAAGTGGTCGCGGCGGTCGCCCAGAACGTGGACGACGCGAACGATGCGCCAGCCCTGTAGTTCGCGGAGGCTGTTGCTGACGTTGGAGCGCGCCACGGAAAGGGTCTTGGAAATCTCCCCGGCATGAAGCGGATGCGGGGAGAGAAACAGCAGGGCGTGGACCTGTGCGACGGTGCGGTTGATGCCCCAGCGGGTGCCCATTTCGCCCCAGTGGAGGATGAACTTTTGAGCGACGGGGGTGAGGGTCATGGATGCTTCTCTAGTTTCTGTCATAACAGAATATACAGACATTTTAGTCGCATGTCAAGAGAAATTTCGGCGGTGCGGAAGGACTTGCGGAACTTGCACATTCTATTGGATTTGTGAGCGACCCGGCAGACTGCGGAACGGGAATAGCAGCCGGTGGAGGCTCGGGCAGTAAGGCTAGATCTGCGAAGTTGCCGTGGAGACGAGCTCGGGGACTTCGATGCGGATGAGGGTTCCCTTCCCTTCGCGGCTGGAGATGTCCATGCGGAAGTCGCCGCCATACAACACGCGGAGCCGTTCGTGGACGTTGCTCAGGCCGATTCCTTCGACATAAACATGCGGGAGGCGTTCTTCGGTGATTCCGGCTCCGTTGTCTTCGACTTCGACCGTCAGGCGGCCGGATTGCGTTGAGGTACGAATGGAGATTTGCCCGCCGTCGAGCTTGTGCGCCAAGCCGTGCTTCAGGCAGTTCTCGACAATGGGCTGAAGGAGCATGCTGGGAACGAAGATGTCCAGGGTTTGCTCGTCCACATGCTTGGTGATTTGCAGGTTGTCCCGGCCGAAGCGCGCCACTTCGACATCGAGGTAATCGTCAATAAATTCGAGCTCTTCGCGAAGAGGAACATAGGTTTCGTGTTTGCGGAGCAGACGGCGAAGAATGTTGCTGAGCTTGAGGACCACGCCGCGGGCCAGGTCGGGGTCGAAGCGAATCAGGGAAGAGACGGTATTGAGCGTGTTGAACAGAAAGTGCGGATTGATCTGGCTGGAAAGGGCGTCCATGCGCGCCTTGAGGAGAAGCTGCTGATGCTGCTCGAGGTTCATCTCGATGCGCGTGTTGTTCCAAATCTTGATGGGAACGGCGATGGCCATTACCGTGGCGAGAACCACGGGCGCCAATTCCCAAATATGGTTCACGCTGACCACAAACAGCCAAGGAGGCTTGGTGGCGTGGACGAGCGCGACATGCCCGAGTTCCAGAACGGCCGCGGCCGCCAAAGGAAGCATTTCCCAGGAAACCTGGGCGTGGCGGAACAACCGGAACACCGCACGGGGGATGTTGAGAAACGTGAACGGTCCGAAATTCCAGATTTCTTCTTTGTTGGGGATGGCTTGGCGGATGAGTCCGCCGAGCAGGCCGGCAAAGGCCGCCGAGGGAGTGGACAGCCACTCGTGATTGAAGAACGCGGGGAGACTGATCAGCGAGCCGCCCATCGGTCCGACGACGCGTCCACCGAGCAGACCCAATAGAAAAGAACCTTCGAGCGAGAGATCCGCGAAACGATACGGCGGGCTGACCAAACGCAGCATCACGCCAATGGCCAACGGCGGGGTCATGAAGAGAAGGAGCTTCACTTTTTCGTCGGAATTGCGGATTTCGGTGAAGAGGACTTTGCGGAAGGCGGTCCAGCGGACCAGCATGGCGGCAAACGACGCCGCAACACCCACCTTGAGGAGCAAGGTGAAGAGAAGGTCTTTTCCGGATGAAAGAGTGTCCATCGGCGCGATGCCCTTACGTTAGCCAAAGGGGTAACGGATGTAAAGCGGGGATATAGAGCGGCGAGCGAGGAATGCTGCTGCTATACTACGAAGGTTCCGCGGGATGAAACGAATGGCGCAGCAAAAAAGCAAACGAGCAAGAACGGCGGCGCGTGCCAGGATCGTGGCGCGGGCCGTTCTGCCCACGCGCTTCGGACGGTTCACAATTGTTGGGTTGCAAGGACGCGGCAAAGCCGAGACGGCAGTGGCGCTGGTCCGCGGCCGCCTGAATGGGAACACCGTCCCGGTCGTGCGGATTCATTCGCAGTGCCTCACCGGGGACGTTCTAACGTCGCAGAGATGCGACTGCCGGGCGCAGCTCGAGCTTTCTCTCCGCGCCATTGCGAAAGCGCGGGGCGGGGCGCTGCTCTACTTGCCGCAGGAAGGCCGCGGAATCGGGTTGCTGAATAAGCTGCGAGCCTACGAATTGCAGGACCGCGGCATGGACACTGTGGAGGCCAACGAGCGATTGGGCTTCGCGGCCGATTCGCGGGATTACCGTTTTTGCGCCGAAGCGCTGCGGCGGCTGGGTGCGCGGCGTGTGCGCCTGCTTTCCAACAACCCGGACAAAGTGAAGCAACTCGAAAAATTCGGTATCGAGGTTGTGGAACGATTGCCGTGCCAACCGAAGATCCACCACGCCACGCGTTCTTACCTGCAAACGAAGAAAAGCAAGCTCGGGCATTTGCTGGCCGGGCTGTGAATTCCCACGCGCAAGCTGCCTGAGAAGTGAGTCGTGGTGGGAATCGCGAGCTATCCACCGCCGACGAAATGAACAATTTCAAAGCGGTCGCCGGACTGGACGCGCGTGTGGTCCCAGCGAGAGCGGGGAAGAATTTCCTGGTTATATTCGAGGGCCACGCGGCCCGCGAGAATGCCGAGCCGGGCGAGCATTTCGTTGACGGTGAGTCCGGCGGGAATTTCGCGAGACTCTCCGTTGATGACTACAGTGACGGCAGGGGTCATGGTACGGGAGCGGGCTTTGGCGATCTGGGTTTGAGTTGGAAGCGGAGCTCATCGCCGGCCGAGGCGAAGGATGCCCGAATCACCAGCGTTCCTCCTTCGGGGCCAAGCTTCGGCAGGCCGAATTGCACGTCGGCCACACCAGCTTCGTTCGTCTCCGCTTCATGGTGCGTTGGCGTCTGCGCTCCCTCGAGAGTCACCTGAATCTTTGCTCCAGCTTGGGGGTGAGCACTTTCCTTGGTGCGGACTTCGATGTGAAGGCGGGCCTTTCCTGCAGAGGCCCAGGAAGCAGCGTTGAGGAGTTTCACGGAGATTCCTTCGGGAGGGGCAACGCCGAGGAGCTGTTGAACCGAAGGCGAAGAAGATCCGGCGGCCCCGGAAGGGGTTTGTGGTGCTTTCCCGACAGGAGCGGAAGGCGGAGCCAGTTTCAGCGCGCCGGAGCGGAGTTCCTCAATCACGCTGTGGTGTTGATCTTCGACGCGCTTCCTCAAGGTCTCCTGGAGGTCCCCATCCATGTTGAGGACGTCGTAATAGCTGGTGGTGCGGCGATGGAGAACGCGCCCGCTTGCATAAACTGTGGTGTCGATGAAGGGATGGTCGGCGCCGCGGTCTTCGGTTTGGACATGGTACACGGCGTCCCCAATGTGGACATTGGAGCTGTGTCCGAGATTCATCGGCGAACCTTCCCAAACGGCCGGCCCCGACCGAGGCCAGGAAAATTGATCCCTGCGGCGCTCTCTATTTGACCGAGAGCAGTCAGGCCGTTATTATACCCTGTGCGGAAATGAGCGGAAGTTTTCTCGATAGCTACGCACCGCTGTTGATACATCTCCTGGTGGCCATGGGGCTTGCCGGAGCACTGGTGGTTGTTTCGAGCCTGGTGGGGTGGCGGCGCCCAAACCGCGCAAAGCAAGAGGCCTATGAGTGCGGGATGGAGCCGACGGGCGACGCGCGGGCACCCTTCTCCGTGAAATTCTACCTTGTGGCGATGGTCTTCATCCTGTTCGACGTGGAGGCCATCTTTCTGTATCCCTGGGCATACATCTTTCGCGAGCTGAGCTGGTTCGGTTTCGTCGAGATGCTGTTGTACATCGTAATTCTTCTGGCGGGCTACGTCTATCTGTGGAAAAAAGGCGCGCTCGACTGGAACCGTTAGCGGCTTCCCAGGCCGAAATCCATGGCGGAGAAACCGGAACTGGAACAGAACCCGGCCATACAAAGACTGCGCGCGTGGAATTCCCGCGCGGTGAGCGAGGTATCGGAGCTCCGCGGCGAGATTACCGTTGTGGTGCCGCGAGAGTTGCTGCTGGGCGCGGCGGAACTGCTGCGCGGCGACACGAATCTCCTGTTTAACTTCCTTTCCGACTTGACCTGCGTGGACCGCTTCCCTAACGAACCTCGGTTTGAGCTGAACTACCACCTGCTTTCCCTTTCGCGACGGGCAAAGCTGCGTATCCGCGTGCGCACTTCCGGAAGCGATCCGGTTGTCCCGTCGCTGACTTCCGTTTGGCCGGGAATCAACTGGCACGAGCGGGAAACGTTCGATTTGTTCGGCGTGCGATTCGAGGGACACCCGGACCTGCGGCGCATCCTTATGCCCGAGGATTGGGAAGGCCATCCTTTACGCAAAGACTTCCCTGTGGAAGGGTTCCGCTGATGACCACGACCGTCCAAACCGCCACGGGCGAAGCCAGGACGATGGTACTGAATATGGGGCCGCAGCATCCCTCGACCCACGGCGTGCTGCGCATCGTGCTGGAACTGGATGGCGAGACCGTGGTAAAGGCCGAGCCGGACATCGGGTACCTGCATACGGGAATCGAGAAAAGCTGCGAATCAAAAACCTATTCCCAGGCGATCACGCTGACGGACCGGCTGGATTATCTGGCGCCGCTTTCTAACAATCTCTGTTACTGCCTAGCCGTGGAAAAGCTGCTGGGATTGCAGGTTCCCAAGCGCGCGCAAACCGTTCGCGTGCTGCTGACGGAACTGACGCGAATCGCTTCACACCTGGTGTGGCTGGGAACGCACGCCATCGACCTGGGAGCGATGAGCGTGTTTCTCTACTGTTTCCGCGAGCGCGAGGAAATCCTGAAGATTCTGGAAATGGTTTCCGGCCAGCGGATGATGACCAGCTATTTCCGGATCGGCGGGCTGGCGCTGGAGCCCCCCACGGGCTGGCTCGAAAAAGTCCAACAATTCGTGAAGATGTTTCCCAGCCGGCTGGAGGAATACGAGGACCTGCTCACGAAGAACCGCATCTGGATGGGGCGGACGAAAGGCGTGGGCATTCTCAGCGCCGAGGACGCCATCGCCATGGGCGTGAGCGGGCCGACGCTGCGCGCCGCCGGGGTTCCATACGATGTGCGCAAATTTTTCCCGTATTCGAGCTACGAGGAGTTCGATTTCGAGGTGCCGGTGCGGACGGAGAGCGATTGCTACGCGCGCTACCTGCTGCGGGTGGCGGAGATGCGCGAGAGCCTGAAAATCGTCCAGCAAGCCATCCCGAGGATTCCCGCGGAGGGTCCGATCAGGACCGACGCGCCGGGCATCGTGCCGCCGCAGCGCGAGAAGATGAAAACGGAAATGGAGGCCTTGATTTACCATTTCAAGATTTTCACCGAGGGGTTTTCTCCGCCGCCGGGCGAGGCTTACCAGACCATCGAATCGCCGCGCGGCGAGCTGGGCTTCTACGTGGCCAGTGACGGTTCGCCGAAGCCGTTGCGCGTGAAAGTGCGCGCGCCGTCGTTTGTGAATCTGCAGTCCCTCAGCAAGCTGACGGAAGGGCGGCTGATTGCGGACGTGATCGCCTGCATCGGCACGATTGACATTGTTCTGGGAGAAGTGGACCGGTAATGGAACTTTCTCCGCAGCTCGCCGCGAAATTCGAGCAGCTCCTTACGCGTTATCCCCTCAAGCGGTCGGCCCTCGTTCCCATGCTGGTGTACGCGCAGGACGAACACGGGTACGTCGGCGACGACATGATTGCGGAGATTGCACGGCGGCTGGACCTGAACACGCTGCAAGTGACCGAGACGCTGGTCTATTACTCGATGCTGCGGCGAAAGCCGGCGGGAAAATATCACATTCAGATTTGCACCAATGTTTCCTGCATGCTGCGCGGCGGGAACCGGCTGTTCGAGCACGCCCAGCGGAAACTGGAGATCGGCCACAAGGAAGTGACGGCCGACGGCGTTTTTTCACTGGAAGAAGTCGAGTGCATCGGCGCATGCACCGGTGGGCCAGCCATGCAAGTGAACTACGACTTCTAC
The DNA here is from genome assembly GCA_035631855.1 of Candidatus Acidiferrales bacterium. GTDB lineage: Bacteria > Acidobacteriota > Terriglobia > Acidiferrales > UBA7541 > DASQHY01. The sequence continues at coordinate 7,572 of DASQHY010000050.1, forward strand.
GAGGACCTGACGCCCAGGAAATTCGACCAGATCGTTGACCAGCTTGACGTGGGGCAGAAACCCACTCCATCGCCACAAACATTTGGGTCCGTGCACGAGCGGCACGCGGCCGAAACACCGCTTATCAGCCGACTCTTCGGGGTGAAAGACTCGACCCGGATCGAGACCTACCTGCAAAACCAGGGCTACGTCGCTCTGGAAAAGACCCTGAAACAAATGACGCCGGAGCAGGTGATCGACGAGGTGAAGAAGTCCAACTTGCGCGGCCGGGGGGGAGCCGGCTTTCCGGCGGGCATGAAATGGAGCTTCGTGCCGAAAGATCCCGCGAAGCAGAAATATATTTTGTGCAACGCGGATGAGAGCGAACCGGGCACGTGCAAAGACCGCCCGCTGATGGAAATGGACCCGCACCAGTTGATCGAAGGAATCGTGATTGCGGGGCGCGCGGTGGGCGCGCACAACGGATACATCTACATCCGCGGCGAGTACAGGTACGTTCTGGACATCGTGGACCGCGCGTTGGAAGAGGCTTACGCGCGCGGCTACCTGGGCAAAAACATTCTGGGCAGCGGATTCGATTTCGAGCTGTGCACGCATACCGGTGCGGGCGCGTACGAATGCGGCGAAGAGTCGGCGCTGATGGAGTCGCTCGAAGGCAAGCGCGGCTATCCGCGCATTCGGCCTCCCTTCCCCGCCGTGGTGGGGCTGTACGGATGCCCTACGGTGATCAATAACGTGGAGACACTCAGCTCGGTCCCTGCGGTGATTCGCGAAGGCGGCGAAGCGTACGCGAATCGCGGCACGCCAAGAAACGGAGGGACGCGGCTGTTCTGCATTTCGGGGCACGTGAACCGTCCGGGAATCTACGAGCTGCCGATGGGATTCAATTTGCGCCGGATGATTAACGAAGTGGCCGGGGGCATGCGCGGCGGAAAAAAATTGAAGGCCGTCATTCCCGGGGGGAGTTCCTGTCCGCTGTTGAAAGCGGAAGAGACCGACCTGCCGATGGACTACGACTCGCTGGCCAAGGCCGGGTCGATGCTGGGCTCGGGCGGACTCGTGGTGATTGACGAGGACACCTGCATGGTTGACCTGGCGCGGCGGATCATGCATTTCTACGCGCATGAATCCTGCGGCTGGTGTATTCCCTGCCGTGAAGGGACGGCGTGGCTGCGGAAAATGCTCGACCGCTTTCATGCCGGGATGGGACGCGCGGAAGATATTCCCCTGATCGGCGAGCTGGCGAAAAACATGCTGGGGCGGACGTTTTGTCCGCTGGGAGACGCCGCGGCATTGCCCACGATCAGCATCGTGAACAAGTGGCGGAACGAATTCGAAGAGCACTTGAGCGGGCGGTGCGCGTACAAGCCCGCGGAAGCGGTCCTGGGGGCGCGATAGAAATCCATGCCTGAGCAGAAACAGGTGAAGCTGAAGATTAACGACCGCGAAGTGGCGGTCGCGCCGGGCACACTGGTGATTGAAGCGGCTCGCCGCATGGGCATCGAGGTGCCGTCGTTCTGCTACTACCCGGGGCTCTCGCTGCAGGCGGCCTGCCGGATGTGCCTGGTGGAGGTGGAAAAAGCGCCGAAGCTGCAGACGGCGTGCACGCTGGTAGCCATGGAAGGCATGGTGGTGCGCACGGAGACTGACCAGGTGAAGGCCGCGCGCAAGAGCATGCTGGAATTCCTGCTGACCAATCATCCGCTGGATTGTCCGGTGTGCGACAAAGGCGGCGAGTGCGAATTGCAGGACATGGTCTTCCGCTACGGAGCGGATACGAGCCGCTTCTTCGAAGAGAAAAGGCACCGGCCGGAGGAAAAATGGTCTGAGGCGGTTTATTACGATGCGCCGCGGTGCATCTTGTGCTTCCGGTGCGTGCGCGTGTGCGACGAAGGGATGGACGTCAAGGCGCTGGGAGTGGGCCAGCGCGGCTCGCAATCCGTGATCATCCCCAACCGCGAGGATCACCTGGAATGCGAGGAATGCGGAATGTGCATCGACATTTGCCCGGTGGGCGCGCTGACGAGCGGCACGTACCGCTATAAGACGCGTCCGTGGGAAATGAAATATGTTTCCACGGTGTGCACGCATTGCTCGAACGGCTGCAAGACGACGCTCAGCGTGCGGAACAACCAGATTCTTCGCGCCAACAACCGCGATCTCTCCGGAATCAACAAGGAATTCCTGTGCGTGAAGGGGCGCTTCGGCTTCGACTTCACCGAACATCCCGACCGGCTGCGCGAGCCGCTCGTCAGGAAGAATGGGAAACTCGAGGCGGCAAGCTGGGAAGAAGCGTTTGAGCTGGCTGCCCGGCGCTTGAAACAAATCCGCGACAAGCACGGGGCGGACGCCATGGGATTCATCGGTTCCAACCGCACCAGCAACGAAGAGAACTATGTACTGCAACGGCTGGCGCGGGCCACGTTTGGAACCAACAACGTGGACCACCATCGCACTGCGGATTATGCGGGGCTTATCGCCGCGCTGGGCGATCAGGCGCCACGCGCCGCCGCGACCATGAGCCACCTTGGGGAGGCCAAGGCGATCCTGCTCGTGGGAAACGATCCGACAGAGCAAAATCCATTGGTAGGCTGGCAGATTCGCAGCGCGATCCGGCAGCACGGCGCGCGGCTCTACGCGATCAACGCGCGGGACATCAAGCTGCGGCGGAAGACGAAGCTGTTCGTGCAGGTCAAGCCCGGCACGGAGGCGGCAGCCATCCACTGGCTGGCACGCAGCGAAGGCAATGTGGATGGAAATCTCGCTGCGGATCTAGGGGCACTAAAAGAGGCTCTTGCCGGCGAGGCCGATGTAGCCATCGTTTTTGGCTCGGAGATCTTCGGCGAGGCGGCGCGCGACCTGGTGCAGTTCGGCTCGACCCTGCCTGGGCAGACACGTTATATGGCGCTGGGCGACTACTCGAATTCCCGCGGCGCGGCCGATATGGGAGAGCTGCCCGACCGCCTCCCCGGCTACGCGGCTCTCGACGACGATGCGGCGCGAACGGCATTTGGCAAACTGTGGGGCGCGAAGATTCCGCAGAAGCCGGGGCTCAGCGCGCAGCAAATGCTCGAAGCGGCGCGCAGCGGAAAACTGGCGGCGCTGTATGTTGTGGGCGCAAACCCGGTGAAGACGTTCGCATCCGGGAAAGACAAGGGCCGCGGAAAGCTGGAGTTGCTCATCGTGCAGGAGATGTTTCTCACGGAGACCGCAGCGCTTGCCGACATCGTGTTTCCGGCCGAATGCGCCTACGAAAAAGACGGCACCGTGACGAATACGGCGGGCGAAGTACAGCTGCTGCACAAAGGCGGAGACGTCATGGGTCCGCGAAGCGATTTCGAAATCCTGCGCATCCTGTCCTACCAACTGGAACGAGCGGGGCTGGGCAAGGGATCTTCGCTTAAGACGCCGGACGCAGTCTTCGAAGAAATTCGCAAGAATGTCCGTGGATACAATGTGGCCATCACCGGGCTACTGACCGGAGGCGCGGAAATGGCCGCGCCTGTGTTCTCCGCGAACGGCCATGCACCGCGCGATGCAGCCGAGGGGCAGATTTTTTCTTCGCGCGACACGCTATTCACCAGCGGAACTCTGGGGCGCTATTGCAAGCTGATTGACTCCCTTCCCGAGGCCGAAGCGAAACTGTGAGCGAACTCATCGCCCAGCACCCGATCCTGATCGTTTCGGCGATCAAAGTCGTCCTCCTGATGTTTGTGATGCTGACGGCACTGGCCTACCTGAGCTGGTTCGAGCGCAAAGTAGTGGCGCATATCCAGTCGCGCTGGGGACCTTACCGCGCGGGGCCGCACGGGCTGCTGCAGCCGCTTGCCGACGGACTGAAATTCCTGTTCAAGGAAGACCCGCGGCCGGCGAACGCGGACCGGCTTGTCTATTACCTGGCGCCGTTTCTTTCGATGTCTCTGGCGCTGACTTCGATTGCGCTGATTCCGTTCGGGCCGAAGGAGATCGTGATTTTTGGCCATCGGACGCCGCTGGCCATCGCCGACCTGAATATCGGGCTGCTATTCCTGTTCGCGATTACTTCGCTGGGCGTGTATGGAGTGGCGCTGGCGGGATGGTCGTCGAACAGCAAATATCCGCTGCTGGGCGGGCTGCGCAGCTCGGCGCAAATGGTGAGTTACGAACTGTCGCTGACGATGTCGGTTGTCGGAGTGCTGCTGCTGGCGGGGTCGTTCAGCCTGCGGGAGATTATCGAAAACCAGAGGAACTTCCACTGGGGATTCCTGCCGGGCTGGAACATCTTCGCGGGACCTTTTCCGCAACTGCTGG
>DASQHY010000051.1:0-12293 GCA_035631855.1 Candidatus Acidiferrales bacterium
GCAAGCGATTGTCCGTAAAACCGCAGCGCGGGGAGATATGCCAGCGTCATCAGAAGCCAAGCCGCAAGCCCCGATCCAAGGGCAACTCGGTCGCCGGAGAATAAGAGCGCCAGCGGCGCAAGATAGGTGACCGCCATACCCAGGACTGCACCGGCCAGGAGCCACCCTGAATAGCGGAGCTGCGTGAACGCCGTGCGCGCGATCATGCGCCAGATGTCGCGAAAGGACTGAGCTTCGCGCATGCTGCGCGTTTTCCGCGTGACCCCCATCCATATTTTCCCGCCGCGCCGCTTGACCATGTGAGCCAGCGCGCAATCTTCGATCAATTCGCTCCGGATCTGCGCAATTCCCCCCATCCTTTCGAGCGCCTGCGGACGAATCAACAGGCAACCGCCTGCGGCGCCGGCGGTGCGGTGGTGTGCGCTGGCTGTCCAGGCGGGCGGGTACAGCTTCAAGAAGAAAAACAGGAAGGCTGGGAACAAGCTCTTTTCCGCAATGGTGCGGCATTCCAGCTTCACCATCAACGAAGCCAGATCAAGATTCTCCGCTACCGCGTGGGACACCAGCCCGGATATGTTTTGCGGCGCGTGGAGAATGTCCGCATCGGTGAAGAGAAAATAGTCTGGTTTGCGCGGGCCTGCCAGCTTAAGACCTTCGGCGATGGCCCATAACTTCCCCGTCCACCCTTCGGGAAGCGGGCCGGCTGCGACGACATTCAACCGGTCGCCTGCGCCCTCCCTGGCTGCTGCTTCTCGAGCCACAACGGCAGTGCCGTCCGAGCTGTGGTCATCCACCAGAACTAGCTCCAGCCGGCCAGGGAACTCCTGCTGAAGAAGCGACGCGATGGTTTTTCCCACCACCCCGGCCTCGTTACGCGCCGGGATGATAGCCACAACGCGCCGGGCCGAAAGGTCGCTGATCTTTGCCGAGGGTGATTCGTCAGCCGGATGAACCAGCCAAAAGCCGCCCCGGGCGAACAAGAGGTAAAGCCAGATGGCCACGCAAAGAAGCCCCAGCACAGAAGACGCGCGCGTCACGATACCCGTATGGGAAAAGAACAAGAATGAATGAGCCAGAATCACGCTTCAGGATAGTGGCGGACGGAGGCGCAAGGCAAATTCAAAGGGACCCTTGCAAGATCTTTCTCGTTGATATTCTTGATGCCGCGCAAGTGGCTGCGTCGTATAGTGGGAACGGAGTCGGCGTGCCCGGAGAAAAGTATGGCTTCGCTTCTTCTTTTCATTGTTTTCGTGGTCGTCCTGATTGCCATCGTGATTGGTGTCGCGCGGTCCGACCGCTATTCGAAGATGACCGAGGCGGAATTCGAGGCAGAGGCTGAGCGGTCCTCGTTGCTCGGTGCCGCGATGCTTGCCACGCAGAAGCTTATTCAACCCAGCCGCGCGCAAGCCATGATCGAACAGAAGAAGCGCGTCGAAAAGGATGCCACCACGGCGGCCGGAGAGCCTCCGGAAGAAAAAGGCCCGGGCACCCGCTGAATCGCCTTGGTCTAAGCGAGATCTTCCGTGCGGATCGGCAGGCGGCGGATGCGCTTGCCTGTCGCCGCAAAGATGGCGTTGCACACCGCCGGGGCAATCGGCGGAGTTCCCGGTTCGCCCACGCCCCCCGGCGGATTCTGGCTGGGAACGATGTGCACTTCAACCACGGGCATTTCGTTGATGCGCACCATATCGTAATCGTTGAAGTTGTCCTGCTCGACGCGGCCTTTGCTGATGGTGATCGCACCCTTGAGCGCTGCCGTAAGCCCATAGACGATCGCGCTTTCCATCTGCGCGGCGACCGTATCGGGGTTCACCACGCGCCCGCAATCCACGGCGCACACCACGCGGTGGACGCGCACGCCGGTGTCCTTGGCGATGGAGATTTCCGCAACCTGCGCGACGTAACTCTCAAACGACTTCATCACGGCGATTCCGCGAAAGCGCCCTGCCGCTGGAGGTGTGCCCCAACCCGCTTTGGAGGCTGCCAGGTCGAGCACGCCCAAGTGACGCGGCTGCTTCGCCAGCAGGCGCCGCCGCAGTTCATAGGGATCCTTGCCGCCCGCTGCAGCAATCTCATCGAGAAAGCATTCGCTGAAAAATGCATTCTGCGAGTGGCCGACGGAACGCCAGAACCCGACCGGCACGGGCGCTTCGGTGAGCTGGTAATCCACGAGGATATTGGGTATTGCGTACGGAATGTCCGCTGCGCCCTCGACGGAGCTGCTGTCCAGGCCGTTCTTCACAGCGCCCGGAAAAAAACGGGTGAGGATGGAGGAGCACGCAATCCGGCTGGTCCACGCAACCGGCCAGCCATCCGTATCGAGCGCCGCCGCGTGGCGGCAGTACGACGCGGGACGATAGAAGTCGTGCTGCATGTCGTCCTCGCGGGAAAAGGTCACCTGCACCGGCGCGCCCACCGCTTTGGAGAGCTCCACGGCGTCCGTCACAAAATCCATCTCTGCGCGGCGTCCGAAGCCGCCTCCGAGGAATGTGGTGTGCACCTGAACCATTTCCGGCTTGAGGCCCGCGATTCTTGCTCCTGTGCCTTGCGTAAAGGTCTGGAATTGCGTCGGCGCCCAAATGTCGCAGCCGTCCGCGCGGACATGCGCGGTGCAATTCATCGGCTCCATCGTGGCATGCGCTAGGTAAGGCACTTCATAGACGGCCTCGATTTTCTTTGCCGCGCTGCCAAACGCTGCGTCGGCATCGCCCTCTTTGCGCGCGACAGCCCCGGGCTGCGCAGCGCGTTCCGCGAAAAGCTTGCTGATGTCGGCGCTGCTGAGCGAAGCATTTGGGCCTTCGTCCCATTTGATTTCAAGAGCGCGGCGGCCTTCCATGGCCGACCAGGTGTTTTCGGCAACCACTCCGATTCCATTGGAAACCTGCAGGACTTGGCGGACACCGGGCACCGCCTTTGCCTTTGTTGCGTCAAAGCTCGCGGCCTTCCCGTCAAAGACGGGGCACCGCGCGACTACCGCATGGAGCATCCCCGGCACGCGAACGTCAATTCCAAACTCCGCGAGGCCGTTTACTTTGTCGGGCGTGTCCAGCCTCTTGGTGGCTTTGCCAACGAAGCGATAGTTTTTGGGCTCCTTCAGTGTCACATTCTTGGGAGCGGCGAGCTGCCGGGCCGTGTTGGCCAACATGCCGTAGCTCAGCCGCCGCTTCGACGCTGTGTGGACAACGACGCCATGTTCGGCGTGGCATTCGGATTTCTCGACGCCCCATTTTGTTGCTGCGGCCTCGATCAGCATCTCACGCGCGGTCGCCCCGGCTTTGAGCAGAGGCTCCCAGGAAGCGCGAACGCTGGTGCTCCCCCCAGTGCCTTGGAGTCCAAACAGCGGGTTGAAATAGGCTTTATCGGCGGGCGCAAATTCAAAGCGGATCTTCGCCCAATTACATTCCAACTCTTCTGCCGCCAGCATGGCCAGCGAAGTGACCACGCCCTGGCCCATCTCCGACTTGTCAATCAGGATGGTCACCAATCCATCCGTGCCGACGCGAATCCAGGCATTCGGTGCGAATGGAATTGCCTCAGGAGCGAGAGGGGCTGCGAGCGCTTCGTAGCGTCCCGGCAAGTAGAAACCGATCACCAACCCTGTCGCTCCGGCCGCCCCGGTGCGCAGGAAATTTCGCCGATTGATTTTTGCGGATGTCGCGAGCGTCATTGTCCACCTCCCTGTGCGCCGTGCGTGGCCGCGGATTTGCGCGCGGGTGGCGGTGTCTTGCCTGGGGGTTTTCCTCCGGACTGCATTGCCGCGGCGCGGTGAATGGCTTTGCGGATTCTCTGGTAGGTTCCGCACCGGCAGATGTTCCCGCTCATCGCTTCGTCGATCTCCGCATCGCTCGGGTCCGCCTTCTGCGCCAGCAGCGCCGCCGCGCTCATAATCTGTCCCGACTGGCAATACCCGCACTGCGGTACATCCTCCTCGATCCACGCCTTCTGCACCGGATGATTGTTGTTGTTCGACAAGCCTTCGATGGTCGTCACCTTTTTTCCGGCGATGCTTCCAACCGACGTGACGCAGGAACGCTGCGCTTCGCCGTCGATATGCACGGTGCAGGCCCCGCACAACGCCATGCCGCAGCCGAACTTGGTGCCGGTGAGGTTCAAGGTATCGCGCAGCACCCACAGCAGCGGCATCTCCGGACTCACCTCGACCGTCTGCGCCTTTCCGTTGAGAATAAATTGAATCGCCATGCGAACCTCCCTCAGAGAGACGCCCATATTACTCCGGAAAGCCAGCGGAGCGAAGGTTATGCATCGTTGGCTACGAATTGTTCGAAGCTTTCACCCCGGCGCGCCTTGCCGGAAAAACAGAACGCATCTGCTCACGCGGACCTGATATGCAATAATAGGATGGAAGTTGAGAGCTGAGAACGTGAGCAAGCTACGCATCTCGATTGTGGAATATTTGAATACCGCGCCGCTCGTCTGGGGCTTTACCAACGGGCCGCTGTCCGGCCGGTACGATCTCTCCTTTACCGTGCCCTCTCAGTGTGCGGAAGCGCTGCGCACGGGCGCCGTGGACGTCGCCATCATCCCTTCCGTCGAATATCAGCGCATGGACGGGCTCGTGGTGCTGCCGGAAATGTCCATCGCGGCCAAGCGCGAAGTGCGCAGCTTGTTGCTAGTGGCAAAGAAACCCATCGAGCAGGCGCGGCGCGTCGCGCTCGACAGCAGTTCCCGCAGCACCGAGGCGCTGGTGCGTCTGTTGTGCGCCCGCCGCTGGAAAATTCGACCCGAATTTTTTCCAGCTGTGCCGGATCCTTCCGCGATGCTGGCTGTCGCCGATGCCGCGCTGGTGATCGGAGATCCCGCGCTGCGGATCGCCGTCCGCCTCGACGAGCTTGCCGGGAAGCGGTCCGGCGGCGAGTTCTGCTGCGGCGGCGACCCTCGCTCCCAGCCCGTCCCGGGAGTGGACACACTCTTTGTCTACGATGTCGCATACGAATGGCAGCAAATGACCGGTCTCCCCTGCGTTCTGGCCGTCTGGGCCGCGCGCAAGGAAGCCGTTTCGCCAGCGGTAGTCGCGGACTTCGCCGCCTCGAAAGAATTCGGGCTGGCGCACATTGCGGAGATTGCGGAGGCGGCCTCCCTAAAGCTCGATCTTCCCGCGAGCGCGCTGGAGACGTATTTGCGCGAGAATATTGATTTTTCGCTCGACGATGCGAATCGCCGTGGCCTTGAACTGTACTACCGGAACTGCGCGGAGCTCGGCTTGATTCCGCGCGCGAAGGCAATCGAGTTCGCCGCAGCACCCTCTGCGTTTGCAACAAATGAGTTAAGAGGAGCGCGGGCCGCCAGCTAGGCCTCGCGAAACGGCCGTGAAGATGCGCATCACGCAACAGCAAGCGCTCGAAATGCTGCAGTCCGATGACCTGCTGGCCATCGGTATGGCGGCAAACGAAGTCCGTAAGAAGAAAACGGACCCGCGGATCGCCACCTATCAGATCGACCGCAACATCAACTACACGAATTTCTGCACGGAGTATTGCTCCTTCTGCGCGTTCTACCGTCCGATGGGTTCGAAGGAAGGCTATCTGCTCTCCTTCGAAACCATCTACAAGAAAATTGACGAAATGCTGGACCTGGGCGGCACCGGCATTCTTCTGCAGGGAGGCTTGAATCCCGAGTTGCCCATCTCGTATTACGAGAATCTGTTGCGCTCGCTCAAGCAGCGCTATCCGCAAGTGCACCTGCACTGTTTTTCCGCGCCGGAAATTCTCTGCATCGCGGAAGTTTCCAGACTGACGATTCGAGACACCATCACGCGGCTCATGGAGGCAGGGCTCGATTCGATTCCCGGTGGGGGCGCGGAAATCCTGGATGACGAGGTTCGCACGCGCATCTCGCGCCTGAAGTGCACCAGTGACGAATGGGAAGAGATGCACCGCACGGCGCACTCGCTGGGCATGCGCACCACCGCGACCATGATGTTCGGCTGCGGTGAAGAGTACCGGCATCGCGTCAATCACTTCGAGCGCCTCCGCCGCATTCAGGAAGATACCGGCGGATTCACTGCGTTTATTCCCTGGATTTTCGCGCCGGAAGGCACACCGCTCGGCAAGAAAGTTCCGCAAGCCACTGCCGTGGACTACCTGAAGACTCTGGCCGTCAGCCGGCTGTATCTCGATAACTTCGATCACATTCAGTCAAGCTGGCTGACTCCGGGAATCAAGGTTTGCCAGGTGGGATTACAATTCGGCGCCGACGACGTCGGCAGCATTCTCATCGAAGAAAACGTGGTCTACGCCGCCGGCGTGCGCAACCGCACCAACGAAGCCGAACTTCGCCGCATCATCTCCGACGCCGGCTACATCCCCGCGCAGCGGGACACTCTCTACCGCTCCTACGCGCTTAAGTAGATTTCAAAATCGCTTCCGGGTTACCGAGAGGCTTTTGGGGTGCGGACTTCGACCTGGACTTCCGCTCCTTCCGGAAGATCCGGAGGCTCGACCGGAACAAAAACGCCGCCGGAATAGCGCGCACGGATGCGTCTCGAGTTCGCTTCCGAGCGGCGGCTCTCTGGATGAGTGGCCGAAGCCGGGGCGGCTGTTTTGACGGGCCCAGACGGATCTGTACCATCCAGCGCCTCGTTGGCGAGTTGATCCGCTCGGCGGTTTTGTTCGCGGGGGACATGCTCGATCGTAAAGTGAGCAATCCCTTGCGCCATCTTCTTGGCCCGCTCGAAGAGCGGCCGCAGATCGGCGCTCTTCACTTTGTAGCTTCCCTTCATTTGCTTGACGAGGAGTTCGGAATCGCTGCGCACGCGGAAGGCAGAGACGCCGCGGGACACCGCGTAATCGAGCGCGGCGATTAGCGCATAGTATTCGGCAACATTGTTGGTGCCGCGGCCGATGTATTTTTTCAGCTCCGCGGCAACCTCCCCTTGGGGCGTGCGAACCACCACGCCGTAGGAGGCCGGTCCGGGATTGCCGCGGGCGGCGCCGTCAATGTTGGCCGTGTGAGCCGCGGGGCTGGCGGTCCCTTCCGGCTCGCCAAATAGACGCGCGTGACGTTGCGCGGGCATGCTTTTCTTCATCAGGCGGGGGCCTGTCCTTCCGGGGGCGACACGGCAGGAATCCCGGATGTATCCGCGGCAGCAGCAGCTTGTGTCTCGGTCACGTAGAGAATCCGCGTGCAGGTTTCGCAGTGGAAGAGTTCCTCAGAGGAGTTCCTGCGCAGCTCCTGATAGACGTGCGGGCGCACGCGCATCCCGCAAAGCAGGCAGGTTTCGTTGCGGACTTCGGCAAGCGCGATGCCGTTGTGGCGCTTGGCAATCCGGTGATAGTGGTACAGCAGGTCTTCGTCAATGGGCGCAACGACACGATCACGCTCCGCGGTCACTGCTGCGAACTGGGCTTGGGCGGCGGCTTGTTCGCTTTCCAGGTGCTTGCGCGCAGTTTGAGTTTCCGCCTCCGCCTCTTTGAGGGCACGGTCGGCCGCTTTCACCTGGCGCTCAAATTCTTCGCCCGACACCATGCGCTCGAGCAGACGGTCTTCCGCTTTGGCGACTTCCGCTTCCGCATTGGCGATTTCGTGCTGCAGGGCTTTGTAGGCCTCGTTGGTCTTGACGGCGGCGCTCTGGTCTCTGTACTTGCGGGCCCGCTCTTTCCACTGATCGACGTCCATTTCGTAGGTTTTGCGCTGTTTCAGTGCGTTGGTGTGGGTTTCTTTCGCGGCGCCGAGCTGTTGCCGGGCACTCTCCAGCCGTGCGTCCAATTCTTTCAGGCGCTTCGGAAAGCTCTCCACGGTTGCCCGCAGTTCGTTCAGACGAACGTCCACGCCTTGCAATTCCAGAAGACGCTTGATCCCCGGATGCACGATGACCTCATTCTAGCATAGGGGTCTCGCGGCGCCGGCGTTAGCTTTTCGCGCGGCCTTTGTTCACCCGTGAAACCGGCAAACGAAAGAGAAGACCAACCGCGTTGCTGCTCTTATAATGGACTCTTCTATGGACTTTTTTGACCGCCAGGAGCGCGCCCGCAAGCACACCAAGCTATTGGAAGTCTATTTTGGCCTTGCCATCATGGGCATCTCCACGGGCATCTACTTCGCCGTTGTATTGCTCCTGAATTGGTGGGGGGTTAGCGGTCATCGCCGTTACGACTACGATTCTCAGCAGACCTACAGCCTTTGGGACGCCCAGCTCTTCCTCACCGTTGCGGCGATCACCCTCGTATTTATTCTTTGCGGCAGCGCCTACAAGATGGTCCAGCTTTCCAGGGGCGGCAAGGTCGTGGCGGAAATGCTCGGCGGCCGTCTCGTTCCTGCAGACACTTCCGACCCCAACGAACGCAAACTATTGAATGTCGTGGAGGAGATGGCAATTGCATCGGGGACTCCGGTGCCCCCGGTGTACGTACTCGACGGAGAGCGCGGGATTAACGCCTTCGCCGCCGGCCATTCCACCAGTGACATGGTCATTTGCGTGACCCGCGGCTCTCTCTCCCTGCTGACGCGCGACGAATTGCAAGGCGTGATGGGACACGAGTTCAGCCACATCCTCAACGGGGACATGCGGTTGAACCTCCACTTGATGGGTTTGGTCTTCGGGATTCTCTATATCGCGCTGTTTGGAGGCGTCCTTTTGCGAACGCGCGGGAGCCGGAATCCGCTTCCTTTGGCCGGCGCGGTCCTGTGGATCATCGGGTACATTGGCTGGGTTTTCGCGACGCTGATTAAGAGCGCTGTAAACCGCGCGCGCGAGTTCCTGGCGGATGCGGCCGCAGTTCAATTCACGCGCAATGCCGGAGGACTGGCCGGCGCGCTAAAGAAAGTCGGCGGATCCGGATCGCTCATTATCCACGAGAGCGCGGAAGACGTGAGCCACATGTTCTTCGCCAACGGCATGCGCGATTCCTTTGCTAGGTTCTCCTCCACCCACCCGCCTCTCGAAGAGCGGATTCGCGCTCTGGAGCCGGGCTGGGATGGCCAATTCACCGCTCCTCCGGACGATTACCTGAAGGAAGCCGCGGAGGTGGCATCCCAGCGATATGCGGAGGCGATTGCGCGGAGGCGCAGTTCGACCGCTCAGGTTGCAGAGCAGGCCGCCGGCGCCGCGTTGGGTGTTGCTGTGCTTCCGAGCGCGCACTTTGTATCGCGGGCCGGAACGCCGATTACGCAGCATCTCGAATATGCCGCAGACTTGCGATCCCAGCTCCCGGAAGAACTCTCCGGCGCAGCACGAGAACCGGCGGGCGCTGTTGCCTTAATCTACGCGCTGCTCCTCAATCCCAACGAGGCGGCGCGGGCGCAACAGCTTGCTAAGCTGCAACAAACGATGGACGCAGAAGCTTCGCAGCGGCTCGCGGCTCTGCTTCCGGTGGCAACTGGACTGGAAAGCCGGGCGCGTCTGCCGCTGGCGCTCCTTGCGCTGACCGGTTTGCGCCGGCTCTCGCCGGACCAATACCTGCGATTCAAAGACAATCTGAACCTGCTGACCGGCAGCGATGGGCAGACCGATTTGTTCCGATACGCCCTCCAAAAAATCCTGCGGCGCCACCTGGACTCGAACTTCGGCCCGCCGCGAAAACCTGTCGTGCAGTATTACACGCTCAAACCTGTCGTCGCCGATTGCGCAGTGTTGATTTCTGCGCTGGCCCGCGCCGGCCCGGGAGATTCCAACGCCGTTGAAGCAGCCTTTCTCCGGGGGGCGCAACAGATGGAGGCAAGCGAACTGAAATTATTGGATGCCTCCGCTTGCCGTTTGAACGATGTGGACGCCGCACTGGACCGATTGAACCAAGCGAGTCCGCTGATCAAGAAGGGCGTCCTCACGGCTTGCGCGGAAACTGTGGCAGCGGATGGAGCCATCCAGGAAAACGAAGCCGAATTGCTGCGGGCCATCGCGGACACGCTCGACTGCCCGATCCCACCCTTCTTGACGATTTGAGTAAGAGCCGCTCGAATCAGGCTGAGCAAACGCCCGAAGGACATCCGGGCTGGCCACGATGGTTTCGACAGTAGAGCCAAACTATAGTAAATCGGAACTGGGAAACCACATCAGTGTGAGAGGATGCTCCGCGTGGATTTTGCCAAACCAGTATGCTTGTTGGCTTCGCTCGCCGCCATGGGCGCGGTGGTGGGAATTCACCAGGAAGTGAGCGGCCCCGGGAAGAGTGCTTCTTCGCTGGCGCTTCCTGCGGAGAAACACCTGCGGAATGTGCGGCAGCTTACATTCGGCGGGCAGAACGCCGAGGCGTATTTTTCCGCAGATGATCGCATGCTGATCTTTCAGCATCAGGGCGAAGGAGTTCCGTGCGACCAGATTTACACAATCCCCGTGGAGACATCGGATGGCAGCCCGGCCAAGCCCACGCTGGTAAGCACGGGCAGGGGGCGCACGACGTGCGGCTACTTCTTTCCGGCGGGCGACCGGATTCTGTTTTCGTCCACGCATGCGGCGAGCCCGGAATGTCCTCCGAAGCCGGACTATTCGCGCGGGTACGTCTGGCCGATTTACGACACGTACGACATCTACACCGCGAAACCCGACGGAAGCGATTTGCGGCGCCTAACCCATTCGCCCGGCTACGATGCGGAAGCCACGATCAGCCGCGATGGGAAAATGATTGTGTTTACCTCCACGCGCAACGGCGACCTGGACATTTATACGATGCATGCCGACGGAACCCACGTGCGCCAGTTGACGCACGAACTGGGCTACGACGGCGGGCCTTTCTTTTCCTACGATGGGAAGAAAATCGTGTACCGCGCGGAACACCCAAGGACTCCGGAAGAGGTTGCGGACTACAAGGACTTGCTCGCGCGCGGGCTGATCCGTCCGGGCAACCTGGAGATTTGGGTGATGGACGCGGACGGAAGTCACAAGCTCCAGGTGACACACAACGGCGCCGCGAATTTTGCACCCTACTGGCTTCCCGATGGCCGGCGAATTATTTTTGCTTCCAACATGGCGGATCCGAAGAATGGGCGCGACTTCGATCTCTACGTCATTCACGAAGACGGAAGCGGGCTGGAACGGATTACCTATGCCCCGGACTTCGACGCCTTTCCGATGTTCAGCTCGGATGGAAAAACATTGGTGTGGGCGTCCAACCGCAACGGCAAAGCGCCGCACGAAACCAATATCTTTATTGCCGATTGGGTGGAGTGAACTTCCCCGCAGCCGCAACGACGCCGAAGAGCGAGGCTGATCGAGAGATCTTTCTAGCGGACTTCGTCAGTGAAGGCTCGACTCCACTCATGTCCGCGCAGCTCGAAGGTGTTGGCCGGTACATTGCCTGCTGGGGACACCTGGGTAACGTGAATCAGCATTGCCAGCCCACCATTACGCAGTAGCTTCATCTGGTGCGCGATCTCTGCGCCACCGAAGTCCTCGAACTCAGACCGCCGCGTCTCGATTCCCATGAAATGCGTTTTCAACAGTCTGCCGGTTTCATCAAACCAGTACGCTCGCGCATGGTCTGAATCGAATGTGCCATCGGGATTCTCATATCCCGTGAGCACCCGGACCGTTTTCACTCCGTCGACGCTGTCACGCCTGATCCTCCAGTCGGACTCCACAAACGTGTCGATTGCTGGAATTGGCTCCATCGCCTTTAGCACCAATTTCAGGAGCGGGGCGTCCGGGCCTTCTGCCAACTGGTAGCGCTTTTCGCCATGTCTGGCCCGTACGTACCGGCTCTTGCCTAAGGATGCTTCTCTGCGCCATTCCTCATCGCTTTTCCACGTGTCCACATATTGCCCGTTTTCTACTGTCCCGGCCTTCACCTTCGCCTGGAACACCGCATGCAACACGTACGCTGGCCCAGACCCAGCCGCCGGAAAGCAAACACGTCTTCCGCGCTCAAAATAAGTTTGAGCACTTTCAAAGGTCTCCACTCCTGCCGGTCGAACCGTCTTGAATGGCATCGTGATCCGCGACACCACCTGGACCGCCACTCCGCCCTGCAGGTATGGCTTGAACCGCAGCGCCTCAATCGCCTTTCTGGCGATTGCCCTGACGCCCGGGTTGTTGGCGACGATCGTTCCAACTTCGCGCACAATTCCCGTGCGATCGACGACAATGTTGGTTGTCACCGCGCCCTCAAGGGGGCCATCCTGAAGAGGGGGCCACAGCGGTGGTTCCATCGGCAGAAGATTCTTGCGCAGTGAAGTCTCTTCAACGACTACCGTCCGCAGGAGCACCGTGCTACCGCCACTGGCCTCCACGTCAAAAAAACCAGGTGCAATATCTCGCAGATCCTCTAGTTCCGTTACTTTCGCCGTCACTTCAGGTGATCCTACACTGACAGTCCGCGCCACGGCGCGGCCATGAAAACTCT
>DASQHY010000052.1:0-2508 GCA_035631855.1 Candidatus Acidiferrales bacterium
GGACATGTACATCAAGGTCTCCCCGTTCATGCACGCCAACCAGATCAAGGCGCCGATCCTGCTGATTCACGGGGAGGCGGACAACAATTCCGGGACGTTTCCCATCCAATCGGACCGCATGTACCGAGCCATCAAAGGAAACGGCGGAGCGGTCCGCTACGTCACGCTGCCCGACGAGGCTCATGGATACTCGGCGCGGGAATCCATCGAGCATGTGCTGTGGGAAATGCTCACCTGGTTCGACAAGTTCGTGAAAAACGCCGGACCTCGCTCAGAAGCAACCACGACCACCGGAGGAAACCCGCGCTGAAAGCCGCAGGGTCTAGCGGCGCTTGGCGGGGCGTGGTCGGCGCGCCGGAGGCACGCGCTTGGGCGGGGCGAGTAATTCCCCGTGTTCCATGGTGAACATGAAGGGATCGGGAGTGTAGCTGGTCAGCACGCCGATAATGTCCGCCATAGAGCCCGGAGCGGGCGGATGCAGCAACGGTTTTTCCAGAACGACGTGCAAGTCGGCTTTGTTGGCCTGCTGGTTGTCCTCGGTAAGGGCCGCGTCAATGCTGTCGTTCGTCGCGGCAATTACTTTTACACCGTTAAGTCTCAGCTTGACCTCTCCCTGTTTCTGCTTGTCTTGAATGGCCGCCCACACTTTTTCCGCGGCCTCTTTATTTGCGGGTGAGGCGTCGCGGAAGCTCAGAATGAACTCCCAGTCGCTGAAGGAAAACGCCGCCGGATCGTTTTCCTTGACGGCGGTGACGGCAATCTCCGCCGGCGTGGGCGCCGGCTTGATGCCCTGCACGAACTCCGCGGATGGCGCAGACTGCCCCGCTGCCGCCGACACAATCTGGTCCCAGCCATCGTCTCCACCGTGATATCTCCTGTATTGGGCCTTGGCATAGTCGCCGATGGCCTTCTGCGCCGGAGCATTGCCTTGCGCCAAATTGAATGCCTTCGCGGCATACCAAAAACCGTTGAGGTCCATCGGGCTCATCGACAGCTCCGCGATGGCAAGCTGGTAATTGTTACTCACGTCGCTCGGATCCACGGCCAGCGATTGCAAATAAAAGCCGCGCGCCGCCGGGTAGTCTTTGCGGTTCAAGGCCACAAGGCCGCAGGCCCCATTGAGGATCTGCGACATTTGATCGCGCATTTTCTTATAGTCGCCATCCGACACGTCCTCAGGTTTTTGCCAATTTGGAAGTACCTGTAGGCCCTTCGCGCAGTGGTCACTGATTGTTTTGAGAGCGGCCGGATCGCCGGCGGCATTGGAACGTTCCAGGAACACCATAATGGCCAGTGCGCGAACGTTGGCGGGCTCCAGCCCCAGAATTTGTGCGGCCATGCTTTGCACTTTGGCCGCGTTGCCAGCCTGCTGGTAGGCGCCCATGGCCTGCTCGAGCGCTTCTATCAGGACGATGCTCCGAGGATATTGCTTCGCGAAAGCTTCCATGGCGGCCGCTTTTGCCACCGGATCCGTCGTGTTGAGCGCAGTGATGTAGGCGTTGTACTCGGCAGGGTCCTTGATGACCTTCTGAGACTGAGCGGTTGAGGCGCTCCCTTCACGGCGAAAAGTTGTTGCGCCAGTGCGCAGGGAATCCGTAGCCGGAAAAGGGATTCTCGCGTGGACCATTGGCGCGGCCAGCAGCGCGAGAGCGAATGCGGCAACAGTTTTCGGAATGTTCATCAGGACTTGCTCCTTGGATCTCGGGCTGCATTCTAGACCATATTTTGCAATCGCAGGAGCGTTTGGCCGCGCGCCGTGCACAAAACATATCCGGCTGTTGTGCGGGCGGGCTGCATGTTGGCGCGCTGCGTGGGAAGTTGCGGCGCGTCTTTCCTTGGAGTATCTTTGCAATTTCGGCTTTTCGCATTCAAAGGGACTTCTTTCATGCCATCTCAATCGGTTCGGATTCTTGTGGTCTTCGTTGCGATCGTTCTCCTTGCAGGTATCACCGGCCGGACGCCTCAGGCGCGCGAGGCGGCGGGCGTCCCGACCCGGCAGTTTGAGTTCACTTACAAAGTGACGGTGCCCGCGCTGGCGGCGGGCAGCGCGCCGCTCCATCTGTGGATTCCTCTGCCTTCGTCGGATGCTTTCCAGACCATCAGCGACCTCAAGATGGAAAGCCCGATCGCGCACAAGATTCAGTCCGAGGCGGAATACGGGAACCACTTTGCTTATTTCGTGGTTCCGCCCCAGCGGGCTGCAGCACCATTCGACATCACGATGCATTTCCAGGTCACGCGCCGCGAACACCGCGTGGCGCTCGATGGCGCGCATCCTGCGGCGCTCGCGCCGGCGAAGTTTACGCCGGAGATGAAGCGCTCGCTGGCGCCCGACCACATGGTGCCGCTCGACGGCGTAATCGCCGAACTTGCCCGCCAGCAGCTTGACGGCACGACCGATCCGCTGCAGCAGGCGCGCAAGGCATACGACTACGTGGTGGCGACGATGAAGTACGACAAGACCGGGCAGGGCTGGGGACGCGGTGACGCGGTCTGGGCGTGCGATTC
>DASQHY010000053.1:0-13351 GCA_035631855.1 Candidatus Acidiferrales bacterium
CCTCGCCTATCTCGCGCCGGGCGCAAAAGCGACGGCCCCGTGGGACCCTACCAAGGCCCGGGTTTCGGGAGTTGGCATTAATGGCTCCAACGGCCGCAACATGAACATCACGGTGAATGGCGTTGATGACAAGGATAACACCGTCGGTGGTCCGGTGATGCAGCTTCCGTTGGAGGCAGTGCAGGAGTTCAACATCTCGACGCAGCGCTTTTCGGCCGCCAACGGCCGCTCAGCGGGTTCTGCGGTCAACGTGATTACACGCTCCGGCAGCAACGATTTTCACGGCTCGGCTTACCTCTTTGACACGCAGACCGCGCTGAATGCCAACGACAAGCTCAACGCCGGTAGTCCCACTCCGCAGTTCGAGCGCCAGCAGTTCGGCGGCCGCTTCGGCGGGCCGATTATCAAGGACAAGGACTTTGGTTTCTTTGCCTGGGAGCGCCTGCGCGAGCACACAGCGATTCCGGTACTGCCGAGTGCGCTCAGCCAACTGAGCCTGGTTCAAAACCTGAATCTGGGGAATGTTACTCTGGCTGCGCAGCCGGCCGCGACCATACCGACACCCTACACCGACACGCGTTACAACGGCCGCTTGGACCACAACTTCAATACGAACCATCACTTCTTTCTTAGTTTCGCGACGCAAGGCAACAGAGACCTCAACGACCAGTCGGGCAACGCCAACGACCTGTCGGAGGGAAATTTCCAGACCAATCAACTCTACGTGGCCAACGCGACGCTCAATTCCGTATTCAGCTCGCGGCTGGTGAATTCGTTCACCGCCGGCTGGCAGTATTGGAACAACCTGATCGACAGCACGACGCGAGCGCCGCTGGTTACTTTTCCGAAGGGGATATCGTTCGGCACCAACGGAAACGTTCCACAGCAGTCGTATCAGAAGAAGTGGCAATTCCGCGACGATATCTCGTTCACCCAAGGGAAACATGGCATGAAGTTTGGAGTGGATTACCTTTGGGAGCCGCAACTGGGCGGCTATTTCGAGTTTAACTCGACGCTCGAGTATGATTTCACCGATTTACCGAGCACGATCCTTGGCAACACCAACGGCAAGTACCCGCAGGGCTTCCAGACTCCGGGCGCGCTTACCGGCATGTCCATCTCGAACGGAAATCCGAACGAAGACCTGCCGGGTGGCGGCAAGATGCTGGGCCTCTATTTCCAGGACACCTGGAAGACAACAAGGAGGCTGACGCTCGACATGGGCGTCCGCTACGACCGCGACTTCAACCTCATGGCAAGCAATGTCCAGGCGGGAAGCCGCACTTTCCTGCTGCTCCAGGCGATTAACAGCCCCTTCGCAGGTGTTCCGCAAGACTATAAGAAGGGTTTCAGCCCGCGCGTTGGCTTCGCCTATGACCTGGGCGGGAGAGGCAACGACGTCCTGCGCGGGGGGTACGGTCTCTACATTGATCAGACCTTCCTGAACATACCGCTGTTTATGATCCAGCAGACTCACCCCACGCTGTTCGCAACCGTGTTTTCGATCTCAGGCACGGGCCCGGGGACGGCGTGCACCAACTGCACGGTGCCGGGCACGGGTATTCCGCTGTCGAATTATCGGGTGGGCGTCGATCCCTTGCCAACCATCCCGCCCCCGATTACCACGTTAACGGCCGGCGCGGTCGGGCGCTTGATGGCGCCGGACTACCGCAATCCTTACTCGCAGGAATGGAACATCGGGTTTGCGCATTCGTTCAACGCGAACACCGTGGCCGAGATTGAGTACGTCCACGAACTGGGCCTGCACGAGGAGAAGCGTGCCTTCCTGAACTACGTCGATCCGACAACAGGAACCCGCACGCTCTCCGCAGCGTTAGCAGCGGCAGGCCAGCCGCAGATCGGGCGCGTCTCCATGGAAACCTCCTGGGGCCGCTCGCGCTACGACGGCATGAACGTCTCCTTCCGCCGGCGCATGGCCAACCACTTCACCGTGAACACAACTTACACGCTGTCGAGAGGTTTGGCCTACAACGGCAATGCCGCCAGCTACTCCAACGCCATTACCGACCCGCGCTTCCCGCTGTTGCCGTCGGACTTCGGTCCGGTGCCCAATGACGAGCGGCATCACTGGTCTGTAAGCGGCGTGGTGGATCTGCCCTGGGGCTTCCAGATCGCGCCCATCATGCAGGTGGCTTCGGCGCGTCCCTACGTCACGTCTAACGGTATAAGCAACGTACTGGGCTTTGGCTCGGGTATCGCCACGGCACATGCGATTGTGCCAACCAGCGATCCGAGTAACATCTTCTTTAGCCTGACCCAGACTACGGCCCAGTTGCGTAACTGCTACTTCGTCACCTTGACGTGCATGCAGGCTGGTTTCGACTCGTTGCGCGGGCAGCCGTACTTCGACTTGGATGCGCGCGTGACCAAGCTGATCAAGTTTGGCGAGCGCTCGAACCTGAAGCTCATCTTCCAGGCCTTTGACCTCACCAACCGCGCCAACTACGGCAACAACTACGACGGCAACGTAAAGAACAGCCTGGCGGCGAACGGATCAACGTTTGGTACGGCGCTGGGTTACATCGGCTGCAATGCCAACGGGTGCAATCGGACTATTCCGATTTCGTTCCGTGCGGAGTTTGGAGGCCAATTCACTTTCTAAGCGGTGCAACTCGAAACAACTGCCCGGCGCGCTGCGCGCGCCGGGCTTTTTTTCTGGCGGGAATAGGGCACCCGAGTGGCTACGTGCGCTTTCCTCTCATGAGCCGGCGAAGATTCCAGCCGGGGTCTCCCCGGGAAGCGATATAGAGAAAAACGAAGCAGAATAACACCGCCAGTTCGCCCCGGTTGCGGATCGGCCAGAAACCATGCGGCGCGTGCGCGCGGAAATAGGCCACGGCCATCTCGCCGCTGGCCACAAAAGCGGCAATGGTGGTGAACAATCCAAGAGCGATCAGCACACCCCCGCCGAACTCGATGATGCCGGCAGCGAGGCCCCAGGGATCGTGGAGTTCGCGCGCGCCGCCGAGCACGCCGAATAGCTTCTGCGCGCCATGGCACGCGTACAGGAATCCCGCTACGAGGCGCATCAAGCTAAACAGTTGGTCGGAGAACCGGTTCAGAATTTTCATCAGGTTTTGGCCTTTCTTGTGATGAGTCTCGCCCTTACTTTCCACCGCTTATTGTAATGCACGCCTGGCAGGGAAGCGGGCCGCGGAACCAAGCTCCTCTTCGATGCGCAGGAGTTGATTGTATTTTGCGACGCGGTCGGTGCGCGAGGCGGAGCCCGTTTTGATTTGTCCTGTGCCCATGGCCACGGCGAAGTCGGCGATGAAGGTGTCTTCGGTTTCCCCCGAGCGGTGGGAGATAACGCTGGCGCAGCCTGCCTTGCGGGCCATTTCGATGGCTTCAATGGTTTCGGTCACGGTGCCGATCTGATTCAGCTTGATGAGGATGGCATTGGCGGCCTTTTCAGAGATGCCGCGCGAGAGCCGCTGCGTATTGGTGACGAACAAGTCGTCGCCCACCAACTGGATTTTCGTTCCTAATTGCGCGGTCAAATGCTTCCACCCCGCCCAGTCATCCTCGGCGAGGCCGTCTTCAATGGAGACGATGGGATACTGGCGCACCCAGCTTGCCCAGAACTCCACCATCTGTTCCGAGGTGTGCGCGCTCTTGTCGGATTTCTTGAAGACGTACTTCCCGGAAGGCTTGCCGTAGAATTCGCTCGCGGCGGGGTCCAGAGCGACGGCCACCTGTTCGCCCGGTTTATAGCCTGCGGCAGTAATGGCTTCGAGAACGACTTCGATGGCTTCTTCATTCGATTTGCAATTCGGCGCGAAGCCGCCTTCATCGCCGACTGCCGTGGAATAGCCGCGTTTTTTCAGCACAGCCTTGAGATTGTGAAAGACTTCCACTCCCCACCGCAGCGCTTCGTCAAAACGCTTCGCCCCCACGGGCATGACCATGAACTCCTGCACGTCCACGGAATTGTCGGCATGGGCGCCACCGTTGAGGATGTTCATCATCGGGACAGGCAGCGTGCGGCCCAGGGCGCTCGATCTTGGACCGCCGGAATACTGGGCGAGATACTTGTAAAGCGGCTGTTTCTTTGCAGCGGCGGCTCCGCGCGCCACGGCCATCGAGACCGCAAGAATCGCATTCGCTCCGAGCTTGCCTTTGTTGGGCGTGCCATCCAGCTCGATCATTCTCTTGTCGATAGCCCGCTGGTCTGTAGCGGCCATTCCTACAACTGCTTTGGCAATCGCGCCATTCACGTTGGCGACGGCTTTCAGGACTCCTTTGCCGAGATAGCGTGACTTGTCGGCGTCGCGCAGCTCGAGCGCTTCGTGTTCGCCGGTCGAAGCGCCCGAGGGCACCGCGGCGCGACCTTTCGCGGTTGTCCCGACAAAGACGTCGGCTTCCACGGTGGGATTGCCGCGCGAATCCAGAATCTGCCGCGCGCGGACCTGGGTGATTTTCGTGGACATGGCTCGCTCCAGAATGGGAAGAGGAATTGTAGCGGGAGCCGAAGATTGAGGGTAGCAATTAGTGAAAGAAGGATCGCGCGGGAAGGTTGCGGAAACAGGTAAAGCCGGGCCAATTCGTGGTACTGTCGCATACTCGCGGACGTTTCCCGCGGGGAAATCTGCTCAAAGTTAATTCCCGGGAGGACACCCATGCGCGCCGTTGACCTATTTCACTCTTTGATGTTTCTCGTCCCCGCTTGCTTTGCGTTGGCCATGACGCAGGCTGGCTCCGGCAAAGCCCCTGCCGGGCCGCGTGAGACTTGGGTCCACAAATTTGCCACCGTCAATGGCGTGAAGTTGCACTACGTCGAGCAGGGAAAGGGGCCCGCCATTCTCTTCCTGCACGGCTTCCCCGAGTTTTGGTACGCGTGGAAAGATCTGTTGCCGGAATTCGGCAAGGATCACCGCGCGATCGCCCTGGACATGCGCGGGTACAACCTTTCGGAGAGCCCGGCGGCGGTGGGAGCCTATCGGGTGCCTATCCTCGTGGAAGACGTCCGCGCCTTAATGGCCGATCTCGGCGTGCGCAAGTTTGTGCTGGTGGGACACGATTGGGGAGGAGTCGTCGCCTGGTATTTCGCGGCGGCGCATCCGGAGCTGCTCGACAAACTTGTCATCGTCAATGCGCCGCATCCGGTGATTTTCGCGCGCGAGTTGGGCACGAACCCCGACCAGCAGAAGGCGTCGTCGTACTTCAACCTGTTCACATCCCCTTCTGCGGAAGCGGTGCTGGGCCAGAACGACTTCCAACCCTTGCAGGCGCTGTTGAAGGAATGGGGAACCGACACGGACCGGGAGAAGTACCTGGAATGTTGGAGGCGCGGCCTGACCGGCGGCTTGAATTTTTATCGCGCGGCCAATTTGAAATCACCGGCGGGAGGCGCGCAGACCAGCCCCGGCGACCCGCCTGCGCCGGTTTCTCTTGCGCCGATCGCCGTGCCCACGCTGGTGATCTGGGGCGAGAAAGACACTGCCCTGCTGACCGGAAATCTCAACGGGCTGGAAGAGCAGGTGCGAAATCTGAAAGTCCGTCGCGTGCCGGAAGCGGACCACTGGGTCGTTCACGAGCAACCGGCGCTGGTGATCGGGGCCATGCGCGAATTTCTCAAACCCTGAGCGATTGCGCGCCAGGATCAAATCAATCCGAATTCTTCTTCGCCAGAATAAGCCAAAGACTGAAGGTTGGATTCTGAATTCGGGGGCTTTTCCCGAAGACACTACTCCGGCTCCTCGAGCATGGATTCTTCGCGCACCACCACGGCGATTCCGGAATCCGTGACCTGAAACCGTTTCCGGTCCGCGTCGAGGTCGTAACCGATCTCCGTGCGCTCGGGAAGACTGACGTGGCGGTCAATGATGGCGTTGCGGATGTGCGAGTGACGCCCGATACTCACGTGGTTGAAGAAAAGCGAGTTCTCCACTTCGCAATAGCTGTTCACGCGGACGTCGTAACCGAGAATGGAACGCTTCACCCGTCCGCCGGAAATAATCGAGCCGCCCGCGACAATCGAGTCCAGCGCCACGCCCATGCGCCCCGGATCGGCAAAGACAAACTTGGCCGGCGGGTATTGCTGCTGCCAGGTGCGCAGCGGCCAGTTCTTATCGTACAGGTTGAAGACCGGGCTGACCGAAACCAGGTCCATATTCGCCTCGTAGTACGCGTCGATCGTGCCCACGTCGCGCCAGTAGATTTCGCCGACGCGGTTTTCATCCACGAAGTTGTAGGCAAACGTGCGGTGCTTGCTGATGATCTTCGGCAGGATGTCCTTCCCGAAATCGTGGCTGGAGTGGGGATTCTCGGAATCGGCGATGAGGATGGGAATCAGGAGTTGCGTATTGAAAATGTACACGCCCATGGAGGCGTTGATCTTCGCCGGATTCGCCCGGGACCGCTTGGGTTCCGCAGGCTTTTCTTCAAATCCCACGATGCGCCAGTGTTCGTCGGTTTCGATGATCCCGAAGCGCCCCGCGGCTTCTTCCGGAGCCATTTCAATGGTCGCCACGGTCACTTCGGCTCCGGCGTCCACGTGCTGGCGCAGCATCTTTTGATAATCCATCTTGTAAATATGGTCGCCGGAAAGAACGAAGACGTAGCTGGAGCGCTCGCTCCCGATCGAATAGATGTTTTGATAGACGGCGTCGGCGGTGCCCAAATACCAGTTGGCAGAGACGCGCATCTGCGGCGTCAGCAATTCGATGTAATCGCCCAGCCCCATCAGCGAGGACCATCCCTCGCGGACATGCCGGTTGAGGCTGAGCGCCTTGTACTGCGTCAGCACAAAGACGCGGCGCAGATCGCTGTTGATGCAGTTGGAGAGCGTGATGTCAATAATGCGATAGACGCCCCCGAAGGGCACGGCCGGCTTGGCGCGGTCCCGCGTCAGCGGCCAGAGCCGCTCGCCCTGCCCGCCCGCGAGCAGGACACCGATGGCGTCACGCATCAGGGACAATGGGGACCTCGCAAGACTTCCGTGCTGCTGGAACCATCCGCCCCGACTATTCTATCAGCAAGCCCCCTCTGTCCACGGCTGCCGAAGACCCTCTGGATCGGCCCGCCGCACAGTATTACTCTCAAGTTAAACACGAGAAATATACATCGCTTGACACCTGCCGCGCCCCTCCCGGGCGCTTTCGCAAAGACCCCTTGACATCCCCCGGCGGCTTGGTTAGAAGAAGCACTCAAAAGAGTGTTAGTCTATCCCTATTCAACAACCACAGGCACGAAACGTGGATCGGTAACGGGAACGGGGGTGAGGTCTGCTTGGCGGAAGTAACGATTCAGGAAGGAGAATCCTTGGAGAACGCCCTGCGGCGATTCAAGCGCAAAGTGCAGCAGGAAGACATCATCAAGGAGATTAAGAAGCACAGCTATTACATGAAGCCCGGAGAAAAACGCCGGGCCAAAGAAGCGCTATCGCGGAAGCGTTTACGCAAAAAACAGCGGCGCGAACTGGACTAGCCGCCGCACGATGCACAAGCGCAGCCGCAACGAGGCCCGAATCAGGCAGAGACCCTTGGGTTTTCCCCAGCAGCTTCGCGCCAATCGGCACGTGGGACCCGCCCCCGGCACCCCGGGTTTCCCGGTTCTCCCATCCCCGCACGATTGTGGCGAGGAGTCTGTCTGCCCCGTCTCCAGCCCGGTGCAAGGGAGCATCGAATGGAATACCACGATAAGGTCCTGAAGTGCGCTGAATGCGGCGCCGAGTTCGTCTTCACCGCCGGCGAACAGATGTTTTTCGCCGACAAGGGCTTCAAGAACGAGCCCAAGCGGTGCAAGGCGTGCAAGTCCCGGCGGGCGGAAGGCGCAGGGCCCGGCGGCTACGCGCGCGCCGAAACCAAGACCACCTGCTCGCAGTGCGGGAAGGAAACCACGGTTCCCTTCAAACCGACACAGGGTCGCCCGGTCTATTGCCGAGAGTGTTTCCAGCAGCGCCGAGCGCTGGGCTCGACGGCGTAATCGTAGACGCGGCTTCGGTCTGCGGCGGGCTAAACACAAACCGTTCTCCCCTCTGGAATGCGGAGGGCTGTTCCAGGAAGCGCTCGCCGCAGAACGCGCAGTGCTGAAGTCTCTACACCAACCGGATCGCGCGGCTGCCGCTCCGAAATCACCCGGAGCACTGGGCCGCGTTTTCTTTTTTCTGTGCCTGCCTTGTTTCCTGTGCATCCAGACCGGCGGTGAGGCAGAGCAGTGCTGAGGACATCGGCGTACCTCCGAGCATCCGCCAAAGCGTCTTGCGCGCAGAAAGCGTCCCTATGCGTGAGCCTCGCAGGTGTCTCCCGGCGGCGCACCGGAGCCCCCGGGCGCCACTCGCGTCGCGCGCATGACATCGGCAAGAGGTCGCGATAGAATGCCGTGCGGTTGGACGGAGAAAGCGCGTGAATCTGGACCTGACTGAAGAACAAGCTCTGCTGCAGCGCACGGTGCGTGAATTCGCGGAAACCGAGGTAAAGCCGCTCGCCAAAGAACTCGACGAGACCGGACACTTTCCCCGCAAGACCTTCCAGAAGGCCGCCGAGCTTGGCCTCACCGGCGTCGCGTTTCCCGAATCCGAAGGCGGCGCCGGCTTTGACCACACCGCTTACTCGATTGTCATCGAAGAGATTTCCCGCGTGTGCGCCTCGACCGGCGTCATCCTCTCGGTGCAAAACTCGCTCTTCTGCGACCCCATCCACCGCTTCGGTACTGTGGATCAGAAAAAGAAGTTTCTTGCGCCCTACGCGCGCGGCGAAAAAATCGGTTGCTACGCGCTCACCGAGCCGCAAGCCGGCTCGAACGCCGCCGCGCTCGCCACCAAGGCCGTGCGCAAGGGCGACTCCTACGTCATCAACGGCACCAAGGCCTGGATCACCAACGGCGGAGCGGCCGACGCGGCCATCGTCTATGTGAACACCGACCCCGCCAAAGGCGAAAAGGGCATTACGGCGCTGGTCGTCGAGAAAGGGACGCCGGGATTCAAGGTCGGCAAAGAAGAAAAGAAGCTCGGCATCAACGCCACCGCCTGCACGGAACTTTCCTTTGCCGATTGCGTGGTGCCGCTGAGCAACCGCATCGGCAACGAAGGCGAAGGCTACAAAGTGGCGCTCTCCACGCTTGACGGCGGCCGCATCGGCATCGCCGCGCAGGCCACGGGAATTGCCCAGGGCGCCTTCGAAGCGGCGCTCGCCTACTCGCAGCAGCGCCTGGCGTTTGGCCAGCCTATTTCGCAGTTCCAGGCCATCCAGTTCATGCTCGCCGACATGGCCACGGAAATTGACGCCGCGCGTTTGTTGGTCCGCAAGGCCGCCTGGAAGCAGGACTCCGGCGCGCGTTTTAGCATGGAAGCCAGCATCGCCAAACTCTTCGCCAGCGAAATGGCTACGCGCGTCACCCACAAAGCCATCCAGATTCACGGCGGCTATGGCTACAGCCGCGAGTATCCGGTCGAGCGCGCCTACCGCGACGCGCGCATCACGGAGATCTACGAGGGCACCAGCGAAATCCAGCGCCTGGTGATTGCCTCCTGGGCGCTGAAGGCCTACTGACCCGTAGTATTCTTGCCATGTGCTGGAACTCGACTGTGGGCTGGACTTCGACGCAGCGCGCGACGCCGGTTTTTTCTCCGCGCTCCCGCCGCTTCCAGCGGTCGTTCGCATCGAGCCGCGCGAACCAGGCGCCGAGCCGTTTCTGATTCGCACCGCTGATCTTCGCCGCCGCCTCGAACGCCTGCTCGGCCCGGTGGATCCGTCCACCAAGCGGCTTAACCTTCGCGAATTCGCGCGAGCCGTTCGTTATCGCTTGACGGCTTCGCGCTTCGAGCAGTCCTTCGCGTATTACCAGCACGCTAAGCAGCTTTTCCCGCGCCGGTACAAGGAGCTCGCGCGGCTGCGGCCCCCGGCCTTGCTGAAAGTGAATCTCCGGAACGCCTATCCGCGCTGCTACGTCACCCGGCGCATTCGCGTGGACGAATCGAGCGGCGCGCCGGCGGGCGGAGTTTATTACGGACCGTTTGCTTCGCGCCGCGCCGCCGAAGCGTTTGCCGAGAAGTTCCTGGACCTCTTCAAGATTCGGCGCTGCCAGATCAAGATTCGCTGCGACCCCTTGTTTCCGGGCTGCATTTATTCGGAAATGAAGATGTGCCTCGCACCTTGCTTCGCCGGCTGCTCCAGCGATGAGTACGCCGCGGAAGTCCAGCGCGTGGTGAGTTTCCTCGGCACCGGAGGCGGTTCGCTGACCGCGGAGATCGAGAAGGAGCGCGAAGCCGCGAGCCAGGCGCTGGATTTCGAGCGCGCCGCAGCGCTTCATCGCCGCCTCGATAAGGTCGCCGATGTCTTACGGGGCTTGCCGGAAATCGCGCGGCGCATTGAGGATCTCGACGCGGTGATTCTCCAGCGGGCCGCGGAAGAGCACACCATCGTCGTCTTTGCCCTGCGCGCCGCGCGAATCGCCGAACCTTTCTTCCTGCGCTTCGGCGATCTCGCCAGCGAGCCTCGCTCGGCCGAAGAAATCCTTCGCGCGCAGCTCGATGCCTCCGTCGAGTCCAGCCCCGCAGAGCGTCCGGACCTCGGCGACCATCTTGCTCTCGTGGCGCGCTGGTATTACAGCAAGCCGCGCGACGGCGAGATCTTCTATCGCCGCCGGGATTGGCCCTACCGGCGCATTCTCCGCGCTTGTTCGCGCCTGCTGGCTCCGCGCGACGCAAAAGTCTGAAGAACCACGGCAAACGGAGCTTCTCAAGCTCAGACAGTTTGTTATACTCTCGCGGCTTCTTTCGAGGGAAAGATGCCGACATTCGCGACTCCCGAAGGAACGCGCCGCTACGCGGAAAAGTTCGCTGGCCGCGCTGCCGAAGGACATTTCCGGGAACTGCCGGAACCCGGCGGGAGCCTCGTCGTTTCTTCGCTCGGAATCGGCACCTACCTCGGCAATCCCGACGCAAGCACCGATGCCGCCTACACCGAAGCTGTGGTCGCCGCCGTGGAAAGTGGCATCAACGTCGTAGACACCGCAATCAACTACCGCTTCCAGCGCAGTGAACGCAACGTCGGGGAAGCGCTTGCCGAACTTGCGCGGCGCGGTTTCCCGCGCGAAGAAATCGTCGTCTGCACCAAGGGCGGCTACTTGACCCCCGACGCCGCGATGCCGCCGGATCCCAACGAATATTTCTTCCGTGAGTATATTCAGAAAGGCGTGCTTCGCTCGAAAGACATCGTCGCAGGGTGCCACGCCATGACGCCGCGTTATTTGGAGAATCAGCTCGCCCAGAGCCTCCGGAATCTCGGCGTGGATTGCGTGGATGTCTATTACGTGCACAACCCCGAAACGCAGCTCGGAGAGATTTCGCGTGAGGAGTTTGCCTCGCGCACCCGTTCCGCCTTTGAGTTTCTGGAATCGGCCGTGGCCGCCGGGAGGATCCGTTTCTACGGACTGGCCACCTGGAATGGCTTCCGTGTTTCCAAGGATGCGGCGGAAGGTTTGCAGCTCGCCGATCTGGAAATCTTGGCGCGGGGGATCGCCGGCGACGCTCACCACTTCCGTTTTGTCCAACTCCCCCTGAATCTCGGCATGACCGAAGCGCTGACCCTGGCCAATCAGGCGGTGGACGAACGCACACTTCCCATGATCGAGGCGGCTCACGCCCTCGACATCGCGCTGATGGGCAGCGCCTCGCTTCTGCAAGGCCAGGTGGCGCGAAACCTTCCGGCGTTCATCGCCAACGTGTTGGGCATGGAAAACGACGCCGAGCGTGCGCTGCAGTTTGCCCGCTCGACGCCGGGAATGGCCACCGCGCTTGTGGGAATGCGCAGCGCGGAGCACGTGCGTGCGAATGCGAAGCTTGTGGGGATCCCGCTCGCTTCCGTCGAGCAATTCGGCAAATTGTTCGAGCGTGGCGGATCTGCTTGAGCGCCGGACGTCCTTCAGATAGCTGTAAGGCTCGGATGGCGTGAGGTAAACCAGGACGCGAGGGCGGCATCCACTTGGTCTAGCTTGCCCGAAAAAAAATGGTCGGCATCAGGGACGAAGATCAGCTCATTGGTTCCCGGCAGCGAGCCCACCAACGCCTCCAGCTTGGCTCTCGCGCCAAACTGGTCGTGGTCACCTTGAAGAAAAAGCTTGGGCTTGGCGCAGGATTTCAAATAGGAGAAGTCCGAGCCGTCCACCGGCGCACCTAAGCCGATTAATTCCGCCACGCGGACATCTTCGCAGCCCGCGCGCAGCCCCACCAGGCAGCCGAAACTGAACCCCGCCAGCAGGAGCGGTGCGCTGTGAAACTCCGCAGCGAGGAAATCGAACCCCGCGCGAACATCCTCGCACTCTCCCCGGCCGTTATCGTGCGCCCCTTCGCTTCGCCCCACACCTCGGAAATTGAATCGCAGCACCGGCAATCCCAGCCGGTCCAGCGTCTTATTCACCTGGTAGACCACCTTATTGTGCATGCTGCCGCCGTAGAGCGGATGCGGATGACACACCAAAGCGGCAAACGGAGGATTCGGCGCCTCCGGCGATGGCGTCCAGAGAATGCCTTCGAGGCGTCCCGCAGGGCCTGGGATAAACAAAGAGCGGTGCGTGTGTTCAAGCATCGTGTGTTTCCTGGCGCCAGTAGTGTACAGAATCAGCGAAGAAGTGCGGAGTGTTTGCGTGGCTTGAGCTGCCCCGCGGAAATGCGAGCGGGATCGTTCTATTGGCAAAGCAAGAGGAGCACTACGACAGGCGGTGCAGGGCCATGTGCCACTGGCTTGATCCGGGAATGGGCACCATGCGAACGACGCGCGCGGGCACCTCTCTTCCAACAGGCCAGTCCGAAACCGGAGCATCCCGCTGGAACCGGACCACAACTTTTTCTCCCTCAACATACTCGCGGAACGTGGTCAGCCGTATCCCTTTGCAGGAAATGTCCAGGCTCATCGTTTCCTCGGCCCAGGGACTTGAGAATGAGCGAAGGGCCACCGGGATCGAAATGGGCGCGCGTCGGCTGTTCCGGCGTTCGATCGGCGGCCGGGGAGCGGAACCGTTGAGGGAAACGGGAGGTTCCAAGCGAACTGCGACAACCTGAGTATTCCCGTCCCGCCGCTCCACGCGCAGGATGCGCGCGGGGGTCTCCGGCAAATTCGACGACAGGGAAGAATCGTAGGGAAAGGTGACCCACAGGGGCGCGCCGGAATAACACTCATTCTCGGAACGAACCAGCAATCCGCCGCGCGAAACGTCAAGCGTTTCCGAAACCTCGAGGAGCTGGCCGAGAGGTCCCAGCCAGCGCAAACGTACCGGTATCCTGACATGCGCGCGCCGGTGCTGGCGTTGCTCGGTAGGCATGACAGTCTCCACCGGGAGAGCGCGGGGTAACTAAAATATTATGCCCAGGAGTTCTCCAGGTCAAAGAGAA
>DASQHY010000054.1:0-4133 GCA_035631855.1 Candidatus Acidiferrales bacterium
TGCGGCAAACGACACCACGCCGGGACACGCCGGGATCCTTGCCGAGAAAGTTCCGTCGTCCAGCTTGTCATAAACGGCCTCTTCCAGTGCTCGCTGAACGTATTCGCTCAAGATATATCGTTTGCTCACAGAAGGCCTCTCGCGGCATTATACAGCTTTGGCGTCGCCGAACGGCCAGGTACTATCATGGAGAGGACTGCCATGGACCCGCTTCTCAAATGGCGCTCGGAGTTTCCCATTCTCGAGCGCACCACCTACATGATCAGCAATTCCCTCGGGGCGATGCCCCGCGCCGTCTATGCGCGCATGAAGGACTACGCCGATTCCTGGGGACTTCGCGGCGTCCGCGCCTGGGAAGAGGGCTGGTGGGACATGGCGGTGCGCACGGGCGACGGCATCGGCTCGCTCATTGGAGCAGGCCGCGGCGAGATTTCGCTCCATCAAAACGTCACCATCACGCAAGCCATTATCACGTCCTGCTTCGATTTCCGCGGCCCGCGCAACAAAGTCGTCCTGGTGGACTTGGAGTTCCCCTCCATCCAATATTTCTACAACGAGCAAACTCGCTTTGGCGCGCGCGTCGAGACCATTCCCAGCCAAGACGGCATCCACATTCCGCTCGAAAAAGTTCTCGCGGCCATTGACGAAACCACGCTGCTCGTTCCCATCTCCCAGGTGCTGTTCCGCAGCGCCACCATTGTGGACGCCCGCGCCATCATCGAGCGCGCCCATCGCGTCGGCGCGCACGTGATCCTCGACCTCTTCCAAGCCGCCGGCACCATTCCCATTGACGTCCGCGCGCTCGGCTGCGACTTCGCCGTCGGCGGAGTTCTCAAATGGCTCTGCGGCGGCCCCGGCGTCGGCTATCTCTACGTCCGCTCCGACTTGCGCCCCAAGTTCAAGCCGGCCTTCACGGGATGGCTGGCGCATCGCCGTCCGTTTAATTTCGAAACCGGCGCGATCGACCCGCGCGAAGATTCCTTCCGCTATCTCAACGGTACCCCGCACATTCCGGCGCTGTACGCCTGCGAGCCGGGCCTCCAGATTCTCAACGAAGTCGGTATCACCGCCATCCGCGAAAAGTCCATGCGGCAGACGGCGCGCCTCATTGCCGGAGCCCGTGCGCGCGGCTGGCGCGTCAATACCCCGATGGATCCCGCCGAACGCGCTGGCACCGTTTCGGTGGAGTGCCCCCACGCGCCCGAAGTCATGCGCGAGTTGATCGCCCGCGAAATCCTGGTGGACTATCGCCCAAAGGCCGGCGTGCGCCTATCCCCGCATTTTTACAACTCCGATGAAGAAATCGATTTCGCGGTGGCCCAGATGGAGGAAATTCTCGCCACGCGCGCGTTCGAAAAACATCTCCAACCGGCCTGACCCGCGCATTTGTTCCGCCACCTTTGCTACACTGGTCGGCAAGGCCACCACATGAGCTTGCGCGATCGCTTTTCGTTTTCCGGACGCGTTCCCGGAGCCCCCTCCGCGGAGGAGTTCGCCGCCCAGCGGGCCGAAATGGTCGAGAAGCAGATTCGACGCCGCGGTATTTCTTCGGCGCGCGTTCTGGAAGCCATGCTCGGCGTCCCGCGCCACGAGTTCATCCCCGCAGCGTTTCTCACCGAAGCCTACGCCGACAAGCCGCTTCCTATCGGCGAGGCGCAGACCATCTCGCAGCCCTACATCGTCGCGGCGATGACGGCTGCGCTCACCCTCACCGGCACGGAGCGCGTTCTGGAAATCGGCGCCGGCTGCGGTTATCAGGCCGCCGTCCTTTCGCGCCTTGCCGCAGACGTGTACACCATTGAGAGCCGACTGCCGCTCGCGCTGGCGGCCCGCGAACGGCTCGAACGCCTCGGCTACACTAACGTTCACGTCCACGCGGGTGACGGCACCCTGGGCCTGCCCGAGTGCGCGCCGTTCGACGCCATCCTCGTTACCGCCGCCGCGCCCGCGCCTCCCGCGCCGCTCCTCGAACAACTCGCCGAGGGCGGCCGCCTGGTGATTCCCGTCGGCCCTTCCGACTATCAAGAGCTTCTGCTCATTCACAAGTCCGCCGGCGAGACCCGGAAGCGCGTTCTCGAAGAATGCCGTTTCGTTCCCCTGGTCGGCCGCCACGGCTGGCGCGAACCCTTCCTTGAATGAGCATCCTCGAATGAGCGGCGCTCCGGAGCTTTCCATCGTCGTTCCGGCGTACAACGAGGAGGCGCGCTTGCCTCCCACTCTGCGCCGCATCGCGGAATACCTGCGCGCGGGCGACCGCTCCGCCGAAGTCATCGTCGTGGACGACGGTTCGCGCGACCACACTGCGGAAGTGGTGCGCTCCTTCGACGCTGAACTCCCGTCTCTTCGCGTGCTGCCCAACGGGGTCAATCGCGGCAAAGGCTTCAGCGTGCGCCGCGGCGCGCTTGAAGCTCGCGGCCGCATCATTCTCTTCACCGACGCCGACCTCTCTGCGCCCATTGAGGAAGCGGACAAGCTTTTCGCCGCGCTGGCCAACGCAGATGTCGCCATCGGCTCCCGCGGGCTCGACCGCAGCCTCATCGAAGTCCACGAAACTCCCTTCCGCGAATTCGCGGGCATCATCTTCAATAAAATTGTCCGCATCCTTCTCTTCCTGCCGTTTGTGGACACGCAGTGCGGGTTCAAGGCTTTCCTCCGCGAACGCTGCCGCATCCTGTTCGAGCAGCAGCGCATCGAACGCTTCGGCTTCGATCCCGAACTGCTCTTTCTCGCGAAGCGCCACGGGCGGCGCGCCGTCGAGATTCCCGTGCGCTGGGCACACAGTCCGGCCACGCGCGTGAGCATGCTCCGCGACAGCGTGTTGATGTTTTGGGAAGTCGTGCAGATACGTTGGAATGCTCTCGCCGGCCGCTACCCGAACCGCGCTTAGACAGCTGCTGTTATTCGAAAGGAGTTTCTCTTAGGAAGAAGGATTCTCTACGCCTGGCTCACGGCGCGAATCGGAATGGTCACCGCGGCGCTTGATTCCGAAGATGCCAGCATGTGGCAGCGGCCATCAAAGATCCCTCCCGGCTCGATCACCAGGCACGGCGAATGAATCTCCCCGGTCACCACGCCTTTGGGATGAATCTCCACGCGCCCCTTGGCAAAAATCACGCCGTCAAACCGCCCGGAAATCACCACGTGATTCCCTTCGATCTGCCCTTCGACCTTGGCGTTTTCTCCCAGAATCAGGCTTTGCTCGGAGATGATGTTTCCCTTCACCTGGCCGTTCAGGCGGAACGTTCCCGTAAGCTGGAGTGTCCCTTCAAGTGTTACGCCCTGGTCGAAAAAACCCGTCCATTCATCGCTCGTGCCGGTGTTGCCCGCGCTCTTGTTTCCCCCCGACCACTTCCACGCCATGGCTCCCCCTGAATCCTTGCGGATGATGCATCGATTCTCCAATCTACTCCAGCGCGCCGTTTAGTCAACGCGCCCTCCGCCTCCCGTGCCCAATCCACAATCAGCCGTCAAGCTGACCAGTCTTCCTGTAGGACCACAGAAGTTCGGATGCTTTGCTGCCGAACCTCTTGTTAGCTAAGTGCGCTGACGTATACACTTTGAAACATGCGTATATATGAGCTGATAGCTCTATTGGTAGCGGCATTGGGTTTGCCGGCGCTTGGCCACGCCGAAGATGATGTGGGCACGGTTAAGAAGGCGGTGGAGCGGAGTGCTCTGAATCGGCCCGGGACGAAGCCGTTTCACTTGAAAGCGGTACTCGCGCCAAGCAGGGATTCTGATCGAGGATCGAATCGAACGGGAGAAGTGGAGATATGGTGGGCTTCACCGGCGCAGTGGAGACGAGAAGTGCGGTCGCCAGAGTTTCACCAGATCGCCGTAGTAAACGGTGGCCAGGAATGGCAGAAGAGCGAGGGAGACTATTTTCCGGAGTGGCTCAGAGAGGTTGCCGTGGCGTTGATCGATCCTGTACCGGACTTGGATCAGGTCTTGGAACAGGTGAAAAGAGCGGATGTGAAGAGACTGGCGGGTAACACCTACTTCAGCTGGACGATGGTGAGTACAGACGGGAATGCGCAGATGGGCATGGGCGGGGCAGTAGCCGTCACCGACAAGACCGGACTACTCTTTTACGGAACAGGCTTCGGATGGGGCGGCCTGTATCATGATTATGA
>DASQHY010000055.1:0-6107 GCA_035631855.1 Candidatus Acidiferrales bacterium
GGGAAGAGAAAACCGGGGGACGCGAAAAGCCCGCCCTGCTCGCCGACGCCGTGGAAGCCATCGTAGGCGCTCTCTATTTGGACGGAGGACTGGAGCCGGCCAGGCGGTTTTTGAAGCGGTGGCTGTTCGAGCCGGCGATGCAGCAAGGAAGCGAATGGCTCGGGCAAGCCGATTACAAATCCGGTTTGCAGGAATTTCTGCAAGCGCGCGGAAAAGCTCCTGCGAACTACCGAATCCGGAGTGAATGCGGACCGGAGCACCGCAAGGTTTTTTGCGTGGAAGTCAGCGTGGACGGGCGGACGATTGCCTCGGCAGAGGGCAGCAGCAAGAAGGAAGCCGAGCAGGCTGCGGCGCGCTTGGCGCTGGAAGATCTCGCCGGCTCCGACCGGGCGGATTGAGGGAGGACATGGCGGAAGCGGCTCAAGTTTCCGAAGCTGCGGTGGAGAAAACCGGGACGCGGGCAAAAGCAACTTTCCAGGAGTACGTGGAATCCCTGCTGGTTACGGTCATCCTGGCGCTGTTTGGGACGAGCTTCATTGTCCAGGCGTTCAAGATCCCATCGCCCTCGATGGAGCGAACGCTGCTGGTTGGGGATCACCTGCTGGTCAACAAGTTCATTTTCGGGGGACGCGGCGCGTGGTACGAAAAGTTTCTCCCCTACCGGCCGATTCGCCGGGGCGACATTATCGTGTTCCGCTACCCGTTCCAGGACCACCCGCACTACGTGAAGCGAGTCATAGGGCTTCCGGGAGACCACATCAAGATCGTGGACGAGGAAGTGTACGTAAACGGCCAGAAGCTGAACGAGCCGTATGTGGTGCACGACCCGGGCGCGCCCTACAATCCGTTTAACGAGAATTTCCCTCCACCCAGCAAAAACCTGCTGCCCAGCGACATGCAGATGGAGTGGGCCCACGATCTGCACAACCACATTGTCGGCGATCAATTGGTGGTGCCCAAGGACAAATACTTTGCCATGGGCGACAACCGCGACCACAGCGCGGACAGCCGTTACTGGGGCTTTGTGGATCGGGACGCGATTATGGGGCGCCCGGTCTTCATCTACTGGTCCATCGATGCCACCAGCGCGGATTATTCGGACCGGAGTTTTCTGGGGCGCATCGTAGGCATCGCCGACACGCTCATCCACTTGCCCGTGCGCACGCGTTGGAGCCGGATGCTGCATGGGGTACACTGATCCGGCCTAGCCGAGGCAGGCATTCTTTCTGCCTCATTTTCTGCCGAACTTCCTGAACCCAATGACGCGAAGACGACGCTGGGTATGGCGTGCTCTGGCGGCCGTGGTGTTTCTGGCAGCCGCGAGCAACTCCTTTTCGTTGTGGCTGCGCACGCAGCGCGCGCACCGGTACCTCGCCTCGCGATTGGAGGCGGCCTTCGGGCGCCCCGTGGAGGTGGGCCATTTTGCATTCAGTTTGTTCGACGGGCCGCGGATTGAGGCCCAGCCTATCACCGTGGCGGAGGACCCGCGCTTCGGACAGGAGTATTTTCTGAGGGCCGAGCGGATGACGGCAGGAATCCGCTGGAGGCGCCTTTTCCTGGGGCACTTTGAATTTGGAACCCTCTCCTTCCAGCGTCCGAGCTTGAATCTGGTGCGTTCCGCGGACGGCCGCTGGAATATCGAGAACTGGCTGCCACCGCCGTCTTCCGACCTTGCGCAGAAACAGGGCGCAGCGAACCGAACGACTCCCGCCCGGCTGTACAAGATTGCGGTGGACGGGGGGCGAATTAATTTCAATCGCGGCGCAGACAAACAACCTTTCGCCCTGGTGGCCGTGGGTGGAACGTTGGAACAGGAAAGCACAGGGCACTGGCGGCTCGAACTGGCGGCAAAGCCGATGCGCGCCGGAGCGGTTCTGCAAGAGGCGGGGACGCTGCGTTTGCGAGGAAGCATTGCAGGAACGACGGCGCGTCTCCAGCCGGCGGATCTCCATTTGACCTGGGAAGGCGCCTCCTTGGCGGACGTATTGCGCCTTGCGAAAGGCAAGGATTATGGCGTGCGCGGGCGATTGGCGCTCGAGCTCACGGCGCGCAGCCAGCGACCCAGTGGGTTTGGCTGGTCGTTTTCCTTGTCGGCTCGCGGCTCGCAGCTTCACCGCTGGGATATGACGGAGCTTCCCCGGGATCCGGCTGTGAACTTGAAGGCTGAAGCGCGCTGGATGCCCGGCGAAGCGCGCCTGGCGGTATCCAGCCTCTTGCTTGAATCCACCGGCTCGCGGATTCATGGGAGCGGTCAAGTGATTTGGCCGGCGGAAATCAGGCCCGAAGTGGATTTTGATTCTGCGGAGATTAGTCTTGCGGATCTGCTCGCATGTTACCGGGCATTTCACCCGGGAGTCGCCGATGGCCTAGGGGCAGAGGGAACTGTCCGCGCAAGCTTCTCTGGAAGAGATTGGCCGATGCACTTCGAACGGGGGGAGCTCTCGAGTTCCGGTGCGACACTGCACGTTCCCGGCCTGGAAGAGCCGCTTCACCTGGGAGAAGTGACTGCAGGATTGCGGCGGGAGACGCTCGAATTCGACTCTATCCTCGTTCCGTTGCCGCGGGGAGGAATACCGGGAGAGCCCAAACTCACACCAGTTGCTCAGGAAAAGAAATCGAAAGAGCGGAAAAGAGGCCAACCCCTGGGAACAAATCGATTGGCTCTTGGAGCGAGCGTATCTTTGCGGGAAAAATCGGGGGAAGTCACTTTGGATGGATTGGCGAGTCACGCGGAAGATCTGCTGACGGTTGCCGCGGCCTTTGGACGCCTCACGTCCTCGAGATGGAAGCTCGAAGGCCCGGCCGAATTCCACGTCCGATGGCAGCTGAGCTTTTCCCCTTGGTCCGCGGCCATGGCGGGCTCCACGGACTTGCGAGGGGCTCGCGTGTGGATTACCGGGCTGAATTTCCCGGTCGAGGTATCCGGGGCGCACATTGAATGGGCGGGCAGCGGCCCGCGCGTGACTTTGTCGGGGGCCAGAGCTTTGGGAGCCCAGTGGCAGGGAACTTTGGCACAACAAAAAAATGGTCCGGCCGACATATTCAGCACGTGGCGATTTCGATTGTCCGCGGATCACCTTGCGGCAGCGGAGTTGGATCGCTGGCTTGGACCGCGGGCCCGTCCGAGCTTTTTCGATCGGCTCTTTCCATCGGCGGCCAACTCCGAAGGCGCGCCTCAGAATCGCACCACAGGGGAAAGCCCGCTCAAGAGCTTGAGCGCATCCGGCCAGATTGCCGTTGAAACCATGGCAATGGAGCCGCTGCGGTTCCACAAATTGACGGCGAGCGTCGAACTGGAAAGCCAGGCACTGCGGCTCTACGATGCGCAGTCTGAATTCTATGGGGGAAAACTGCGCGGCGTGTTGGAGGCCAAGCTGGGAGCGCAGCCGGAGTACCGCGTGGATGCCAATTTCGACCGGGCGAACCTGGGAACTCTGACTGCGGCAACAGCCAGGTTGAAAGATCACGTCGGGGGAATCGCCTCCGGAGAGATTCATTTGACGGCACGGGGGATTGGCCGGGAAAACCTGGTGAAATCTCTCGAGGGGCGCGGGACGGTAACGGTTCACAGCGCGGTGTTTCGAGGGTTGGATGTGAAAGCAGCGTTGGCTCGAGGCACGTTCCACGCGGGGGCCACGCAGTGGACGTCCGCGGAGGCGGCGTTCACGGTTGGCGATGGAAGGATCGAGCTCCGGCAAATGCGCCTGGATGATCGCGTGAATCCTCTTGAGGTGGAGGGCACGATCCAATTCTCACACACCTGGGATTTGCGCCTCCGCTCGCTTAACCCGGCAAGAGAGAGGGGCAAGGCAGCGGCGGATACCCGCGCAGTCCGATTGACCGGCTCCGTGGAAGCACCGCAGGTAGTTTCGCTGGAGGCGCCTCCCGGCGCTCATTAGGCGGGCTTGCCTCCAGCCGGGAGTCGTCATACCATCCGCACCGAGTTCAAGACCCGGAGGAAAAAGTTCATGCGACGTGACTTTATTTTGGCATGCGGTGCTCTTGTCTGCTGTGGGTTGTTCTGCGTTCCGGGGACGCGCGGCGCCGACGGCCCGTTTACACTCGAGCAAGTCATGAGCGCGCCCTTCCCGGAGCATCTTGTGGCGTCCCCCAAGGGCAACCGGGTCGCCTGGGTCTTCGACGCACAGGGCCGCCGGAACATCTGGGTCGCCGAAGGCCCGCAATTCACGCCGCGCCAATTGACCTCTTACACCGATGACGACGGGCAGGAGCTCAGCGACGTGGCCTTCTCGACCGACGGCAATTTCATCGTGTACGTGCGCGGAGGAGACAAGAACCACGCAGGTGAAAACCCGAATCCCACGAGCAATTCTGCCGGAGCGGAGCAGGCGGTCTGGATCGTGAATTGGGCGGGCGGCGCGCCGCACCGCATCGATGCGGGGAGTTCGCCGGAGATTTCGCCGCGCGGAGACTGGATCGCCTACGTGCGAGACGGCCAAATCTGGCTGGCGGCAGTGGAGGGTTCAGGGAAGCCGGAGCA
Organism: Candidatus Acidiferrales bacterium; assembly: GCA_035631855.1. Classification (GTDB taxonomy): domain Bacteria; phylum Acidobacteriota; class Terriglobia; order Acidiferrales; family UBA7541; genus DASQHY01. The sequence continues at coordinate 4,502 of DASQHY010000055.1, forward strand.
CTTGGTCACGCGAGGGCAAGATTCTCTCCTGGCGTGGTCGCCCGATGGGCGATTGCTGGCGTTCGCTTCCGGGCGGGGCGACCACAGTTTCATCGGAATTCTTGATGTTGCCCAGAAAACGATAAGGTACCTGGCGCCGTCAGTGGACAGCGACACCTTGCCGAAGTGGTCTCCGGACGGCAAGCAGATTGCTTTTATCCGGCGCCCGGCGAATCCTCGCGATGCGCCGATTGGATTCTTTATTGCGCCAGATCATCCACAGCCGTGGGCCATCTGGGCCGCCGATGCGGCAACCGGAGCCGCGCGGCGAGTCTGGCAGAGCACAACCGGGATGGAAGGCTCGTTTCCCTCGCAGGCGGGACGGAATGCGATCCAATGGGCGGCGAACGGAACGATTGTTTTCGCTTCGGAAGAAGATGGATGGGAGCACCTTTATTCCCTATCTTCGGCCGGTGGATCTCCCGCGCTTTTGACGCCGGGCGCCTGCGAATACGAACACATGACGCTGACCCCGGACCGCCGCTCGATCATTTATTCTTCGAATTGCGGCGATATTGACCGCAGGCATCTGTGGCGGGTTTCGGCGAGCGGCGGCGCGCCGGAACAATTGACCGGAGGCGACGGCCTCGAGTGGAGTCCGGCGGTCACCGGCGACGGTGCGACGATTGTCTATCTAGCTTCGGACGCGCGCTGGCCGGCGATGCCCTATACGCGGCCAGCACAGGGAAAGGCAATCGGAAAACCCATGACGGCGGGTCTGATCCCCAGCGATTTCCCAGCCTCAAAATTGGTTGTGCCCAAGCAGATCCTCATCCCTTCCACGGACGGCTTGACGATTCACGGACAACTCTTTATGCCGGCGCTGCCGCAACCCGGCACAAAGTTTCCGGCGGTGATCTTTATGCATGGCGGCCCGATCCGGCAGATGCTGCTTGGCTGGCACTACCTGTACTACTACTCGAATGCCTACGCGATGAACCAGTATTTGGCGAGCCGCGGTTACATTGTGCTCTCGGTGAACTATCGAAGCGGGATCGGATACGGCCGGGCATTCCGCATGGCTAAGGGGCGGGCGGGGCGAGGCGCGTCTGATTATCAGGATATCGTCGCGGCGGGAAATTACCTTCGCAACCTGTCGGAAGTGGACGCAGCGCACATCGGGCTGTGGGGCGGCAGTTATGGCGGCTTCTTGACGGCAATGGGTCTGGCCCGCAACTCCGATCTGTTTGCCGGGGGAGTGGATCTCCACGGAGTGCACGACTGGTCCAAAGATGATATCCGCCAGCAGAAGAATCTGACATCTGAGGTGCTTCAACTGGCGCACGACTCCTCACCGGTGTCGGCCGTGAAAACCTGGCGTTCTCCGGTGCTGCTGATTCAGGGCGATGATGACCGCAACGTGGACTTCACGCAAACCGTAGATCTGGCGGCGCGGTTGCGCCAGCAAAACGTCGAAGTCGAGCAACTTATTTTTCCCGATGAGATCCACGATTTCCTGATGCATCGGAGTTGGCTGGCGGCCTACCACGCCGCCGCCGATTTCTTCGACCGTCATTTCAAAGCGAAGTGAGCGGACTCGCTGGCTGACGCTGCAGCTTGACGCCGC
>DASQHY010000056.1:0-18665 GCA_035631855.1 Candidatus Acidiferrales bacterium
TCGTTCGCTTCCACGGTCAGCATGCCCCCTTCGGGGAGCATGCCGGCAGCCTGCCGGCCGACCGCCAAGAGGCGGCCTCCGGCACTGACAAAGCGGCTGAGGGCGGCCTTTTCCTCCGCGCTCGCCGGCAGAAATGGTTCCGCCAGAATCAAGAGTGTGTTCTCAGGAGGCTGGGGCAACTCCGTCGGAGGAAGGGTCCAGCGCTCAACGGCATAGCCAAGATCCGTCAAGAGGAGATACGCAGCCTTGGCGCCGTCGGAAGTCGCAGAATAACTCGATGGAAAATTGGGTCCCTTGGCGGAGTCACTAGGCGACACGAACGCGCCAATGGCCAGGACCACCAGGAGAATGCCGCCAAACAGAATCAGGATTCGGCGGTCGGCAGGATCGATGGAAACCGGCATCCCAGCGCCTCCAGATTCTCTATGGTTGCTCGGAAGTCGTTATCAGTTGCCCCCTGACACCCGTACCACGTGACCTCCAAGCGCCGCGTCAGCTCAGCCAGCGCTTCACGACGCTGTGAATGGTCCGCCCCAGAAGCCGCTCCGGACGTCGTGCGGCCGGATTCCTCTGGCGGACTCCCGGCAAGAATTCGCAAATACTCGCGGGGCGTGCGATCGCGCTCCATCTTCAATACGCCCATGTCCTGCAGGCGATATACGCCCGCCCAATAGCCACGGTGAATGGCATCGCGAAAGTCGCGCCGCGCTGCCGCTTCGAGCGCTTCGCGCGCCCAATCGCGCCAGGTCTTGCCCGTGGGGGCGGGCGACTCGATAGCCAATTCCGCAGTTCTTGCGGTGCGCATAAATATGCGCACCACCAGGAATGCCAGAACAACGAACAGAATCGCCGCCAGACTCCAAACCAGAATCTGGCTCGAGTGCGAAAAACCGGCGAGGGGACGCAAGATCCTCCGCAGCATTCGCGCGATCCAGCTTCCTATCCGGCCCGCCAGGCTCTGAAACCATCCAGGCTGGCTGACGCTGGCGAACTCCCGCCTCTTGAGGATTTCGGCGAGGCGAGCGCGTGCTGCCGCATCGTCCCGCTCGGCACCCACGCTTTCAAAGGCCTCCGCTTCCCGCCGTAAGATCGTGAGGCGCGCCAGCAAGTCCTTTTCGAGGGAGAAGCGAAGTTTTGGAGCGGACTCCATGGTCGAAAGCGTCGAGGTCAGCCACTCCGTCGAGACGGTAAAACTTTGCCCCGGTGCGCGAACCAGCCAGGCTTTCGGCAACGAGGCTTCCAGTGGCGCAATGCGAGTTGGATTCGCCGCGAGACCTGAAACCGCTCTCGAAACCCGCTTCAACTCTTCAACATAGCCCCGCACATCTGTTTCCTTAATGAAAGCCGCCGATGGCGTTTGTGACTCGCCCTCCGCGCGCACGAGAGGCGGCCGTGCCATTTGCGCGACGGCTGTCGCAGCCAGGCTGAAGAGCAAGAGAAAGCGGGACATTATCCGATGGGCGCAGGCGGCGGCGCGGCGCCTGGAGGGAACGCCCCGGGTTGCGCATCCAGGCCTGCCACCATCACCTGCAAATCGAAGGCTTCTTTGCGTACACGAACGTCATAATAAAACAGCGCCAGAGAAATCATCAGTAAGGGCGATGTCAACGCGCCGGCCACTCCCCCCACGATCCCGCTCAACCCGGTCAGCCAAAACGGGGGCATCTGGTTCTTTCCGATCGCAATGAACGTGGCGATCAGGAAAGGCATCTGTAGCGCATAGCCCACGGCGATTTTAATCACGAACATCAGAAGGAGAACAACAAATGCCCGACCGCGGTTCCCTCGGAGCAGCTCAGTGCTCCGCGCCATGGCGCGGACAATGCCCGAACGCTCCAATAGGTAGGTGGGAGCCACAACGGTAAATCCCAAGAACAGCCAAACGACGAACGCAACCCCCGCCGTTACTCCGATGAGAGCGCCTAAGACAGCCAGAACGGGCGTAATCAGGGCGGAGACCGCTCCCAAGATGACGGCAATGACGATCAGCACAATGTAGGACAGAAAAAAAACGAAAATCATCAGAAGGCTTAGTCCTAGGAGCCCCGCAATTCTCCCCTTGACCTTCTGGTAGGCGCTGCCGATTGTGGATGCGCGTCCCAGGTACACGTCGCTAACGGCAAACGTCGTCGCTCCGAGCCCGATGGTGTACGCGATGTAGAAAGCCACAAACAATAGCCCGGCGCTCAGGAACAGCGTGCCGAACATCCGCTGGATCTGCGCTGCCGCCTGCGCAGGATTGCTGGACCCGGGAAACATCGCAAAGGGGCGGAGCATCGTCGAATACCAGATCCCGAACGCCACCAGAATCCCTTCCGGCAGCGCCATGATTCCAACGAACATCCAGAAGTGGTTGCGGTAAACGGTGAACGTCCGGTCGAGCAGCTCACCCAGGTTCAGCGGCCTCAGGTCCATGGCTGCCACACCGGCCTCCGGGGAACAGATCGTTGACTCAAAGGATGAGGAAGTTCACCACAATGGTACGTTGAATGCAAGCACGCGAACAGGTGAAGTGCACTAAGCGAGAAGGGGAAACTCACGCCACTGCTCTTAGGCTCGCGCGCGCGGCGGAGATGGTGCGCGCAATGTCCTCGTCGGAATGCGCTGCGGAGACGAACATAGCCTCATACTGAGACGGCGCCAGGAAGACACCTCGATCCAGCATCGCGGAGAAGAATGCCGCATAACGGCGCGTGTCCGAACGCTTGGCGTCCTCATAATTCCCGACTGGACCCGGAGTGAAGAATAGTGTGGCCAGAGACTTCACGGCGCTGACGACCCCGGGAATCCTGCTCTCCGCGAGCGCCTCCACCACGCCTCTCGCCAAGCGCTCGCTCCTTGTGTTCAAGGCCACATAGAAACCGTCAGCGCGCAACAGCTTCAGAGTTTCAATTCCCGCGCGCATCGCCAGAGGATTTCCCGAAAGCGTTCCCGCCTGATAGACCGGGCCCAGCGGCGCCACCAGGTCCATGATTTCCCGGCGCCCTCCGTACGCGGCCACCGGCAACCCTCCGCCGATAATTTTTCCGAGCGTGGTAAGGTCCGGCAGGATGCCGAACAATGTCTGCGCGCCCTCGTAGGCCACGCGGAATCCCGTGATGACCTCGTCCAGAATCAGCAGCGCGCCTTTGGTTCGCGTCAATTCACGAAGCCCTTCGAGAAATCCCGGCGCGGGCGGCACGACGCCCATATTGGCCGCAATCGGCTCGACGATGACGGCGGCGATTTTGCCCGCATGCTGGTCGAAAAGTTTTTCAACCGCAGCAAGATTGTTGTACGGCGCATTGAGCGTCAGTTGCGCAAAGCGGGTGGGCACGCCGGGACTCGAAGCGATTCCCAGCGTGGCCAGTCCCGAACCCGCCTGCGAAAGAAAGCCGTCGGAGTGCCCGTGGTAGCAGCCCTCGAATTTCATGATAAAATCGCGCCGCGTGAACGCGCGGGCCACGCGGACCGCGCTCATCGTCGCTTCCGTGCCGCTGCTGACGAACCGGATTTTCTCCACCGAAGGAAGAGCCTCGGTGATCGCCTCGGCCAGTTCAATTTCCAGTTCGTTAGTGACGCCGTAACTCGTGCCGCGCCGGGCCTGCTCGGCGACAGCGGCAGTCACCGCCGGATGGGCGTGCCCCGCAATCATCGCGCCCCAGGAACCCACAAAATCGATTAGTTCATTGCCGTCCACATCATAAAGATGTGCGCCTTCGGCGCGTTCAATAACGAGCGGTTCGCAGCCCACCGAGCGAAACGCCCGCACCGGGCTGTTCACACCTCCCACCAGCACGCGCTCGGCGCGCGCGAACATCTCGTGGGATTTTTTCCGCTTGCGTTCCGGGGAAGGTTGGGCCAACTCGCTCACTCCTCCGTCAGCGTTCCTTCAGCCAGCGCGCGGCGTCCTTGGCATGGTAGGTCAGGATAAAGTCAGCGCCGGCGCGCTGGATGGAAGTCAGAATCTCCAGCACGGCGCGCTTTTCATCGAGCCAATGGTTCCGCGAGGCTGCTTTGACCATCGCATACTCCCCGCTGACGTTGTACGCGCCCACGGGCACATCGAAGCGCTCCCGGACGCGCCGAATCACATCCAGATACGGCAGCGCCGGCTTCACCATCACCATGTCGGCGCCTTCTTCCAAATCCAGTGCCACCTCCTTCAGCGCCTCGCGCGCGTTTCCGGGGTCCATCTGATAGCTTCGCCGGTCCCCAAACTGCGGCGCCGATTCCGCCGCCTCGCGAAACGGTCCATAGAACGCCGAACAGTATTTCGCTGCATACGAGAGAATCGCCACATCGGCAAAATTATTTTCATCCAGTTTGCGCCGGATGGCGCCCACTCGCCCGTCCATCATGTCCGAGGGCGCCACGATGTCCGCGCCGGCGCGCGCGTGGGAAAGCGCGACATTCGCCAAAATCTCCAGCGTCGGGTCGTTGTCCACATCCCCGCCGCGCACCACGCCGCAATGTCCGTGGTCCGTGTATTCGCACAGGCAAACATCGGTCAGCACCAGCAGCTTCAGCTTGGCCTTCTTGATGGCTTCCACTGCGCGCTGCACCACTCCGCCCTTGGCCGACGCTTCCGACCCGCGCGCATCTTTCTTCTCGGGAAGCCCGAACAAAATCACTCCGGGAATTCCCAGCGATTCCACTTCCCGGCACTCCTCGACGATCTGGTCCACGGACAGATGGAACACTCCAGGCATCGAGCCAATTTCTTTGCGAACCTTCTTCCCGGGACACACAAACAGCGGATAAATCATTCCCGCGGTGCTCAGCCGCGTCTCGCGCACCAACGCGCGAATCACCTCCGTTCGGCGAAGCCTTCGCGGGCGTTGCAACGGAAAACTCATGCTGTGGGGACTCCTGTGCGCCGCTTGGCTGCGAAGCAATCTTCGATCGCCGCAACTAGCGCTTTTGAGCTTGCCTGCGCCGCTACAATCTGAACATTCAATCCAGCCTCCTGAATCGCTGCCGCGGTGACCTTCCCGATGGCCGCAAAGGCTACTCTCCGGTTCAGCGCGCGCAATGTTTCCAGCCCCACAATTTCAACCAGATTACGAAACGCCGACGGGCTGAAAAAGGACACCACATCCACTTCCCCGCGACGCAGCAGTTCCAATTCCGCAGCATGCTGAGACTTGACCAGGCCCGTCGAATACGCGATCACCCCGGTCACTTCGGCGCGCTGCGCGCGCAGAGCCGCGGGCAGGTCTTCGCCCGCCCGGCTGCTTCGCGGCAGGAGAACTTTCTTCTCCGCCAGCCGCTCTCCGAGTTCCGCTGCGAGTGCTGTGCCGCGAAATTCGCGCGCCACATAATCCACGCGGAAGCCCGCCCGGCTGGCCGCGCTCGCGGTCGAAGGCCCCACGGCTGCGACGCGCACTCCGGATTGCTCCGCCGTTCGTGAGCGATCGGCCGCGACCCCCGCCAGCCCAATCTTCAATTCCGCGGCGCGCTGCGAAAACGCCTGCACCGCATTTTGGCTCGTGAAAATCAGCCAGTCAAACTGGTCGAGCGCCCTCAAAGCTTCGTCGAACAGCGCCGCATTCGCCGGCGGCGAGAAGCCCACCATGGGCAGAAGCACGGGCTCGGCGCCCGCCTCGCGGAGCGCACCCGCCAACTCAGCGGCCTGCTCGCGTGCGCGTGTTACCACCACCCGCTTCCCCGCCAGTGGCTTGTCGTTATCCGCGGTCAAACTTTCTCCCCGCCTGCTCGAGGACGCGGTCCGCCCCGCCCGCCACGAGTGCTCGCGCCACGTTGCGGCCAATTGTGTCGGCTTCGCTCACCGGCCCGCGAGCCTGCTCGCGAATATAGTTTGTGCCATCCACCGACGCAACGCACGCTTCGAGCACCAGTTCCTTGCGCTCGATCCTCGCCCACGCCCCAATCGGCACCTGGCACCCGCCTTGCAATTCCGCCAATAGCGCGCGCTCGGCAATGATGGCCCAGCGCGTTTCGGCGTCATCCAGACCGCCCAGCATTTCACAGAGTTCCCCGTCGCCGGAGCGCGCCTCGATTCCCAGTGCTCCTTGCCCAACCGCAGGCAGACAGACTTGTGTAGATAACACTTCAGTGATGCGGTGCGACCACCCCAGCCGGTCCAGCCCGGCTTTCGCCAGCACCACCGCATCGTACTCTCCGCTTTCGGCCTTGCGCATGCGTGTGTCCACGTTTCCGCGAAGCTCGCGCACGTCCAGGTCGGGCCGGAAATGGCGCAATTGCGATTGCCGGCGCAGGCTGCTGGTTCCGATTCGCGCCGAAGGTCGCAACGCCGAAAGCCCCGCGCCCGATGCGGACACCACGCAGTCCCGGACATCCTCGCGCCGCAGCACCGCGGGAAACGTAAATCCGCGCGGCGTCTCGGTGGGCACATCTTTCACGCTGTGCACCGCAAGGTCGATCCGATTGTCCAGCAGCGCATCTTCCAGTTCCTTGATGAACACCCCTTTCACGCCGATCTGCCCCACGGCGGCGTTTTGAAAATGGTCGCCCGAAGTCTTGATGAGGATGACTTCTGCTTCCGCGCCGGTCACCCGCTTCAATTGCTTCCGCACGAAGTTGGCCTGCCATTGGGCGAGCAGGCTTCCGCGCGATCCGATGCGCAGCGGCTTCAATGTTTTTCCCGGGAAAGCTGGAAAAGATCGCGCAGAGCTTCCAGATTCTGCAGCTTGCGGCGAAGTTCCCGGTCGGCCCGGATGCGCTCCGCATGGCTGACCACCAGGCGTTCCAGGAGTTCTTCCGTGATTTGTCCAAACCGTTCGCGGTCCTCTGCGCTCAAGTGGGTCATGGCCGCCAGACGTTCCTTCAAAAACGCCTCGCGCTCCCCATGCAATTTCTCTCGGAGCATTTCCAGAAGCCAAGTCACCTCCAGGCTGGCCTGCCACGATTGGAATTTCTCGACGTGCTCTTCCACGATGGCTTCCACCTGGGGAACCTCGCTGGCCCGCGCCGTTTTGTTCTGCTCGACGATTTCCGATAGATCGTCGATATTGTACAAATACACGTTGTAGAGTTCCCCGGCCTCCGCTTCGATGTTCCGTGGAACCCCCAGGTCAATCAGGAAAAGTGCGCGGTTGCCGCGCGCCGCCATCGCCTTTTCAATCCGCGCGCGCGTCAGAACCCGTTCGTCCGCGCCAACCGAGCTGATCAGAATGTTCGGCCACTCCAGTGCACGGTCCAGGTTTTCCCAGGAAACGCATTCGCCGCTCACCCGCCTGGCGAGTTCTTCTCCACGTTCGCGCGAACGGTTTGCGACCAGTACCCGCGCAATTCCCCGCACGCGCATCTGCTCCACCACTTGTTCGCCCATGCTCCCCGCGCCCAGAATCAGTGCCGTGTGCCCCCGGAGCTTCCCGAAGATGCGCTCTGCCAGCTTTACTCCGGCCGTCGCCACCGACATCGGCCGCGCCCCGATTTCCGTCTCCGCGCGCACGCGCTTGCCGACTTCCAGCGCCCCCTGAAACATCCGGTTCAACACCGGCCCGGTAGCTCCATGTTCCAGGCCGAGGCGGTACGCTTCGCGAACTTGCCCGAGGATCTCCGCCTCGCCGAGCAGCAATGAGTCCAACCCCGCCGCAACGCGGAACAGGTGGCGCACCGCATCGGCGTCGTGATGCCGGTAGAGCGACCCGTTCAGTTCTTCAGGCCGCATACGGTGGAACGAAGTCAGAAAGCCTTCCATTTTCGACGCGCTGTCCGTCTGCGTCTCCGGCGGCACCCCGTACAATTCGCTCCGGTTACACGTGGAAAGCACTAGCGTCTCTTCCAGGATGCCGCGCGACCGCAACTCGTCGGCGGCCCGGCAGGCCTGCTCCGGGTTGAAGGCCACCCGTTCGCGCACCTCCACCGATGCGGTCCTGTGATTCACTCCGATGAGCACAATTTCCATGGAAGAGCCGGTTCGGTCAAAAATACCGGTGATAATGCGACAGATAAAGATTCACGACGGTGTAGCTCAGCATCACGAACACGAAATTGAAAACGCACAGCGCCGACGCCCTCGCCCCTCGCCAAGCCGCCGATCGTCCGAGCAGGATATAGGCGCCATAAACCCCGAACACCAGCAGCGTCACCACGTTCTTCACGTCGGGATTCCAGATGGTCCCGGTCAGCCGGTGCACCCACACATACCCGGACACAATTCCCACCACCATCGAGCCCAGCCCGATCCACACGCTGCTGCGGGACATCCGTTCCAGCAGCTCCAGCGGTGGAAACCGCCAAAATACCGGCGCGAGCTTCCGGCCGCGAAGGAAACGGTCCTGCACCAGAAAAATCCCGCTCAACACGAAGGAAATGGCGAACGCTGCATACGCCAGGATGCTGAGCGTCACGTGAAAGGCGAACAGCGGGCCGTGTGCAGGAGGGGCATGCGGTGCAGACCCGGATGGAATATGCGCCGCGAGAAAAAGCGCCAGCACAAACGGCGCAACAAATGCCCCCACCGAACGCTGGCGGTGCCAAAGTTCCAGCCCGAGATACGTCAAGGCCAGGAGCCACCCGAACAACGACATCGACCCATACAGGTCCTCGTAGGGAACCGCATGGATCTGGTGCGATCTTTCCATCAACACCAGGTAGTGCAGCACGAGGCCAATGGCCAGCGAAAATGACGCCAGCTGCCCCGCAAGCCTCCGATCCCCATAGAGATGGACGAGGTACAACACCAGGCTGGCCGCGTACGCGCCAATCGTCAGTAAGAAGAGATAGCTGTGCATGAATTTGGGCCTTGGGAACGCCTACACGTGTGCCTCACTCGCCGCAAGAGCGAACGAGCCACTCTGCGCCATTATAGCCAAATCTTTCCATCGAAGGCACTCTGCGCGCGCCGGTGTTCCACCTGCGTAGTTCTGCTATGATTGGAGCTGTCCCTTCTGTCATGAAAGAATCGCTGACCGTTCCAACCCGCAAGAGCCTGTTCCTGCGCGCGTGCCGCGGAGAAGCCGTCGAACGCGTCCCCGTCTGGATGATGCGCCAGGCCGGGCGCTATCTTCCCGAGTACCGCGAACTCCGCCAAAAACACCCGTTTCTCGAAGTCTGCAAGACCCCGGATCTCACTGTTGAAGTTTCCCTGCAGCCCTTTCGCCGCCTGGGAATGGATGTGGTGATCGTTTTCTCCGACATTCTGATCCCCGCCGAAGCTATGGGCATGGCTCTCGAACTGAACGATGCCGGTCCCGTTCTTCCCTGCCCCCTCCGCACGTCTGCTCAGATGGAAGCACTACAGGATTTTGACCCGGAGCAGAAAACCCACTTCGTTCCCGACGCGATTCGTGGAATCTGCCGTGAGGTCGGCCCGGACGTTCCCGTCATCGGATTTGCTGCCGCGCCATGGACCCTGGCCTGCTATATGATTGAAGGCCGCTCGCGCGACGGCTTCCCCACGGCCAAGAGTTTTCTCTATCAAGAACCCCGTCTCGTGCGCGTATTGCTGGATAAGATTGCGCGCGTTACGGCGCGCTATTTGAAAGCCCAGATTGCTGCCGGGGCCGCCGCCGTCCAGCTCTTCGATACCTGGTGCGGCGAGCTTGGCCGCCGTGAGTACGCCGAACTCGCCCTCCCCGCGACCGAGCTCCTCATCGCAGAGCTCCGCCAACCCGGCGTTCCCATCATTCTCTACACAAAGAATTCGGCGCATCTGTTGCGCGAGGTCGCGCAATCTGGGGCTGACGTTCTGAGCGTGGACTGGCGCGTAGACCTTGGAGACCTTCGCAGGCAATTTGGCCCGCGCGTCGCCCTGCAGGGAAACGTGGATCCGTGCATCTTGCTTGGCACTGCTGAAGGCATTCGCGCCGGCGTCAACGAAGCCATCGAGAAAACGGGTGGAGTCGGTCACATTATGAATTTGGGGCACGGCATCCTTCCCGAAACGTCCGTCGAAAACGCCAGGCTCTTTGTCGAAACGGCTCAGAGCGCAAAACTTCCGGCGGGAGCAGGCGCCGGCGCAGGAAAGGGCCGGTAATCCCGGCGCGCATGCCAGAAGAGAACGTCCATCTTCGGCTCGACCGTGAGCGCTTCGCCATCAGCGAGGAGTTCCTGAAGAAGTACAACCGCCCCGGCCCGCGCTACACCAGCTATCCCACGGCTCCCGTCTGGAATGATTCCTTCGGCCCGGACGATTTTGAGAATACTCTCGCTCAATCCGACGCGCAGGCTACTCCCGTTTCTCTCTACATGCATCTTCCCTTCTGCGAGAGCTTGTGCCTGTTCTGCGCCTGCAATGTGGTCATCCAGAAAGACAAAGAGGTTGCTCCTCCGTATCTGGCAACCCTGAAGAAAGAGATAGAACAATTCGGCAAGCGCGTCTCGCGCTCCCGCCCCGTTGTGCAGTTTCATTGGGGCGGCGGAACGCCCACCTATCTTTCGCCTGCACAGATGGAAGACCTCTTTGGCTTCACCCGGGATCGCTTTTCCATCGCGCCCGACGCGGAAATCGGCGTCGAAGTGGACCCGCGCGTCACTTCACGCGGGCATCTCGAATCCCTCCGCCGCCTCGGCTTCAACCGTCTGAGCATGGGCATTCAGGATTTCCACCCGGAAGTGCAGGCCGCCGTTCACCGCATCCAGCCGTTCGAGATGACGCGCGACTTAATCCTCGCGGCCCGCGCCCTCGGCTTTGACAGCATCAACGTGGACCTCATCTACGGCCTTCCCTACCAGACTCCCGAGCGCTTTGCGCATACCGTGGATCAAGTCGCGGGTCTCCAGCCCGACCGCGTCGCCATGTTCAGCTACGCGCATGTGCCCTGGCTGCACAAGCAGCAGGGCTCCTTCGCCATCCATCTCCCCGAAGGCATGGCCAAATTCCACATTTTCCGCACGGGCTTGGAAGAGTTTCTCGACGCCGGGTATCTCTATATCGGCATGGATCACTTTGCACGCCCCGGCGATGAACTTGCTGTCGCGCAACGCAATCGCACGTTGCACCGCAATTTCCAGGGCTACACGACCAAGGCCGGCGCGGACCTCTGCGGAATGGGCGTGAGCGCCATCAGCGGTGTCGGCGGATCCTATGCGCAGAACTATCGGGATGTCCCGCAATATCAGGCGAGTGTGGAAGCCCGGGGAATCGCCACGATGCGCGGCTACCGCTTGAGCACCGAAGATTTCCTCCGCCGCGCCGTTATCAGCCGTTTGCTTTGCCACACCGTGATTCACAAACGTGAAATCGAACGTGAATTCTCCATCGCCTTCGACGATACATTCGCACCCGAACTGGCACGCCTTGAAGAATTCTGCGCGGATGGTCTCGTAGTCGTCACGCCGGACGAAATCCGCGTCACCATGCTCGGCCGCATATTCATCCGCAATGTCGCGATGCTGTTTGATTCGTATCTCGAAAAACAGCAAATGGATGCCAAACCGCTTTTTTCCAAGACCCTCTGAGACCATTCTTTGTGACGCCCGATCCCCAAAAACTCTCTGCGCCAGTGCTCGTCATCGGTGGCGGCATCTCCGGCCTGGCGTGTGGTTACTACCTCCGAAAAGCCGGCATTCCTGCTCTGGTGCTCGAACAATCCGCCCGTCCCGGCGGCTACATCTCCTCCCTCCACCGCGATGGCTGCATCCTCGAACTGGGCCCGCAGAGTTTCCTCTCCACCGATCCTCTCTTGGAGATGGTTCACGACCTGGGTCTCGATCCCGAACTCCTTCCTGCCGACCCGCGCGCACCCCGCTACGTTCTAATCGCCGCGAAGCTCCGCGCAGTTCCCCTCGCACCGCCGAAATTGCTGACTTCCTCGCTGCTCGGCCTGCGCACAAAATGGGGATTCCTGCGCGAGGCCTTCGGTCATTCTCGCCCGCCCGCGGACGACGAATCCATCGCCGCGTTCGTTCGCCGCAAGTTCACCGCCGAGTTGCTCGACCGCCTCGCGGGCCCTTTTGTTTCCGGGATCTATGCCGGAGATCCGGAGCGCCTGAGCTTGCGCGCCGCCTTTCCGTCCGCCCATCAGTGGGAAACGCAATTCGGCAGCGTGCTTCGCGGAGCCAGCAAATCGCGGCCGGCAAAAGGCGCCCGCCGCCACTCGCTGATCTCCTTTCGCCGCGGCAACCACACCCTCGTCGAGGGCCTGGCCAAGTCCTTGGACGACGCATTGCACTGCGGCGCCTTCGTCGAGAGCATCTCCAGAAATACCGCGGAGCCGAAGCAAGGTTTTTCCGTGAAAATCTCTCAAGCAGGGCGCCAGACAACTCTCACTGCAAGCTCCATCATTGTCACGACTCCTGCAGATGCGGCCGGCCGGCTCCTTCGCGAAATCTCTCCTGAATTCGATGCCCTCCTGAAACCGGTCGAGTATGCACCCGTCGCCGTCATTTCTACTCTCTATCGCGCCGAGCGTATCGGCCTTCCTCTCAACGGTTTCGGTTTCCTCGTTCCTCGCACCGAAGGTCTCAATATCCTTGGCACTGTGTGGAACAGCTCGCTCTTTCCCGGACGCGCACCCGAGGGCTTTGCGCTTCTCACCAGCTTTGCCGGTGGCCCCGTCAATCCGTCATTCCTCGATGGTGACGATGCAACGATTACGAATCGCATCGCCCGCGAACTCGCCACGATTCTCCACATTCACGGTCAGCCGGAACACTGCACGATTACGCGCCACGTTCGCGCGCTGCCGCAATACAATCTCGGCCATTCCCAGCGAATTGCCGCGCTGCGTAAACTCTCCTCATCTTTCCCCGGACTGTTTCTCGCGGGCAACTATCTCGAAGGTCCTTCCGTCGGCGCTTGCATTGATTTGGCCTTGCGCACAGGACAGCAGGCGCGAGAGTATTTGGCGTCATGTCCGGTGTGACGGATGCTCCAAGCGGGACGGAGTTTCCGATTCGGCGGACTCATCTATTGGCGATGCGGCGGCGTATATCTGATTGGAAGAGTGCATGCTAGCAGCCCTGTTCCTCGCTGTTCTCGAACAGTTCCGGCACGACGAACAGGCTGTCGATGCAGCGCTGATGGAGCGGCTCATCCAGAAAGATCCGCGAGCGCTGGAAGCCCTTTACGACCGCCACTCGCGAGCGGTCTATTCGCTGGTCTTGCGCATTCTGCAGCAGGCTGCATCGGCCGAAGAAGTCGTCCAGGACATTTTCCTCCAGCTCTGGCGCAACGCGCACCAGTTTCAAGCCGCTCGCGGGCCGCTCTTGCCGTGGCTGCTTACCATGGCGCGCAACCGCGCGCTGGACCACTTGCGCCTGAAGCGCGAGAGGCAGCGGCAACGCGAAGACGCGCTGGACCCCGAAATTGCGGCCGTGCGCGCGCCGGATTTCGAAGCCGAGATTGACCGCGAGCGCCGCGCGGCGCGGGTTCGCGCCTGCATCCGCGCTCTTCCCGCTCCGCAGCAGAAAGCCATCGAGATGGCCTTCTTCGAGGGGATGTCTCACAGTGAAATCGCCGCGGCATTGAGCGAGCCGCTCGGCACGGTAAAGAGCTGGATCCGCAACGGACTGTTGCGCCTGAAAGAAGGATTGCAAACAGCAACATGAATACGTGCAGCCAATTCGCTGAGCAGTACGAAGCCTACGCTCTCGGCGCGCTGGACGCCCAGGAGCGCGCGACGCTCGAAGCGCATCTCGCTTCGGGTTGCGCCGCGTGTGCTCGCGCGGTCGAAGAAGCTCGCTGGCTCGTCTCTCAGCTTGCTCATCTTGCTCCCGAAGCCGATCCGCCTCTCTCGCTGCGCCGCAAACTTCTGGACGCTGTGCGCGTCCCCAAGCCTCGCGAATCGCGTTCCTGGTTTCCAGCGTGGGCTTGGGCGGGAGCCGCGGCGTTGGTGGTGTTTGCAGTTTTTTCGCTGTGGGAAGCGCGTCGCATGCAGATTCAGCTCGCGGACCTGACGGCGCGCTTGAAGATCGAGGAAGCGCAGAGACAAAAGCTCGCTGAAGAAAAGGCCCTTGCGGAACGCACCAATCTCATCCTTTCCGACCCTGCTTCGAAACTCGTTACTCTGAAGGCCAAGGGCGGCCCGGAAGTGCACGCATTCTGCCACCCCAAACTGGGTATTCTTCTCTATGGCGGAAGCGTGCCAATGCCGGCGTCGAATCGCACCTACCAGCTCTGGCTGGTGATGAAGGACAAGAGGGCGAAGCCCATGAGCGCGGGCATGTTCCGTCCGGACTCTTCCGGAAAAGTCATGCTCATGGTTCCCTCGATGCCGGGCGACATGGACTCGACCGCGGCCCTGGCCATTTCGGAAGAGCCGGACGGCGGAAGCCCTCAGCCCACGTCCATGCCGATTTGGGTCGGCGCGCTGACCTAGGCGATATCGCAGCAGGTTCTTGGGAGTTCGTATGAAAACTGCGCCCAAGCACAACAACAAAGGCTCACCTCCCATTGAGTCTCCGTGCGCAATCGGCTTCCGCGCACACTCCGGCTGGTCGGCGCTGGTCATCCTCGCCGGACCGCTGCGCGCTCCGGTGGTCATCGAGCGCACGCGCATCGAGCTGATCGATCCCGCCATCGCAGGATCCAAACAGCCGTTCCATCGGGCCCGCGAGCTCGGCCTCAAAGCAGGGGCGAAACACGTCGAGCGCTGCACGGAAAAGGCCAAGGAGCTTGCCGAGCAATCGGTGCGCGGCGCGGTTCGTTTCTCGCTCGAAAAAGGCCATCGTGTGGCCGCCGCAGGAATCATTCTTGGCTCCGGCCGCCCGCTTCCCGATTTTGAATCCATTCTTGCATCGCATCCGCTTCTGCACACTGCAGAAGGACAACTGTTTCGCGATGTACTCGCCGATGCCGCCCAACGCTGCGGCTTGCCGATTACCGGCGTGAAGGAACGCGAGCTTTTCGAGCAAGCCGAAGCGTGGCTGCGTCTGCCTGCGAGCCAACTCCAAGACCGCCTCAATGCCATGGGAAAAATCGTGGGCTCGCCGTGGCGGCAGGATGAAAAGTATTCCGCACTTGTCGCCTGGATGGCTCTGGCAGACGCTTCCCGCTGAAGCAATCGCCTTCGGCTCGCGCTGCCGCGCCGCTTGGCCTCTCTGGTAGGTTTGGTGTTCCGCGAGAGGCCCGCTATAATACGCGGGTTCGCCACATGCCCCAAGAAAGCAAAACGCGCCGGCAGAAGCTCGAAGAATTTGTCGCCGCCAAACCCAACGACGCTTTTTCGCGCTACGGCTTGGCGATGGAATGCGCCAACACCGGCGATTCCGCGGCCGCTGAAGAGCATTTCCGGAAGCTCCTTGCCGCCAATCCCGACTACGTCGCCGCCTATTTCCACTTCGGGCAGTTCCTCACGCGTCTGGCACGGACCTCCGAAGCCCGCGAAATTCTTTCCACCGGAATCGCGCTGGCCCGCAAAAAGGGCGACGAGCACGCCCGGTCGGAGATGGAAGCCGCGCTGAACGAGCTTGGGTGAGGCAAAGGGAGTAGAGGAGGTTGATGAGGTAAAGGAAAAGGCCTCCCAAGAACTCCGAGCCCCAGCACGTTTGCTGACTGCCGAAGTACTCCCCTCCCCCCTGTTTTTTGTAAGTGCGGAATCTAAAGGACTTGTCAGCGTGGTTTTTGTAAGTGCAGATTCTACGGGGTTTGAAGCGTCGTGTTTTGATACGGTTGCGCAGGATTTCCTAAGTGCGGAATCTAAAGGGTTTACGGACACGCAATTCGCAACCGTGTGAATCAAAAGGGGTTGTGGTTGAAAACTGAGATTCGAGAGAAAAGATACACTCAAAGGGATGCGGACGCACGACTCCCGTAGAGGCGTCTGAAAGCGACTTGCGACCATCTTTTTCTCTTTCGCCCTTCTCGGGCTACGGCGGCGTTCTCGGGCGGCCCAACAGCGAGGCACTCCCTAGCAGATCCATGACAACGATACTAACGGCAGACTAGCGAAAATAGAAACGAATGTCAAGGCCGATCTTGGGCCGGAAATGAGGAGGTGGGAAGCGTCGGGGCGCCGGTCCCGCCCTTTCTGCCTAAGGCGCTGAAGGAGTGGGACATGCACAGCCAAAGTCAAGACTGGGCCGCGCACGCCGATTCGAGAGTGCGTCGCCACTCTCCCCATCACTGGCAGGCGCCAACGGGGCTACCAACTTCCCAGAACCGGACTTCTGGACCGGGATAACTTCCGGTTAGCCCGTCAATCAGAAGTTACCATGGTCGGCAACGGATTCGGTACCATCTACAATCAAGTTCAGGAGTAATTTTTGACCACCGTCGTGAAAGCAAAGGAAGTTTTGGTAGGGCGGTGGGGACCGAGAACAACAACGAGTGGAGGAAATACTCTTGGTCGGCTTCAACAAGCGATTCTGATGCAAGGTGAGGCTATGGGGTGTAGACTCGCAGCTGACCAGGGTCACAAGAGATTCGTCGAGGAGCGCCATCATGTTCAGACGAATCTGGCACACGCAATTCTGGTGGGTCGCGCTGGGTGCGCTGCCGTTTTCGTTGTGCCAGGGCTGTATCGTGGTGACGCCGATGCGTGCGCCCACACACAACATTGGCGCGTCAGCAGAGGGGGCAAACGGGAAGCTCGCCCTCGGTTTCATCCAGGCGGGAAAGACCGGCCGAGAGGAAGTCACTCAGAAACTCGGCTGGACGGATACAGGATTGAAAGACGACAGGCTTTTTCTGGGCCGATGGGCTAGCTCAGCCTGGGGGGTGTATTCGGCGCTGGTGGTGGCGGGTGGAGGCGCAGACGGCGCAGCCGGCGGAGGGATCGATAACTGGAACCGTCATTGGGGAGCGCACAATGTGTTAATCGAGTTCGATGAGAAGGGCCTGGTCAAGGAGTACCGCGTGTTTCCCGATTCGGAGCTCGTCAAAGAGCTTGCCACGTGGGTGGCGGGAAATCCGAATCGCTCTTTGGATCTTTCTAAGCCGATGGAAATCCGGGTCAACCTTCACGGACCGAAAGACAGGTATTTCGACGGCACGCTCGTGCTGCGAAGCGATTCGTTGGAGTTTCAGGGAGACGAGAGCAGTGGGATGCACAACTTCAAGATTTCTCCGAAACAAATCCGTAAGCTCAGTCTTGCGCGCGTGGCAGGTCCTTATCCTCGGTACATGAATGGGACCATTCACTTCACCGAGAAAACCCCGGCAGGCAGGGAAGCGACCATACGAGTGGACGTGCCCACTGTGGTGGTGCTGGTCAAGTACCTAGCGCAGACACGGTCCAATTAGCTAGCGGTCCCCTCGGATTTTCAATCAGTGAAACGTCTGAATCACCCAATTCAGGGTCCACAAGAAGGGTGTTGGAAGCGAATACAAGGATCTGAGTGAATTGTACGCAACGCGGGTTGCAGAGAGAGTCCTCACCGCCCGCTTTGCGAGTGGGTTGGCAGCCTGCTAAAGGCGGTGCGAAGGTCCCTCAAGGGTGTTACGATACCCACAACGACGAGGTTCTGGCGATTGTCAAGCAGTCACTGTGAGATTCGAGACGGCGTAGAATTCGCCTGACTTCCCAACAGGACACTGGACCGATAGGCCCCTGCTGTCTGTTCAACCAGGGGGAGCAATGAGAACGGGAATTGCGTTTGCTACCACGATTGGCCTCTTCCTAGTCTTCGGTGTTTCCCTCAACGCTAAGCCACAAACCTCGGCGGCTCAGACCGAAGGCGTTTATGTCGTCGCCTATCGGGCGCCAAACCATATTAAGGCCAGCAGCCCACAGGTATTTCACGTGTTCGCGGACGACCTGATTGGCTATCTGAAATCGCGTGGGGTTAACGTCCTCGAAGATCCGGAGCGAGGGATTTTGCAGACGGACGAGTTGATTTCCGTCGATAGCCTGCTAAACCTGACGAAGAACGCCGGGGCCAAGTACTTGCTTCTGGCCACCGTCGAGCGGCCTGCGACCAGATGGATGAAAGTCACGGTTCAGGTCTACGATCTTTCGGGGAAGCTTTTGTGGTCGGAAGCGGCGAACTCAGGCCAGGGCTTGACCGGAAAGGGCGCGCCAGAGAAGACTCTAAAGTCGCTACAGAAAAAGCTCGATCCTAGAATCGATAAGCCCGGCCTGCCAAAGAAATTGCCGGAGACGCCGGCCGCTCCACTGAAAGAAAAGGCTCTGAAGCCATCAGCGGCCAGCAGATACAGCCAAGAGGAAGAAAAATGCGATTCCATCCAAAGTGCTTTCTATCCGCTCTGCTCAGCGTGATAGCTTTCGGGACTTCTGCGGCAAAAGGCCAGGAGCCCGCCGCACCCCCGGTGAAGCAAGGAGAACAGCAAAAACCGGAAACCGGTAACGCCGCAGGCGAGAAGAGAGCTCTGATCAAGGAAGGGACAGAGGTTCATTTGAAGCTGGCGCAAACAATGACTTCCAAAACGTCCACCATGGGCGAGCCTGTGGAGATGGTGCTGGCAGAGGACTTGACAGTTGGAGAAGATATTGTTGTACGAAAGGGAGCAAGAGTACTCGGAACGGTTGTAGCAGGCAAGCAAACAGAAAAGCAGAAATCCGAGGCCCGCGAGCTCAGGGTTCGGGCGGATCACATTAAAGTCGGGGATTCTTTCATCAAGCTAACGGGGGAGCAAGCTGGGGTCGGGAAACGTAATAAAGAGAAAATGGTAACGTATGGCATACTCTTTGGATTGAGCGGACTGTTGGCATCGTCCAACAAGAAGTTTGTCATTCCGGAGGGAACCCCCGCAACGGCGTACGTGCAGGAAGACATCGCCCTCCCTATACTCCCTGCCAGCCCAAATGAGTCCCCATAAACTATCCGCGCGGGACGCTTAGGCTTGTCCCAAC
>DASQHY010000057.1:0-55094 GCA_035631855.1 Candidatus Acidiferrales bacterium
CTCTGGGCAAGCGCCCGTCCCAAATCCTCTTCTTCGTCAGTGCCGCCGGACTCCCCTTCCTGAAAAATCTCAGTCTCCAGCCGAATCCCTTTGCGTTTCAGCTTCTCAAAGACGCGCAGCAATTCCTCTCGCTCGGCGGCCAGGTCTTCCTCCGGATTGATCCTCCGGTCCACCGTAAACGAGCATTCCTCCGGTACCACGTTAAAATTCGATCCCCCCGCGAACTCCCCACCCATCATCAAAATCGAATTCCGGGCGCGTTCCGGCATCACCCGGTAGCGCGTCTTGCGCCTTTCCACCCTGGATTTCAGCTTGCGCAATTCTTCCGCAGCGCGAAGCATCTGCTCGAACGCATTCACGCCCGCCTGCTGTAAGCCCACGTGCGCCGATTTTCCGTGAATTCGCACTCGCAGCGAAATCGCTCCGCGATTCGCATTCCAGATGACTCCGCCGGTTGGTTCGCCGGTCACCATTCCAATCGCATCTTTCCCCAGCAGCCCGCGCGCCGCGAGGAACTCCGATCCGAACTTCCCGCCGGTCTCTTCATCGGGCACAAAAACCAGCGCGATTCGCCCTTCCAGCGCAATTCCGCACTCCCGCAGCGCCTTCACCGCATAGAGTTTGGCCACCAGCCCGCCCTTCATGTCCGCCGTGCCGCGCCCAAAGGCGTGTCTTCCCTTTCTCCGTGGCTGGAATTGCTCCCGCGACTGCGCTGGCACCACGTCGTAGTGCCCATGCATGTACAACACCCGCTTGCCGGTTCCATGCGTCGCCAGGATGCAGGCACGCGGCTCCGCCCCCTCCAGCATTTCCGCTGGAACCTCGGCGACTTCCGTCGCGAGCCCCAGCTCCCTGCACTTTTCCTCCAGCCGCCCCACACACTTCGGGTAATTCCTCCCAGGTGGATTCTCCGTCGGGATGGCCACCAACTCCTCTAGAAACCCCGCCATTTCTTCTTCGTAGCAAGAAACGGTTTCGCTCAGCCGGGATTTCACGGCAATTGCATTTGTCATTTGGAATGGGATTCCTGAGTCCTCACCCTTTGCCGCGCTTCGCCTTGCGCCGGGCTGCAGCGCGGCTGCCTCTTGTGCGTGCCTTCTGAAACCGCATCGCTGCGCGCAAAAACGCCACCAGGAAACGATGCGGAGCTTCGGGCCGCGAAGAAAGCTGCGGTTGAAACAGCGTGGCAATGAAAAAGCGGTGTCCCGGCAATTCGACCGCCCGCGTTTCCCCCAGGATTCCTCGTGCGCTCACGCGCAGTCCGGCCGCCTGGAATTGCTTTTCGTACTCCTCATTCACGCCGTAGTTGCAGTAATACTGCTCCGAGTCATCTTCGCTGCCGCAAATCGCGTGCAGGAGCGTTCCCGGCAGAATCTTTAAGCGTTCTTCCCCCGACGCCTTGGGCGCGCCTTCGCGGCGGTTGGGCAGCGCGCAGGAAAGCGGCGTCACCACGTAGTGCGACGATCCCGAATCATTTTCCGCAGAGTCCGCATCGGCAATCTTCAGAACATTTCGCGCATACTCTACCAGAGTATATTGGAAGCCCCCTCAAGTCCCCACAAACGGCCAGTCACGCGTCCGCGCGAATTCGATCCCGCGCAGCATCCCTGCAAAACTCTTATACGGACTGCCTGGGCCGGCAATCAGCCCGTCCCAGCGCCGCTGTATCTTCTCTGCGCCGGGTCCCTCCAGCGAAGCCGTCGGCAGCCACCGCACTTCCAACGGAACGTTCAGTCTTGCGGCCGCGTCATACAGCGCCGCATTCGTTGCAAAATGCGAATGATACGTCGGCTCGAAGTCCCCCATGATTCCGATGCGAACCGCTGCACCCATGTATGCCCTCCTGAGCCCAATCGCGAAGGCCTCACAGCCTCCCGTTCTCATCTTGAGGCATGGTCCTCGGCAACCAAGCGCCATTTTGGACTGTGCGAGGTGGTGCTTATTTCTTACGGGGGGAGCTGGCCTTACGTGCGGTTTCCGCCCGGCGATGCTGGAACAATCCGAGAAACAACTTGATTCGAGGGCAAGTCTGTATTCCCGCCAAGCGATAGGGCAGTTTCAATGGAGCCGCCCCGCGGGGCGTCATTTCAACAGCTTGGAGTTGACAGGCTTGGAGCGTGCTGGCTAGGCATAGCAGCCACTCCAACTCTCGTTCTTTACCCGGCCCCGGCGTCTGGATAGGAGAAGAAGAATTGGGATAGAAGGCCAATACAATTCTCCACCTGAGCACTATAAGGATAAGAAACGAATTGGACTCTTATATGCCCTGGTCGTTGCCATGTCAATAAATTTCTGCGCCGAATCCGCAATCTGGAAAGCATAGAGTTCCTTGCGCACCCGGACTGGTAATCGCGGCCAGTCTTTCCTCCCCCGGTCTCAAACTGGCCCTCAAGACAGTAGCTGCACCCTTTCTGCGACGCTACTATCTCCTGTATTGCCGGTGGGTTGCGGCCCAGCAGCCTTTCAATGCTTTCCGGGGGACGTCGGGTTCAGGTGCCGCACAGGTTTTCGGCGGGGGGAAGTCCAATGCCGACACAGACTTACAGGTATGAAAAGCGCATCGCCACCGTTGTCCCGGTCTACCTTTCCCGGCTCGGCCCGGAAGCGCCCGTGGAGACGGGGTTTACCGAAAACGTCAGCCGTCACGGTGCCCGCGTGCTTACGCGAGGCGAATGGCGCCCGGGCGACTCTGTAGTGATCTCCTCCCGCCGTGGCAACCTCCAGTCCCAGGCCCGCGTAATCTATTGCCAACATTTGGCTGGCACCGCCACTGTCATCGGCCTGCAGCTTTCTTCCCCGCACGGCGATTGGCTCTCCAACCTTTAGCGCATAGAGCGCCTGACGCCTTACAAAAATTTCTTGACTCGTAAGTACTAGTGTGTTACAATAACAATTGTAAAATGACGATAACCGCTCTGTCGAGCATACTTCCGCCGTCCGGCACACACTTCTTCCCTGTCTCCAGCACCCCATCCGGGGAACTTTGCCGCAGCTTGGCGAACTAAGAGCGCGCCAACAACTGAACCCAGGACCGAAAGGGACCCAGAAACCTCAAACGAGGCCAAAGTGCCACCTAAACCATTTAGTTTCACACACTTTCCTAAAAACGCGTCCGCAAACCCTTTAGATTCACACGGTTTCAAAACAAAGGACTTAAAGTGCCCTAGAATCACACGCTTGCAAAAAAGGGTGGGGGGGAGGCTCAGGCGCCCGGGCGCAAGAACGAACGATGAATCACCAGTCACCGGTCACGGGCCTTTTCGAGTTTCGGCCACCCGCAGCCTGCTGTACACTCGAATGCTCATCCGATTTATCATGCTTCACTAACTCTTGGGAGCCATCCATGTTAGTTGTCATGCAGGCGCACGCCACCGAGGAGCAGGTCCGCGAAGTCTGCAAGCGCATCGAAAGCTTCGGCTTGAAAGCTCACCCCATTCCCGGTTCGATCCGCACCGCCATCGGCATCACCGGGAACAGCGGCGCCATTGATATCGGCACCCTCGAGTCTCTCCCCGGAGTCGTCGAATGCATTCCGGTGAGCAAGCCTTATAAGCTGGTCAGTCGGGACGCCAAGGAAGAGGACACCGTCGTCCGCATTGCCGCCCCCGCTGGCGAAGTCGCCATCGGCGGCCAGGCCATCGCCATGATTGCCGGACCCTGCGCCATCGAAAGCCAGGCCCAGGCCATGGCCATCGCCGAACAAGTCGCCAAGGCAGGTGTGCGGCTGTTCCGCGGCGGCGCCTACAAGCCGCGTACTTCTCCATACAGTTTTCAGGGCATGGGCGAGCCGGGCCTGAAAATCCTTACCAAGGTTCGCGAACGCTTCGGCCTCGGAATTGTCACCGAAGCGATTGACAACGAGAGCCTCGACCTGGTCGAGGAGTACGCCGACGTCATTCAGATTGGCGCGCGCAACATGCAGAATTTTTCGCTGCTCAAGCGCGCCGGCCGCGCTCGCAAGCCGGTCCTGCTCAAGCGCGGCATGTCCGCCACCCTCGATGAGTTCCTGATGGCCGCGGAATACATTCTGTCCGAAGGCAATTACAACGTTATCCTCTGCGAACGCGGCGTGCGCACCTTTGCCGACCATTCCCGCAACACCCTCGACCTGACCATTGTTCCCGCTGTAAAAAAGCGCAGCCATCTTCCGATTCTCGTGGACCCCAGCCATGGAACCGGCCGCCGCCACAAGGTGCTTCCGCTTTCTCGCGCCGCT
The DNA here is from genome assembly GCA_035631855.1 of Candidatus Acidiferrales bacterium. GTDB lineage: Bacteria > Acidobacteriota > Terriglobia > Acidiferrales > UBA7541 > DASQHY01. The sequence goes on from DASQHY010000057.1 coordinate 4,217, forward strand.
GTCGCCGTTGGCGCCGATGGCCTCCTCGTGGAAGTCCATCACGAACCGGATAAAGCCCTCTCCGACGGTATGCAGTCCATCCTCCCCGAGGAATTCCGGCTTCTCACCGAGGAAGTCCGCCAGATTGCCGCGGTGGTTCACCGCACCTTGAACTGACGGCGTTTACAGGGAATTGAAAAAATGAACCGCTCGAGAAATTACCGCCTCTGGTTTGTGTCCGTCGCGCTGCTCGTCGGCGCGGCCACGCAAGTTGCTCTCGAGCACCGCCCTTCGATGCTTCGCCCCGGCCTGCGCTTGTGCGCCTACGTCGCGAGCGCCGATGGAAACGTCACGGTGATTGACCTGCCGCGTCTTGCCGCCGTCGCTACGATTCCTGTCGGCCCCGCGCCTTCGGGGCTCCGCGAACATCCCACGCGCAAGGAGATTTGGGGAGTCAGCACCGCAGGCAATTACGTTTGGGTGATTGATGCGCCCGGCGACAAGGTCGCCGTGCGCATTCCGGTCGGCGCCGCTCCATTCGCCGTCGACTTCTCGCCCGACGGTTCGCGCGCCTATGTGGCTTCTTCCGGCTCTTCCACCGTTGTGGCCATTGATTGCACTACCCGCCAAATCGTCGCGCGCAGCCGCACCGGACGACGACCTTGGCTCGCGCGCGCGACTCCCGACGGAAGATACCTGCTGGTTCCCAATCGCGACGACGGAACCTTGCAGGTTTTCTCCGCGCTATCGCTCTCGCCGCTTGCCACGATTTCGGTCGCTGCCGATCCCGAGCAGGTGGCCATTCTGCCGGATAGTTCGGTCGCGTTTGTTTCCGCCACAGGGAGTGATCAGATTTCTGTCGTGGATTTGCGCCGCTTTGTGCTTCTGGCGAATCTTCCGGTGGAGGGCGCTCCCGCCGATTTGATTCTCAAGCCGGATGGCGGCGAGCTGTACGTGACTTCACCGTCCTCCAACGGAATGGAAGTAATCAATACCTGGACCCATGAAGTCGCCCAAACGCTTGTCCTCGGCGCAGCACCCACGCGCGGCATCCTCACTTCCGATGCCGGCGTTCTGTATATTTCCGACGCCGCCGCAGGGCGCATCATGCCCGTAGACATCGGCCTTCGCCGCCTTCGCCGCCCCATTCCTGCGGGCCAGCAGCCCGGAAAGTCACGCTTCGATCCGGGTGAGAATCTTCTTCTCGTGGTCAATGAAGGTTCGGGCGACCTCGCCGTCATCCGGGTTCGCACCGGAAGCTTGATCTCTTTGATCCCCGTCGGAAATCATCCGAGCGACATCGCTGTGAAACTCTTTTAAGTCACCGGCCACGCAAAATGTTCTTCTCCGAGGCGAATTTCGAGATAGCCCTCCGCCGGCAACAGGTCCACGGGCAAACCGCCGTGCCAGAGCGCCACGCCCAGGCGAAACGAGGGCGCACTGCCGAGCTGCAACAACGGTTTGCTCACCGAAACCTCGAGGAATTTGTCAAAGGCTACCTCCGCCAGCTCTTGCGGCGCCAGCAGGCATGCTTCCTTGGTCTCCAACCCCAGCCGTTGCACCTTGCCGTGCCGCACGGCGACAACCACGCGGAGTTCCTCGGCCGCGCGCAAGGTCACGCGAAACTCGAACTCGTCGAGCCCCGTGAAAGCATCCGGGAAGCCGTCCACGCGGACGTTGAAGAAATGGTCGTCGAAACCGTAGCGCAGTTCGTGCAAGTAATACTTTCGACCGTGCATCGCGCCGCTTCGCCGGTCCGCGGCGTACAATCCTGCGCCCAACCATTCGAAATAGGTCGTGTCCCGGCCGTCCACGGTGATCTTCACAAACGCCGTTGGAGAAAGCACCAGCGCGCGTTCCGGCCGCCGCTTGATGGGTTCCGCCAATTCGTCCGGGGCAGCCAGGCCCAGGGCGCGGTAGACGCTGCTGAGATGCTTCCGGTACAGCGCGTCGAATTCGGCATCGTTCGACGAAGAATGCTCGGGACCGTACCACCAACACCAATCGCTTCCCTCCGCGGCCAAAATGTTTTCCAACGCCTCGGCCAGTTGTTCGGGGCGGGGGGCTTGCGCATCGCCGCGGGCGCGGCTCTCGGTGGCGCGCGCATAAGCGTCGCGCGCCTCGCCCAGCAGATCCCAGGCGGCGATGTCTTCGCGATCTCCGATCCACACGTCGAAATTTGCGTTGATCCACGACCCTGGAGAAACTCCGGCGACGCTGGGAATGTCGCCCGCTTCGGCGAGCGCTTCCGTCAACGTGAGCGCGCGAAGGTCCGGATCCTCCTGCAGGCGCCGGTACAACTGGCGGAGGAATTCGCGCCCATTGCCCTTGTAATATTCCCAAGCATTCTCTCCGTCGAGGAAAACGGAGACGGTCAGAGGCCGGTCGCTCTTCATGCGCTCGCCGAGATTCCTCAGCCGGCCGTGCAAGTCGGCCGCCGCCGCGCCCGGATCCATGCGGCTGTAGACGAACCCCACGAGGTCCGATAGATGATGGTCGCGGAAAAATCCGTAGATTTCGCGTTCGCCAAGACGGAGCCGCAGCGGCGTATACAATCGTTCGGCATGCGCAGGTACGCCGGAGGAATCGCGCAGGAAACTCGTGTTCAGTGTTCGGCCCAGTACGCCTTCGTCGGCGCCAAACCAGCGGAAGCCGAGCTCTGCCGCGAGAGCCAGCGCCTGGTCCGAGACAGAGCCTTCCGAAGGCCACAGTCCGGCCGGGGGTTGCCCAAATACGCGCTGGTGAAAGGCACGAGCGCGGGCCAACTGTTCACGCGCATCTTCCGGGTGGCGGTACGCGCGGAGTGGCAACAGCGTGGCGGGGTTGGAGATGCGCGCGATGTCGGTGTCGCAAAGAAGCGGGAGAATCGGGTGATAGAACGGCGTTGTGGAGAGTTCAATCTGGCCGCGCGCCGCCGCTTCCCGATAAGCGGGCAGCACCAGCCGGAGCAGTTCGAGCTGTTTGGCGCGCAGCCGCTCCTTGTCTTTCTCGGAAAAATCGCGGCCCTTGTTTGCGAACTCGCTGACCACTGGATCGCGCGCCAGCCACTCTTCGTCCATCCAGGCAAGTTGCGAAAGTACTTGAAGATCGCGCCAATCGCGCGTCGCGAAGCTAACCAGCGGGTTCGATACCTCGCCGCGATGGGACCATTCGTACAGCTCCACGTAGCGGCGCCAGCGCGGCATCAGGTTTTCGTGGTTCACCTGGAACGCGCGCGCCAAGATCTCGATTTTTTCTTCTTGCGTCAGCCCTTCCGCCGGGCGCAGCGCCAGATCGAACCATGGCTCGGCGAACCGCCCGGTGGCATACTCTTCCAGCTGGATCCCCAGCGAGGGGACCACGTTGAAGGTTGTGTGGACCCGCGGGAATTCCTCGAGCACCCGGACCATGCCCCAATAGTCTTTCAGCGCGTGCAGCCGCGTCCACGGCAGAACGTAACGCCCCGTTTCCGGGTCGCGGTACTGCGGCTGATGCATGTGCCAGAGAAGAACCAGGTGAATGCGAGTCATCCTGCCGGACTCTCCAGTCGATGGCGCGCGCCCATGTTAAACTAAAGTTCCGCACCGATGCGCATCATTGATCGCTACGTCGTCCGGCAGGTATTCTCCCACGCCTTGCTGGGTCTCGCTGTTTTTACTTTCGTTTTCTTCGTCCCCCAGTTGGTCCGCTTGATGGAATTGATCGTGCGCCACAGCGGCTCCGGCAGCATTGCCCTGCTGTTTCTCAGCACGCTTCCCGGCGTGTTCACCTTCACGTTTCCGATGGCCGTTCTGGTGGGCATTCTGATTGGTCTTGGACGAATGTCGGCGGACAGCGAACTCATCGCTCTCAACGCGCTGGGCATCGGGCTGCGGCGCATCCTCGTGCCTGTAGGTTTGCTGGCAGCCGGAGGAACGGTTGTCACGCTGGCCATGACCCTTTGGCTGGGGCCGATTTCCCTGCGGTTCTTCCGGCAAACGGAAGGACGCATCCTGGCGTCCCAAGCCTCCTTCCAGGTGCAGCCTCGCGTGTTCGACGAGACGTTCCCCAAGTTGGTGCTCTACGTCCATGACGTCGAAGCTTCGGGCGCGCATTGGCACGGCGTTTTTCTGGCAGAAACCGGGCCCGATGTGGAGTCCCGAATGACGGTAGCTGAGGACGCCCTGGTAATTCCTGGTCCCGAATCGGGCAAAGTGCAGTTCCACTTCCGTGGCGGAAGCACGCACGAGTACTCCCGCCGCGAGCCGGACCGCTATTCGGTCACCACGTTCGGCGAGAGCGATTGGCCCGTCGACCTCTCCGGATTCAGCGCAACTTCTGCGCGGCGCCCGACACTTCAGGAGCGGAGTCTCGGCGAACTGAACCGGGCTGCCGGAATTCCCTGGCGCGAAGCGCATGTTGAACTGCACCGGCGGCTGGCGTTTCCCGCGGCCTGTCTGGTGTTCGCGTTGATTGCGGTGCCGCTCGGGGCGCGGCCGCGCCGCGGCGGCCGGGCGGCCGGCTTTCTAATTGCCCTTTTGCTCATCGCAGCCTACTACCTGGTATTCATCATCGGTGCGGGCTTGGCCCGCCAGGGCGCAGTGTCTCCCGCCCAGGGGATGTGGGCGGCCAATGTGGTTATTGGGCTCTTTGGTTTGGCCCTGCTGCCCGGCATGGAACGGCTTCACGAGGAGAATTGGTTTTCCAGACTAGTGGACACGCTCACGGCGTGGTCGAAGCGGCGAGGAACGCCTCCCGCCGAATCGCAGGCGTTGCGGGCCCCGTTGAGCGGCGCGTTGAACGAGGAAAACGGTCTGAACGGACCCGTGCGCGCCCACACTAGGGTGCCGGCCCACGGCCTGCGCAAGAGTGCGGGCTTCCCGCAGTTGATGGACCTCTATGTCCTCAGAAACTTCATGTACTACTTCATCCTTCTTCTCGCGGGATTCATTTTTCTTTTCGAGGCGTTCACGTTTTTCGAATTGCTCGATGATATCGCGCGCCATCGGACTCCGTTTCTTGTAGTCGTAGACTATTTCGAGTATCTCACTCCCTACCTCTGCTATCAGATTGCGCCGTTGGCTGCACTCGTGGGAGTTCTTGTGACGCTCGGCGTGATGAGCAAAAACAATGAAATCGTCGCCTTCAAGGCGAGCGGCGTCAGCCTGTATCGCATCGCAATACCGCTCCTGGGGGCCGGGTTGTGCCTAGCCGGAGCGATGCTCGCGCTGGATGAGACCTTTCTTCCATACGCCGTCCAGCGCCAGGACGAACTGCGCAACCAGATCAAAGGGCGGCCGCCGCGAACTTTCTATCAGCCGCGCCGCCAATGGATCTTCGGGGAGAACTCCAAAATATACAATTACGACTTCTTCGATTCCGAGCGGCACCTTTTTGGGGGGCTGAACGTCTTCGAGTTGGACGGAGGCACGTTTCAGATCAAGCGCCGCGTCTTTGCCACGCGGGCTCTTTGGGAGCAAAGCGCCTGGATTCTCGAGTCCGGGTGGGTGCGCGATTTCAATGCCAACGGAGTGGTCAGCTATACGCCGTTTCAAGTCACCAAGCTCGCCGAGCTAACCGAACCCCCCAGCTACTTTACGCGGGAGGTCCGGCAGGCCAGCCAGATGAACTGGCAGGAGCTGCGCGGCTACATCAACGACCTGCACCAAGCCGGCTTCGACGTCGCGACACTCACCGTGCAATGGCACAAAAAACTTGCCTTTCCGTTCATCACTCCAATCATCATGCTGCTGGCCATCCCATTCGCGCTGCTTGTCGGCACGCGCGGAGCTGTCGGGGGCGTTGCCCTCGGTGTGGGAATCGGGATCGTCTATTGGGCCACTGCAGCACTGGTGGAAGCTATAGGGGGCACTGGGGGGCTGCCACCGCTGCTGGCCGGGTGGTCGCCAGATTTCATATTCTCTTTCTTGGGTCTCTACTTTTTCCTGAAGATGCCGACATAAGAGAAAACGTCTATTCGAGTGATCGGTTGCGCGTTCGTCGGCAAGCCGACACCTCAACTAGTCCTTTCTGTTTTTCGGTGCCGCAAAGGCGCGACTTCTTTTGCGGATGTGTCCCGGCGTGGAAGGACGCTATTTCTTCCTCTTTTTCGATTTTCGCCGGCCGCTAAGCCCTTCCTCGATTACAATCTGCGCCGCTGCCAAGCGAGCGATCGGGACGCGGAAGGGTGATGCGCTGACATAATCCATCCCCACCTGGTGGCAAAACTTCACGCTTGCGGCATCGCCGCCATGCTCCCCGCAGATTCCTACCTTCAATTTCGGACGCGTGGCGCGCCCGCGCTCAATGCCCCAGCGGATCAGGAGCCCGACGCCTGTGGTGTCCAGAGTCTGAAAAGGGTCGGCAGGGAAAATTCCCGCCTTCTTTTCGTCCACGTAGTCGGGCAGGAAACGGCCGGCATCGTCGCGGGAGAGTCCCATCACTGTCTGGGTGAGGTCGTTTGTGCCGAACGAGAAAAACTCGGCAATCTCGGCAATCTGGTCAGCCAGCAAAGCCGCACGCGGCAGCTCAATCATTGTCCCCACGAGGTATGAAAGTTTCACTCCCGCTTTCTTGATGATCCCGTCCGCCACGCGGCGCGTCGCCTGGTCGAGAATTTGCAGTTCTTTGCGGTCCAGGGTAAGTGGGTGCATTATCTCAGGTAAGACTTTAATTCCCTCTTTCTGGCATTCAATCGCAGCTTCGATGATCGCCTGAACCTGCATCTCGAGAATTTCAGGATAAGTGATTGCGAGGCGGCAGCCGCGATGCCCGAGCATGGGATTGGCTTCGCGCAATTGCTCCACGCGCCGCGCCACGGTCTCCACGTCAACGCCGATCTTGCGCGCCAATTCTTCCTGCTTGGCGCGCTCGTGAGGCACAAACTCGTGGAGGGGCGGGTCCACAAGGCGGATGGTCACCGGGCAGCCGTCCATGGCCTTGAAGATTCCCACGAAGTCGCGCCGCTGAAACGGCAAGAGTTTCGCAAGGGCCTTGCGGCGCGCTTCCGGGTTATCGGCCACGATCATTTCCTGAATGGCAAGCTGGCGGTCGTGGCTTCGTTCGGGCTGCTCGAAATCCTTAAAGAACATGTGCTCGGTGCGGCAGAGTCCGATTCCCTCCGCGCCCATTTCGCGGGCCTTGCGGGCGTCGTGGGGCGTATCGGCGTTGGTGCGGACACCCAATCTGCGGCGCTCGTCCGCCCATTTCATCAGCGTGGTATAGGCCGGAGGGAATTGCGGCAGGATGAGCGGAACCTCACCTTGGTAGACGGTGCCGTCGCTTCCATCCAGCGTGATCCAATCTCCCTGGCGGACCAGGTGGCTGTTTGCGTTCATGCGCTTTGCTTCATAATCAATGTCGAGATTTTCGCAGCCCACCACGCAGCACTTTCCCCAGCCGCGGGCAACCACTGCCGCGTGGCTGGTCTTGCCGCCGGTTGCGGTCAGAATGCCCTGCGCCACGAACATCCCACCTACATCTTCGGGACTGGTTTCACGGCGGACCAGAATCACCTTCTCTCCGCGCGCGGCCCATTGTTCAGCTTCGGCGGCGGTGAACACTGCCTTCCCTACTGCGGCCCCGGGAACGGCATTGATTCCCGCGGCCAGCTTTCGCTTGCTCAGGTCCGTTCGCGGAAGTTGCGGATCAATGATGGGATAAAATAGCCGCTCGATGTCCTCGGGCTTCACGCGCAGGAGGGCTTCCTCTTTGGTGATGAGTTTTTCGCCGGCCATGTCCACGGCCATCTGGAAAGTGGCCATGGGAGTGCGCTTTCCCACGCGGGTCTGCAGCATATAGAGCTTGCCGTTTTCCACGGTGAACTCCATGTCCTGCATGTCGCGGTAGCGGCGCTCCAGAATGTTGCGCACGCGCTGCAGTTGCGCATATACCTTCGGCATGCGCCTGGCCATTTCGTCAAGGTGCATCGGGGTGCGGATTCCGGCCACGACATCTTCGCCCTGCGCGTTGAGCAGGAAGTCGCCGTAGAATTCCTTCGCGCCGGAAGACGGATCGCGCGTGAAGCAGACGCCCGTGCCGGAGTTTTCGCCGGCATTGCCAAAAACCATCTGAACAACATTGACGGCGGTGCCCAGAAGGCCGGTGATTCTCTCCACGCGGCGGTAGGTGACCGCCTTCTCCGCCATCCAAGAGCTGAACACCGCTCCAATAGCGCCCCACAATTGCTCCTGGGGGTCTTCGGGGAAGTCCTTGCCCGTCTTGCTGCGAAAGTATTTCTTGTATTCCGCCACCAGGTCTCGCCAGCCAGCGGCCGAAACGTCGGTGTCCTCTTTGACCCCCTGGCGCGACTTCATTGCGCGGAGTTTTTCTTCGAGTTCCTCTTTCGGAAGTCCGATGACCACGCTGGAATACATCTGGACGAAGCGGCGATACGCGTCGTAGGCGAACCGGTCGTTGCGGGTGTTCCCTGCGAGGGCCTTCACGGACTCCGAGTTCAGGCCAAGGTTGAGAATGGTCTCCATCATTCCCGGCATGGATCGCGCGGAACCGGACCGCACGCTCACGAGCAGAGGGTCTTTCGAGTCGCCGAGCTTCTTGCCCACGATGCGTTCGAGGCGACGGAGATTGCGCTCCACCTGCGCGGCTAATTCCCGGGGGTACTTGCGGGAGTGCTTGAAATAGTAGTCGCACGCTTCGGTGGTGATGGTGAACCCCGCGGGCACGGGCAACCCGATGCGCGTCATTTCGGCGAGCCCGGCGCCCTTGCCGCCGAGCAGGTCCTTCATTTCACCGGCGCCTTCGGCTTTTCCCGCGCCGAAGAAATAAACAAATTTGGTCACTGTCTTACCCTCGATTCGATCGCAGATTTCTGATGCAAGTATGCAATGTCACCAGCGTCGGCGCGCCGACAATTTCTCGCGCCGACAACAAAGACGCATCCGGCCTGCGAAAAACTTATTTCAAGTAACACTTGAAAAGAGCTCACCGCTTTTCTTCGGCAACAATCTCCGAAAAATCGGCGATGGTCGAGAACTCGCGCAACAACTCGTTCAGAAGACCGAGGCGGTTTTCGCGCACCGCAGGATTTTCATCCATCACCAGCACTTCATCGAAGAAGCGGTCAACCGCTGGCCGCAGATTCCCAATGACCGCCAGCGCCTCGCGATACCTTCCCGAACGCTTTTCGGTTTCCGTCTTCGCGGCGGCCTCGCGCACGGCCCGGTACAATTCCCTTTCTGCCTCTTCCGCGAACAACTCCGGGCTCGGTTTTCGGCGCTCCCCGCCCGCACCCGCGGCCTTCTCCAGAATTTTCCGAATGCGCTTGAAGGAAATGGCCAGGGGCGCAAAGTTCTTGGTCTTGCGAATGGCCCTGAGTGCTTCCAGACGCCGCACCGCATCCACTAGGTCATCCGCTCCCGCTCTGAACACGGCATTGACCTCGTCGTAGGCGAAGCCGGAGCGTTCGCGCAGAAAGAACCGCGCACGCTCGTGCACGAACTCTGCGACCTGTTTCTCGACATCCGGGGTCACCGGAAGCTTCGGCGGATAGCTACCCAGATTCTTCGCCGCTGCGCCCACCGTGGAAGAAAGAGACAACGGCAGATGGCGCTCAAGAATAATCTTCACGATTCCCAACGCAGCCCGGCGCAAGGCAAAGGGATCGCTCGAGCCGCTGGGAATCAACCCGGCGGCAAAGCAGCCTGTGATGGAGTCGAGTTTGTCCGCCAGAGCTACGGCGCAGCCGGTCAGGTTTCGCGGGATAGGATCATCGACGCCCACCGGGCGATAATGATCGTACACGGCCCAGGCCACGTCTTCGGATTCACCTTGGGCGCGCGCATAAAGTCCGCCAACGATCCCCTGCAGCTCGGTGAGCTCGCGAACCATTTCTGTGGCGAGATCACACTTGGCCAACTCGGCGGCGCGGTCGGCGTCGGCGACGTGAGCCTGGGGCAAGCCGGAGTTGAACCAATGGTCGGCGAGGAAGCGCGCGATGGCGCGCATGCGCTCGACTTTGTCTTTGTAACTGCCGAGACGCGACTCGTAGGTAACGCTGGCGAGCTTCTGCAAATAGTCGGCGAGCCGACATTTCTGATCCGCGTCCCAAAAAAAGCGAGCATCGGCAAAGCGCGCTTTGAGCACGCGCTCGTGTCCGGCGGCGATGAGTCCCCGAGCGTCGCGGTCGTGGTTGATGACGGCGAGGAAATGCGGCGCGAGTTCGCCGCTTTTCTTTTCCACGGCGAAGTACTTCTGATGGCCGCGCATCACCGTGATCAGAATCTCGCTCGGGAGGTCGAGGAAGTTTGCATCGAAATTGCCGAGAATGACGGACGGGAACTCGTTCAAGTAGGTGACTTCGTCGAGCAAGGCGGCATCTTCGTGAAGGCGCAAGTTCGTGCGCTTCATCCACTCGGCAATTTCCCGCTCGATTTTCCTGCGCCGGTCTTCCGGGCGCACCAGGACAAAATTCGTGCGGAGCTTCTTTTCGTAGTCGCCCAACCCGTGAACCGCAATCTTTGCGGAGCCGAGAAAGCGATGGCCGGAGGAATGGTTGCCCGCCGTGAGCCCTGCGAACGAGAATCGTGTGGGCTTGCCGCCGAGCAGCGCCACGATCCAGCGGATGGGGCGAATGAATCGAGGGCCGTCCGCGCCGGCCCAATGCATGGTGCGCGGCCAGGAGATTTCCTGAATGACGCGCGGAAGGATTTCCGGGAGAAGCGCTGCTGCACTCCGTCCAGGCACGCTATGCCTTGCGGCAAGATATTCGCCGCGCGGCGTGGTCACCAAGTAAAGCTTGTCCAGTGGCACGCCTTGTTTGGAGGCGAAACTCTCGGCGGCTTTTGTCGGCCTGCCGACATTATCGTAAGCAACCGATTTTGGGGGCCCGGTAATTTCATTCGAGGAATCCTCCTGCTTAAGGAGAATGCCGGGGGCAGCAGCAACCAGTCGCCGCGGGGCGCCGAAGGATTCGATCTTGCTTCCATCGAGAAGGTTTTCCGCAGCCAGATATTTCTCAAGTAAAACTTGAAGTTCGCCCGCGGCCTTTGCAATCATGCCGGCGGGGATTTCTTCGCAGCCGATTTCCAGCAACAATTCCGCGCGCAACCCGCTCTGCTTCATGCGGACACCTTGCGCACAGACGCGGTGCCCTGCGTTTCACGAGCTTGCTGATCGAGCCAGAGGCGGGCGGCCCCGGTCGCCAGAGCGCGCACACGCCCGATCAGAGCGGCGCGCTCGGTGGTGGAAATCACGCCGCGCGCGTCGAGCAAATTGAACAGGTGCGAACATTTCAAGCAGAGTTCGTAGGCGGCCAGGACCGGGTAACGCAGCAGGTGCGGGCCATCCGTTTCTTTATATCCGGCCAGAATTTGGCGCGCTTCTTTTTCGCAGAGTTCGAATAGCTTGCGCACCGTCTGCGCATCCGCGTAATCGAAGCTGTACGCGGAGAGTTGCCGCTCTTCGGCGAGGCGCACTTGCCCGTAGGTTGTGTCCTGCGACCAGCGTACATCGTAGACGTTTTCGACGTTCTGGAGAAACGCGGCGATGCGGTCAAGGCCGTACGTCAGCTCCACCGAGATGGGATCGAGATCCAGTCCCCCGCACTGCTGGAAGTAAGTGAACTGGGTGATCTCCAGGCCATCGAGCAGGACCTGCCAGCCGATTCCCCAGGCGCCGAGGGTGGGCGCCTCCCAGTTGTCCTCTTCGAAGCGGATGTCGTGCTCGACCGGAGAAATGCCGATGGCGCGGAGACTTTCGAGGTACACGTCTTGTATGTCCGCCGGAGACGGTTTGAGGACGACCTGCAATTGCATGTGTTTGTAAAGCCGGTTGGGATTCTCGCCGTAGCGGCCGTCGGAAGGGCGCCGGCTCGGTTGAATGTATGCCACGCGATATGGAGCAGGTCCGATAACGCGCAGAAAGGTTTCCGGGTGCATGGTGCCCGCCCCGACCTCGATGTCATAAGGCTGATTGAGAACGCACCCGCGGCGCGCCCAAAACTCCTGCAGGCGAAGGATCAAGTCCTGAAAGGAAAGACCCCGCTTGGGACCTTCACGTTTTCCTTTAGATTTCACCGGCAGGCCTCGAGAGTCTTCTGGTGGTCAGTTTTTTTTCGGTGTGATGCTCGATCAAGTCGAGCATGAATTCGCCGAGCTGCTCCACCGAATTGTCCGGAATCTTCGCGGTCAACAGCTGATCCAGCTTTTCTGCGGTCATGCGTTTGGTCAGTTGGCGCGTTTCCTGAGAAACGAGAACGCTGCCGGGTAGCCGGCAATCGCCGCACAGCAGCCCGGGAGAAAACGCCGAGCGATAAGATGGCGTGGCGCCTAATTCCCTGCCGCACCGGGAGCAATGGTCAAGCTGGGGGAGCCAGCCGCCCAGCCGCACCGTCCACAAGGCAAAATAAGCAATCGGCAAGCGGGTGTCGGCATGCTCCTGAATGGCCCGTGCCGTTAGAAGAATCAGACGGAACATCGCGTCGGAAGCTTCGCGTTCGGGCAATACATTCTCGGTCACTTCGCTGAGGAAAGCCAAGCCAAGGCTGCGCTGGTAGTCCTGCTGGGCCTGGAGAAAGGATTCCACAAGCTCGCATTGGTTGATGCGCACCAGTTCGCGCGTCTCGCGCTCAAAAAACCAGATGCGCACGTAAGAAAGCAATTCCAGGGTGGAACCGAAGCGGCTCGTGGTGCGGCGCGCCCCGGCGGCCACTCCGCGAAGCCGCCCCGAGGTGCGCGAGAGAAAGCTTACCAAACGGTCTGCTTCGCCGAGCGGGTACGTGCGCAGGATGATGGCCTCCGATTCGCGGGCTGGCATGAAGGTGTCGGCGCGCCGACCAGCCGCGCCATTCTCTGCCCTTCGTTCACGGGTGCGCGAAAACATTCTTACTTACCACAGCGCATCAGGCGAAGCAATTCCAAAACGCACTTCGCACTCATTTCGATAAAGAAGCTTTGCAAATTCCGCGCGCTTGGTTAGAGTGCTTGTCCGATGACTTCCGAAATTCCGTGCGTGGACGTTGCGGGTGTCGGCGTGAACGCCACCGACACGATCCTGGAATTGCCGCGTTTCCCGGCGCCCGACACGAAGATGGAGGTCACTTCGTCGAGTCTTCTGGCAGGCGGGCAGGTGGCCACAGCGATGGTGGCGTGCGCGAATTGGGGTTTGCGGACGCGGTACATTGGAAAAATCGGGGATGATGCAGCGGGTGAACTGCAGCAGCGGGAGTTTGAACGCGCAGGCGTCGAGGCGCACCTGATCGTGGTAAAGGATTGTCCGAGCCAATCGTCTACCATCCTTGTCGATCAACAGACCGGGGAAAGAACCATTCTCTGGTACCGCGACCCTCGTCAGGCCCTCCAGCCGTGCGACATCCGCAAGGAATGGGTCGTAAGTGCAAAGGTCCTGCACGTGGATGGACACGACACGCTGGCGGCCACGGCCGCGGCGCGATGGGCGCATGAATCCGGAATACGGGTCACTGCAGATCTGGACAACATTTACCCGGGCGTTGAGGAACTTCTCGCGGTGACGGATTACCCCATTACGTCGCGAGAGTTCCCGGCGCGATTAACAGGAGAGAATGACCTTCTGAAGTCCCTTCCGATACTTCACCGGCGATTCGGCTGCCGCGCCGCGGGCGCCACGCTCGGCAGAGAAGGAGCATTGGCGTGGGACGGCTCGCAGTTCTTCTACTCACCGGCGTTCCAGGTGGCCGAGCGCGACACTACCGGCGCGGGGGACGTGTTTCATGCCGCCTTCGTTTACGGACTCTTGCAAGGCTGGCCGATTTCGCGCTTGCTGGATTTCGGTTGCGCGGCAGCAGCTCTCAATTGCACGGGCATCGGGGCCCGTGGAGGGATTAGACCTGTTGAGGAGATCGAAGCTCTGCGGGAGAGGGGGCGGCGCCATCCCGGTGTTTTCCAGCAGAAAAAACTAGAGGAGGCGAGGCTTGCTACTTAAAGGATTACTTGAATGTTCATTCCGCTCAAAGATTTGAATCCGCGGCAACGCCTGCCCATCATCAATACGCTGCTGATTGTGGCCAATGCCGCGGTTTTTCTCTACCAGCTCTCGTTGACACCCCGCTCGGAGAAGTCTCTGATTTATATGTTGGGGATGATTCCCGCACGGGTGCCTCAGCTTTTTTCCGGCCACGGCGGCTCGTTCGGAGAGGCATTCCTTCCATTGCTGACCAGCATGTTTCTGCACGCCGGGTGGCTGCACTTGCTGGGGAACATGCTGTTCCTGTGGATCTTCGGCGATAACGTGGAGGATTTTCTGGGCCACTTTGAGTACCTGCTGTTCTACTTGGTTTGCGGGGTTGGCGCCAGCTTAACGCACATGGTGACGAATCTCTATTCGACGGTCCCCGCTCTGGGGGCCAGCGGAGCCATCTCCGGAGTGATGGGCGCATACATGGTGCTGTATCCGCGCTCGCGGGTACTCACGCTGGTTTTCATCTTCGTGGTGCAAGTTCCGGCGGTAGTTATTCTGGGCTACTGGTTCGTGCTGCAATTCCTCGGCGGGATGCAAAGTCTGGGCATGCGCAGCTCCGGAGGCGTGGCCTTCTGGGCGCATATCGGCGGGTTCCTGCTCGGAATACTGCTCGTATCGGGATCGAAGAAACGCTGATCGGGGCCAGAATCCTCACTATGTCTGGAGGGCGACGTGGTCCACCTGATGGGCTGCGTAGCCGAGCGCCTAGGCATTCAGGTGTGAACACAAGGCCGCGGTTCGCCTTAAAAGGCGCTATCGCTTCTTCGCTTCCACATGTACTACCAGTTTCTCCGGCGCATCTTTCCCGGCCATGAATTGTTCACTGACAAGCGTTCCGGGGCCGGTGAGCCGGGTCACGTTTCGCAATTTCAGCGTCGCACCCCCGGCCGCCAACTCGGCGCGATACACCAGGGCACCATCCTCTAACTGCCCGGTCTCGACGAGTGCTCCAGGGAAATCACTCACGAAGATGTACATCTTGTATGCTTTCTCTTTGGGGTCCCAGGTCATCACCTGGACGCCTTCGAAATCGCCTACAGGCCCTTGTGAATGATACGTATTGATCAGGGAATTCCCGCCTGGCCCTAGCTTGCTGGAGTACACGCCGGTGTTCTTCGCTCCGTTCGGATACGTCTCGGTGTAGTCCCACTCGCCCAGGTAGAATTTCAGCCGCTCGATCTCCGCCGCTCCGGGCTTTGCGACCTGCGGCGCGGGAGCAGCCGCTGGCTTTTCTCCGGCTTTCTCTTGCCGCGCAGCCCCCAGGGGAAGACCCAGCAGCAGCGTGAAGGAAATCGCCACAAGAGTCCGTGCGTTCAAAGTTTTCTTCACCATTTCCGCCTCGTTTTGCCGCGGCCCCGAGGCTCCGCGGCGACTCCAATTTGCGTTGCTCTGTCTTTACCACGCGACAACGATGAACTGGGTCGTTCGTTTCTTACGGCGTGGCGCTGGAATGCGCCAAGCCATGCTTGGCGACGAAGTTGGCGAGCCAGTCTCCCGCAGCTCGCGTGCCCAGCGCGCCGCCGAGGTCTTGCGTCACTTGCCGCTCGCGCAGCGCTGCACGGACGGCGGCATGCATCGCGGCGGCTTCCGCCTTCCATCCCAGATGCTCGGCCATCATGGCGGCCGCCAGCACGGACCCTGCCGGGTTGGCAATTCCCTTCCCTGCGATGTTGGGGGCGGAGCCGTGAACCGGTTCGAAAAGCGACGTGCTCTGGGGATTGAGGTTGCCCGAAGGGGCGAGGCCAAGTCCTCCGGCGAGCTGTGCGCCGAGGTCGCTGATGATGTCGCCAAAAAGATTGCAGGTCACGATGACGTCGAACTGACTGGGGTCGCGCACCAGTTCCATTGCCAAGGTGTCAATGTAGAGATGGCGCGATTCAATTTGCGAATTCTCTCTACGGACTTCGGCGAAGACGCGCTGCCAGAGATCGTGCGCAAACGTGAGCGCGTTGGATTTGTCGCTCATGCATACGCGCTTCAGGCCGTTGCGGCGGGTGTATTCGTACGCGTAGCGGATGATGCGCTCGACGCCCTTGCGGGTGTTGACGTCCTCCTGAACGGCGATTTCGTCCGGCGTTCCTTTCTTGAAAAAGCCGCCCACGCCGGCATACAGCCCTTCGGTGTTTTCGCGGATCACCGTGAAGCGGATGTCGCGTTCGGTGCGGTCGCGCAGCGGCGTGAAACGCGCATCGAGGAGTTCGATAGGGCGCGCGTTGACGAATAGATCGAGCTTGAAGCGCAGGCCCAGAAGGATATCCGCGGCGTGCTGGTTCGAAGGCACGCGCGGGTCGCCCAGCGCCCCGAGCAGAATCGCATCGAACTCGTTGCGGAACATTTCCACGGCGCCTGCGGGAAGGGTCACGCCTTCTTTCAAATACTTTTCGGCGCCCCAATCCAGCTCCACCAGTTCAACTTTTTTGTTCCCGGCTTGAGCAGCCGCACGCAGGACCTTGCAGGCTTCCGGAATCACCTCGTGCCCAATGCCGTCGCCGGGAATCACCGCGATGCGGAATGCCGGGCCACCGCGCTTGGCGGGAAGATTCTTCTGCGGCTCTGAACCGGGGGAACTCATCCGGCGGCTGTCTCCGTGTTTCTCTGTCCAGGCATGGCGTGGGCACGCTAGCACGAGCATCGGCACGCGGTCAACGCGGCCCGCGATGCCTTTGCCCGCGCCGTGCGACTACCCGCGCGCGTCTTCGGCGCCCGGTTCGAGATTGCGGCCCGACTCGATCCAGTACACTCCGGCGAGAACTAGCGCACCGCCGGCAAGCTGGTTCCACGAGCCCTTTTCGCCGAGCCACCAAATGCCCAGGAGCGTGGCCGTCACAGGCAGCAGGTAACTGAACGCACTTAACTGCGAAGGCGGCATGTAACGCAACAGCCAGAAGTAAAGCAGGTACGCGCCTGCGGAGCCAAACGCGGCCATGTAGCCCGTGGCAGCCCAGGCGGGCCAGCCGATCGCTGCCCAATGACTCACCGCGCCAAGCCGCATCGCTTCCAGGACGGCGACGGGCAGGGCGATGATGGCGCCAACGATTTGATTGAAGGCGGTCATCGTCAGTGTGTCGTAGTTGGCGGCGACGCGCTTGCCGAGCACGGCGTAAAGCGCAAAGCCAATCGAACCGGCCATGGTGATGGCGTCTCCGACGAACGTCGGCGAATGCGTCCCGATGCCTTCCTCGGTAGCAAGAACGATCACACCAATCAGCGAAACTCCCATGCCTACAACTTTACGCAGGGTCAGCCGCTCGAGGCGCATCGCCGAAGCCAGCGCCAGAACGTAGATGGGACCCATCCCGATGATTACGGCGGAGTGGCCCACCGAGGTGTATCGCAGGCCGACCGTAAAGCAAACCTGGTTGATGCACACGCCGAAGAACCCCAGATACGTAAAGACCCACAAGTCGCGGATGGAAAATCCAGACGGGGGCCGCATAACGTGTGGCGCGAACGAAGGCAGCCGCCGGCAAACCAAGTAGGCGGGAACCATCACGGCTCCGGCCAGCACCACCCGGAACGCGGCCATGGTCAGCGGGCCGAGCTGACGAAGGCCGATCTTCGCGGCGATAAAGTTCAGCGACCACATCACCACCGTCAGACCCACGGAAACGGCGATCGTGGCGCTGGCGGGCCTTTTTTCTTCTGCAGTTAGGGGGGCCACCAGATTACGTCAGCACAATCTTGTTGGCCGTGCGCTGCTCGATAAGGTCGAGGCGGGGCGCGAAGCCCATGCCGGGACCCTCCGGGACGCGGATGGTGCCTTGCGGCGTGACACTCACTTCCGGCTCGACGATGTCTTGGGTCCAGTAGCGGCGGCTGGCGGACACGTCTCCGGGAAGCGAGAAATTGGGCAGCGTGGAGAGCGCGATATTGTGGGCGCGTCCGATGCCGGATTCGAGCATGCCGCCGCACCACACCGGCACGCCGCGTTTCTGGCAGAGGTCGTGGATGCGCCGCGCCACCGTGTAGCCGCCAACGCGTCCGAGCTTGATGTTGACGATGCGGCAGGCGCCCAGTTCGAGCGCGGCGCGCGCTTGTTCTTCGGTGTGGATGCACTCGTCGAGGCAGATGGGCGTTTGCAAGAGCTTCTGCAATTCCACGTGGCTGTAGAGGTCGTCCCATCCGAGCGGCTGCTCGATCATCATCAAGTAATAGGCTTCGAGCTGCTGGAGCAGCGGAAAATCACCGCGCCCGTACGCGCAATTGGCATCCACCATCAAGCGAATGCGCGGAAAACTCTCCCGGACGCGCGCGACCGCCCGCACATCCCAGCCCGGCTTGATTTTGATTTTGATGCGCTGGTAGCCGGCCGCCAGCTCTTTCTGGATTTGCGCAACGAGTTCATCGAGCGACGCCTTGATGCCGATGGAGACGCCGCAGGGAATCTCCTGGAGGGTCCCGCCAATCAGCTTCCAGAGCGGCACATTTTTCATCCGCGCTTCGGCATCCCAAACCGCGGCTTCCAGCCCGCCTTTGGCCATGGAGTGCCCGCGAACGCGTGCGAGCAGATTCCAGACGTCCGCGGCGGACTGGAATTCACGTCCTTGGATGGCGGGCCACAAGAAGTCGCGCAGGATGTGCACCGCCGTCTCGACCGTTTCCGGCGCGTAGTACGGCGTCTCCCCGGCGACGCATTCACCCCACCCGGCGACGCCATCCACGCCAGCCTCCACAAGCAAAATGCGGCGCTGCGTGGTGCGCTCGAAGCTGGTCTCAAAGGGAGTTACCAGGTCCATGTGAATTTCGCGAAGGGTGACTCGCCGGATTTGCATTTACACTCCCGCCTTCCGGTGCGGGGGGTTCACGCTGCCGAAAAATTCAGCGTCGAGGATGTACTTAAACCCTTGCGGGGAGCGCGCGGTCGCAATCGCGGTGTAGCCCCTCGCGAAGCAGCTTTCGAATTCCGCCATCACGCGGTCCTGGATCCGGGCGACCTCCGCGAGACTCACGGCATTTCTGTCTTCGATATTTTCCGGGACGGTGATTTCCGCCACACGGCCCCGCGGCGCCGCAACGCGCCCTTCGAGAATCTCCCGCACGCGCGGAGAGTCCAGGTGCCACTCGGCAACCAGCCGGTCCGTGGGAAGGCCGCGATGTACGGGGCTCGATGTGATGCCGTAGGCGTTGCGCACCCCGCGCCGCACAATGGCACCGAGCCGGTCGAGATTGAAATGCGCGTTGCGCGTAGCAAGCGGGTCGAAGGTCCATTCCACCATGCCGATCCCGCGCGCCAAGGCATCCTCCCGCTGAAACAGCTTCAGGCGCCGGCCCACTCCTCGATCGCGGTATGGTTCAAGCAATGCGGTCATGTGCGAATGCAGGAACGGTTTCCCTTCGCGCACGCCCGGCATGGCGAAGGTAAACCCGATCATTTCCGCATCAGCGAACGCGCCGAGCACCTGCCCGCCGATTTGCGCAGCCACAAGGAAGATGGTATTGGGAACAATCTCCAGGTCTCGCTCACCCCACACGCGCCTTTGCAGCTCGACGCATGTGCTCATCTCCTCGATGCCCCGGCAATGGCGGACGGTGATTTCGGCGCTCATGAGCGGGTTCGAGCGGCTCCGGCGGCGCGCAAGTCCGGGTTCGAGACCGGTGTGCGCTTCGCCGCATCCCACAAGGCTTCCATTTCCGTGCGCGGAACGTCCGCGAGGGCGCGGCCCGTGCGCCCCGCGGCCTCTTCCATGGCGCGAAACCGCGCTGCGAACTTGGCGTTGGCCCGCTTCAGCGCGATTTCCGGATCCACTCCCAAGTAGCGCGCCACATTGACGGCCACGAACAAGAGGTCACCGGCCTCTTCTTCCTGGCGATGCGCATCCGCCGACTTGGCGGCCTCCCGAAGCTCGGCGGTCTCTTCGGCGAGCTTCTCGACAAGTCCGGCAAAATTGTCCCAGTCAAACCCGATGCGCGAGGCCCGCCGCGTAAGCTGATAGGCCTCCAGCACGGCAGGCAGCGTCCTGGGTACTCCGTCCAGAAGCGAAGTCGAAGAATTTTGTGCCAGGCTTTGCGCCCTGGTTTGCGAAGGAGTGGCCTCTTCCCGGCGCTCCTCGGCTTTCAATTGCTCCCAATTCTTCAGGACATCGGCCGAAGTGTGCGTGCGGACTTTGCCGAAAACGTGCGGATGCCGCCGGACCATCTTGCTGTGGATCGCTTCAATGACGTCGGAAATATCGAAGCGCCCGTCCTCCCGGGCCAGTTGTGCATGGAACACAATTTGCAGAAGCAAGTCACCCAGTTCGCTGGCAAATTTTCTGTCATCGCCGGAGTCCAGCGCCTCGAGAACCTCGTAAGCTTCTTCGATCAGGTAGGTGCGCAGAGTTTGGTGCGTCTGTTCGCGGTCCCAGGGACATCCGTGAGGCGCGCGCAGCCGCGCTTGGAGGGCCACCAGCGCTTCAAACAGGCTGCCGGCCGATCGCCGGCCGGACCGGCGCACTTGCTTCCGCAAATGTGGAGCAGAGGCCCTTCTACTGTTTTCCTTGCGGGATCGCTTCCGTTTCACGTTGCGCGTGGGCAGAACATTTGTAACTGGATTGAGTAACCCGACACTTTAAGTCACGGCCAGAAAATTGACAAGGCCGGCGTCGCCCCAGACGATCGTCTCTTTGCCGGGCAAATCTTGATTGCCCGGGCGAATTGCCGCTATGGACAACTATTCTTCAATGGCACCATTCGCCGAATGAGGACTGTGGTAAGGTCAGGAGCGTTCGCGGATGTCTTTTTACGTCCTATCAACGACTTACTGATGAAATGGACGCTGGGACCGGGCCTACCCCTTATAGATTGGAGACGAATGCATGCGAATTTTGCTGTACAACCCCGATAATGGGGTCACGCGTAATTTCATGCCGCATCTTTGGATGTTCCTCCTCCAAGCATTGACTCCGTCAGCCCACGAAGTACTTCTGATCGACGGCAACGCACAACCGATGGATGAAGACGGCATTGCTCAGTTTGTGCGCGAGAAAAACATCGGACTTGTCGGGATCGGCGCAATGACCCGGATGATCGCGAAGGCGTACCGCGTCGCCGATGCGGTTCGCGCCGTTGGAGTGCCAGTGGTGATGGGCGGCCCTCACGTCACCGAAGAGGCCGACGAAGCCCTCGGCCGGAACGGCGGGCGGCGCCATGCCGACGCGGTTGCCCTCGGTGAAGCCGACGAGACGTGGCCGAAGATCGTCGAGGATGCCGCCCGCGGCCAGCTCAAGGATGTCTACGCTCCAGTGGATGAGTTTGGCCAGGAACGCAAACCCACCCTCCAGCCCTATCCAGCGATTCCGTGGGACAAAATAAACCTCGACCAGTTTAATTTGGTTCCCAAGATGGCCACGCGTATGCTTCAGCGCATCGGTGAGGGCTGGGGCACATTTCGCATCATTCCCGTTGAATCAGGGCGCGGGTGCCCTTATGGGTGCGAGTTCTGCACGGTAACCGGCTTCTTTGGCGACTCCATCCGCTTTCGCACCAACGAAAGCGTGGTGAATGAGCTGCTGCTGCTGAAAGCTCGGGCGCGCAGCGAAGGCGGCCAGATTGCCGTCTTCTTCATTGACGATAATTTCGCCATCAATATCAAGCGGACGAAATCGCTGTTGCGCGACATCATCGCCGCCGGCGCACAGGTGCACTGGGTCGCCCAGATCAGCGCCAATCTCTTGCGCGACGAGGAACTCGTGGACCTCATCGCGGCGTCCGGCGGCAAGTGGGTCTTCATCGGCATGGAGTCCATCGACCCCACAAACCTTGCCAGCGTGAACAAAGGATTCAACAAGCCCGGCGAGTATGCCGCGGTGCTGGAGAGACTTGCCCAGCGCAACGTCTATGCCATCACTTCCTTCATTTTCGGCATGGACAACGACACCCCAGGCGTCGCGGATCGAACCCTTCAGGAAATTCGCACCTGGCCCCCCGGACTGCCCATCTTTGGCTTACTGACGCCCTTGCCCGCCACCCCGCTTTACAAGAGGCTCGAGGCTGCCGGGCGGCTGACCCGGCCGAAACACTGGCAGGAGTTCATTCCCTTTGAGATGGCCCACACCCCGCTGAAGATGACCATCGCGCAAGCCCATGCGGAGGTGAAGCACGGGTGGGCCAGTTCGTACAGTCCGGAAGCCCTGGCACACGCGGTCCATTCGCTTCGTACGAAGCCGGTGGGCTATCGGATAAACATTTTCATCGCCCGCATGTGTTTTCGCGGAATCTATTTCCCCCAAATGGGACCTTGGGCATGGGTGAAATTGATATCGCAGAATCGCCGGACCATCTTCAGCCTGGTGCGCGAAGCCTTCGCTGCATGGCACGGCCCGTCATCTGTATTGCCGCCAACTAGATCTTCAGAAGCGGAGCCAGTTTGAAGCGGCGGCCGACGGATCAAAATGGCCATCGCTTGACCCGCGTTTGCTTGCGCGTCGAACTGCGCAACTGCTCGCTTAATGGTTGAACCCGCTTCGCGCGAACAGGATTAGCAGCAGTGTGAGCGCCGAGGCCACTACCACGGCTGCGAGCCACGTGAAGATTTCAAGAAGTTTTAACAGCCTGGCCGGTGTTTGCTTGACAAACGCCGCCATTAACCCGCAAACCGCGATCAGGACGGCCGCACCGAGCGCCATGTCCTTGCTCCGCCGCAGGACCGGCGCAGGGTAGAAGAACGGTCCCACTGCCACGGACTTCACACCCCCCGCAGAAATGGCTCTGTGAGGTTGCTCGATGATTACGCCAAGGTAAAGAAGAAATGGAAGGGCAACGAGCGCCGACGCGGTAAGCACATAGCGGACACCGACCCAGAAGTGCGAAACCCTCCGCCATGCCGAGAACTGCAAAGCGATTAGGAACAGCAGCACCGGAATCTCGACAAACGGCAGCATTCCCGGATTGTCCTAGCAGCACGAGGCGGCGATTTCCACTTTACTTTCCTGGCCGGTCGGCAATATACGCTTGGCTGCGTCTGCCGGCAATGCCGCAGCAAGCTTCCAACCTCCGCTCTTCGCCGCTGGCACAAACCATAGGGCGAATGCTAAACTAAACAACCAACTCCAATTGAGGTAAGAGCTTTGCCCGAGAATAAAGACGACAAGGATCACAAGGATCACGCCGAGGAAGCCTTCAAGGTCGTTGACCGGAGGCTTTTTACCGCCGAGGGCGACTTGCGCGAGGAGGCTGTCCAACAGGAGCGCAAGGAGCGCCTGGCCGCCGAAGCCGCGGCCAAGACGAGCCCGAAGGCTCCTGAGCCGCCCGCGCAGCAAACCCCTGCCAAGCAGGATGCGCCGCAACCCCTCGCGGCCTTCAAGAGCCTGGTTAGCCTGCTGGCCGAGAACGCCGTGATGTACGCAGGCGCGTACGCCGACCCGCGCACCGGCGAGCCGATCGTCGAGCCGGAAGCGCTGCGCAGCATGATCGACATGCTGGACGCCTTGCGCGAAAAGACCCGCGGAAACCTGGCTCCCGAGGAAGACGCCCTGATCGTGGACCTGTCCGGAAAACTGAAAATGACTTACCTCGAACTTTCCAAAGCGGCCGCGCAACCCGTCCGGCAAAAAGCCAAGGCGCGCCCCTGAGCGATACTCCGGTGAAACAACCGCAGGAGGGTGAACGGCGAACTGAAACGCTTCGCTTGACCGTTCTCGGTTCGGGCACCTCCATGGGGGTCCCTTCGCTCGGCTGCCACTGCCGGGTTTGCAAATCCACCGACCCGCACGACAACCGCACGCGGCCTTCGGTTCTGCTTTCTTCGAACGGCCGCCACGCCGTGATTGACACCACGCCGGATTTCCGGCAGCAGGCCCTTCGCGTGGGGCTCGAGCGGCTCGATGCCGTTCTCCTGACCCACGGTCATGCCGACCACATCCTGGGCTTCGACGACATTCGCCCGTTTAATCTGCGCCAGCGCTGCGCGCTGCCCGTGTACGCTTCGGAGGAAACCTTTGCCACCCTGCGGCGAACCTTTGCGTACGTATTCGACGGCTCGCCGGTGCTAAGCGCGATTCCGCAGGTGACACTGCACGAAGTGAAGGGCCCTTTCCGCGCGCTGGACACGGAGATCATCCCGATTCCCGCGCGCCATGGCGAGATCGGCGTGCTGGGATTCCGTTTCGGAAGCGCAGCTTATCTCACCGATTTCAGCGAGTTGCCGGCGGGTTCGCGGGAGTTGCTGAGAGGCCTGGACGATTTGATCCTCGACGCCCTGCGCGACGAACCCCATCCCATGCATCAAACCGTCGAGCAATCGCTGGCGCTGGTGGCAGATCTGCAGCCGCGGCACGCCTGGTTTACGCATATTGCGCACGATCTGCCCCATCGTGAAACCAATGAAAGGCTGCACCGCGCGGGTTTTCCCCAAGTGCAACTTGCTTATGACGGGTTGACCATCGAGGTGCGCCTCTAATGCCGCTCGAGGTCCTGCATTCGCCCTCAGAGTGGAAAGCGCGCTTCGGCCCGCGCGGCACCGGAAGCGTCCTCACTGTCGGAAATTTCGATGGCCTGCATCTCGGCCATCAGAGAATCCTTCACGATGTGGTGGAGCGCGCCCGGTCTAGGAACGCCGTTTCCACGGTGGTTACGTTCGACCCGCCTCCGCTCAAGCTGCTCCGCCCGGAAGCGGCGCCGCCCAGAATCTCGACGCTCACACAAAGACTGGAGGGGTTTCGCCACGCGGGACTCGACGCCGCGCTGGTGGTGCATTTCGACGCCGCGTTTGCCAAGGTCTCCGCGGAAGACTTTATCCGGAAAATCTTGCTGGACCAGGTCGGGATGCGCGCGATTCTGGTCGGCGAAAACTTCCGTTTTGGCCACCGGCACCTCGGCGACACGCGGCTGCTGGCGGAACTAGGCCGCGCGCAGGGGTTTAACGTGGAGATTGTTCCACCGATGCTGTGCCGCGGTGAAATCGTCTCCAGCACGGCGATTCGCCGCGAAGTGGCCGAAGGAAGGGTGAGCCGTGCCGCGCGTCTTCTGGGGAGACCCTTTGTCCTGACCGGGGAAATCCGCCGCGGAACGGGCATGGGAAACAAATTCGTTTTCCCCACGCTCAACCTGGCGCCCGAACAGGAATTGCTTCCCGGGCAAGGCGTTTATGTGACGGAGACCACCGTCGAAGGCCGCCTGTGGCGCTCGGCGACCAACGTTGGACGGCGCCCGACGTTTAATGGCGCGAGCCTCTCGGTCGAAAGCCACTTGTTTGGATTTTCCGAATCGCGGACCGCGGGGCGGATGGAAATCCACTTCTGGAAGCGGCTGCGCGACGAAAAAAAATTCAGCGGTCCCGAAGAGCTTCGCGGGCAAATCACATTGGACATCGCGCGCGCCAAGGCTTTTTTCAACCGCCTCGAGCGCGCCCACCGCGCGCAGCAATCCGCCTAGCGGGCCGCTTAGCCACGCTCGCGCTCTTTCCGGCAGCTCTCGCAGTAACCGCCGATTTCCGTGCGCGTCACGGTGATTTTCAGATTGCAATCGCGCTCGATTTGCGCCTTCATCTGCTCGAACAGGTTGCTCTCAAACTCCCGTACTTTTCCGCAGCGCAGACACGCCACGTGAATGTGATCGCGCGGGCCGTGGCTTTCATAGTAATGCTGGTCTCCGCGGAGATGCAGCAGGTCGAGCTCGTCGATCAGCCCATAGCGCTTGAGCAGGTCAATGGTGCGGTAAACCGTGACGCGATGTACACGCGAGTCGATCTTCTGCGCCCGGTCCAGAATCGCGCCGGCGTCGAGGTGGCGCTCGGCGCTGTCCATCACCTGGAGAATGGCGCGGCGCTGGCGCGTCAACCGGACACGGCGGGTTTCCAGGGCCTTTTCCAAGCGGCCCGGTTTTGCTCCGGCGTTGATTCGTTCGCCGGTCGACACGCGATGTGCGGAGGTTGCGGCCATCGGTATGCTCGCGGCCGGAGACGCGAGGTCTTACCGGCCCGGAAGAAGCCTTGCGACGTCGAAATACATCACAATGGACAGAATCACCAACAGGAATACGAATCCAACTTGTACGAACCTCTCTTTGAACGCCAGACTGAGGTCGCGGCGCAGAGAGCCCTCAATCGCCAGCAAGAGGATGTGCCCACCGTCGAGAATGGGGATGGGCAGCAGGTTCAAGACTCCCAGATTGACGCTGATCAGCGCCATCAGAAACACCACCTGGAACGAACCCTCTTTGACCGCAGCCCCGGACTCGTGGGCGATACCCACGACGCTTTGCAGTTGACGGAGCGACAATTTCCCGGTGAACAACCTTGCGAGTACGCCGAGCGTTTCCTCCGTGATGTTCGCGGTGGCCGAGAAGGCAAACTCCATGGATGGCAGGAGGCCGTCGCGGCGGTAGGCGGTGTCGCTCTTAACCAGAATCCCTAGCTGATACACAGGATCGCCCTGTTGGTTGACGCCGCGTTGCGGCGTCATGCTAAGGGTCAGGTTCTCGTTCCCGCGGCGAATGCCCATCACAACGGGTTTCCCTTCGGAGTGCCTGACGCTCTCGGTGAGCTGGGACCAGCTTGCGATGGACATGCCGTTGATGGAGGTCACGCGGTCATTCGGCTTGAGCCCTGCGCGGTGAGCAGGCATCCCAGGTTCCACTCGATGCACGATGGGCGGAATCGGAGCGTAACCAAAAGGCCAGTCACTGCCCCCCGAGTTGATCACCGGCAAAGTGAGCGAGCGCTGCACTCCGTCTTTTTCCGCGATCACATGCAGTGCGGCGCCCGGAGAAAGCTGGTTGACCTGGCCGAGGGCCTGTCCCCAGGTGGGGTTTTTCAGGCCGTTCACTTCAATGACGCGGTCACCGACGTTCAATCCTTCGGGGGAGTTCTTTGCAAGTGCAATCACTTCAACCGGACGGTCTTCAAAAGCGGGGTAAGGAACGCCGACAGCGACGAAATAGACGCCGAGCAAGAGCAGCGGCATCAACAAATTCACCGCCGGACCCGCGAACGCGATGAAGGCGCGCTGCCACCGGGGCTTACTCAAGAACTCATCGGGAGCGCCGGTGCGCTCTTCCGAAGCGTTATCGCCGGCCATCTTGACGTAGCCACCGAGAGGGATCGCGCTGAGCCGATAGTCAGTGCCGCCGCGTCGAATGCCCCAGAGGCGCGGCGGGAACCCAATGGAAAAGACTTCGACGCGCACGCCGAACAGCTTGGCGGCAATGAAATGACCGACCTCGTGCACGAGAATCATGGTTCCCAGCACAAGTACGATCCCAATGAGAGTGCTCATGATGCTGTTCTTCCCTTCCGGCTGGTTGTCAAGAGGCCGCGGCCATCTTGACGGAGATGCGATCCACTTCTTCCCGGGCGATGCGGCGCGCTTCCGCGTCAGCAGCCAGAACGTCTTCCATTCCCTTGAATTTAATGCGCTGCGTCCGCTCGAGAACCCCCTCAATCACCTGGGCGATTCCGGTGAAGGGTATGCGCCGGCCGAGAAAGGAGGCCACCGCAACTTCATCCGCGGCATTCAGAGCACAGGGCCAAGCTCCACCCTTGCGGAGCGCCTCGCGCGCCAAACGCAGGCATGGGAAACGCCGGGCAGAAACCTTGTCAAAATCGAGGCGCCGCAACCGAGACCAGTCGAGCTGACAGTCGTTGGATGCAACCCGCTCCGGATAGGTTAGCGCATATTGGATGGGCATGCGCATATCCGTCGCGCCGAGTTGAGCGAGAATCGAACCGTCCACAAATTCCACCATGGAGTGAATGGTGGACTGCGGGTGGATGAGCACTTCGACTTGCGCGGGCCTCATCGAAAACAACCAGCGCGCCTCAATCACTTCAAATCCTTTGTTCATCAACGTTGCGGAGTCAATGGTAATGCGCTTACCCATACGCCAATTGGGATGCGCCAGGGCTTGCTCGGGAGTGACGCGCGCCAACTCCTGGAGCGGAGTCTTGCGGAACGGGCCGCCCGAGGCGGTGAGCACGAGGCGCTTGACTTCGCTGTGTTCCCCCGCGCGCAGGCATTGGTGAATGGCGTTGTGCTCACTATCCACGGGCAACAGGTCTACTCCTGCAGCCTCCACGGCGGCCATCACCAACTCCCCTGCGGCGACGAGAACTTCCTTATTCGAGAGGGCGATCTGCTTGCCTTGCCGGATTGCGGCATAGGTGGCTTCGAGGCCCACAACGCCAACGGCAGCTGAGACCAGCAACTCGACGTCGGGATGAGTCGCGACAGCCAGCAAGCCTTCCCTTCCCCACTGGAGGTCGGGCAAAGGGGCCAGACCCTGAGCGCGCAGACGCTCGGCCAGTTCGTCGGCGCGCGCGGCGGTTGCCACGGAAACCAATTGCGGACGGTGCCGCGCAATCTGCGCGGTAATCACCTCAATGTTTTCGCCGGCGGAAAGGGCCTCCACGCAGAACCGGGACGGAAGAGACTCGACAACGCTGAGGCATTGTCTTCCGATGGAGCCTGTAGATCCGAGGATGGCCAGACGCTTCAAGAGATGCCCTTTCTTACTCTTCTGCGGGCTGCACGTTTCCCGGGCGGCGCGCCACGACGGAACTCGCCACTCTCTCGGCAGGAGTCGAGCGATGGAGAATTGGGGTCTAGACCGTGCCCGATTTCCCGGGCCAATGCACCCGGCGTTCCGCTGAGGGGGCTACAGCACCAACTTGAAATAATACCAGACCACAGGCACGGCGAAAACAAGGGCGTCGATGCGGTCCAGCATCCCGCCATGGCCGGGCAATAATCCGCCGGAGTCTTTTGCCCCCGCGCTGCGCTTATACGCTGATTCGACGAGGTCCCCTATCTGGCCGGCGATATTTGCCAGGGTCGCGCCCACAAGCATTGGACGGAGGCCGATTCCAGTCCACCGCGCAAAGATCATGCCCACGACCAGCGAAGCGAGCAGGTTCGCGGCCGCCCCTTCCCAGGTCTTATTCGGGCTGAGACTCGGCGCCATCTTCCATCGGCCTATCGAACGCCCAGTGAAATAGGCCGCGGTGTCGCCGGCCCAAACCAGGACCAAGGCGAAAAGCAAGAGTCTTGGGCCGAAGCGGGGCATGCCGTGAAGGGGAACACCGAAGCTCAGGGGCAGCGCCACGAAGAGAAGACCGGAAGCGCTGATTCCCAGCGCGGGCAGAGTCTCGGCAAGGGGCTGGCGATTGGCGAGAACGATCAGGGCAGCACCCAAAACGAATACAAAAAGGAGGAACGGAAACAGAGTGAGGGTCGCAGCCGTGGAGCTTCGCTCCAAAAGAAGACCGCCGGCCAGCGAGAACGTCTCCGCACGAGAAGTCAGGAATTGTACGAAAACGAGGGCCAGCGCGCAGGCGCCGGTCCACAGCAGGTATCCTCGATGACCAATCATTTCGCCGAGCGCGAAGTATTCGACAAGCGCCAGAACAATGACCAGGCCAAACGCGACGGCCACCCAGAGCAACGAAGCCCACATCACAACGGCCACCACGATCGGAATCAGCACGATGGCAGTGAGAACGCGTTGCAGCGTCATTGGGGATTAACCGCGCGCAGCACGGGAATGAGAGGAATCTGCGTCGCTCAACCCTCCGTATCGCCGCTCGCGCTTCTGAAATTCAACCAGCGCCTCGAGAAGGCGTGCCCGGGAGAAATCGGGCCAGAGAGTTTCGGTGACGTAGATCTCAGCGTAGGCAATCTGCCAAAGCAAGAAGTTGCTGACGCGCATTTCCCCGCTGGTGCGGATGAGTAGATCCGGGTCCGGCAGGCCAGCGGTGTAAAGGTGGCGGGAGATGGTCTCTTCATCAATGGGATGGGGTGCGGTTCCGTTGCCGCGGAGCTCATCGAGGATGGCGTTGAAGGCGTCCACAAGTTCACCGCGGCCGCCGTAATTGAGCGCCACGGCCAGACGCATTCCGGTGTTCTGGGAGGTAACGCGCGTGGCCTCTTCGACATCCTGCTGGACGCCGGCGGGCAATTGTTCCGGCCGGCCGATGAACACCATGCGGATGTTGTTTCTATGAAGCAGCGGCAACTCCTTTCGCAGATATTCGCGGAGCAGACGCATGAGGAAGTCGATCTCCGCTTTGGGGCGCCGCCAGTTCTCTAGAGAAAACGCGTAAAGGGTGAGTGCGGAGATATTCAGCCGGGCGCAGGTTTCGATCACGACGCGCGCGGAGCTGACCCCGGCGCGGTGCCCGGCAACGCGCGGCAGGTGCCGCCTTTGGGCCCAACGGCCGTTGCCGTCCATGATGATGGCGATGTGTTTTGGCAGGCGCTCGAGGTTGAGTTGCTCCAGAAGCCGCGTCTCCTCGCGATGGAGAGAAGGAAGCAGATCGGAAGACTTCACTTTGAAGTTCCTGCGATGCACGGGATTAGGCACGGAATGGAGTGACCAATCATCTTTACCCGGCAAAGTTAGCACAGTGCCGCGCAAAGACGCAACGGACCGAAGCCCCTTTTTGCGCTTGCAGGTCAGGTACCAGGGACGCCGCCCGGAACAAACAAGGCCGTGTACACCAAAACCAAGGTGAGGACAATCATGGCCGCCGTCGTGATCCACGCCACCCAGTTGAAGATCGAGCTGTTAACCTGATCGCCCATCAGGTCATGACGGTTGACCAGCAGCAACATAAAAATCAAAACGACCGGAAGCCAAACTCCGTTTGCCACCTGCGAGAGGATCAGGATTTTGAACAGAGGCGCCCCGGGAATCAGAATAAACCCGGCGCCAATGACAATGAGCGCCGTGTATAGCCAATAGAAAATGGGGGCTTCTTTGAATTTGTGGTCAATGCCGGCTTCAAAGCCCAGGCCTTCGCAAATGACGTGCGCGGTGGAAAGCGGAAGAATGGAAGCGGCGAACAGCGAGGCGTTCAACAGGCCAAAGGCAAACAGCTTCCCGGCCCATTTTCCTGCGAGCGGCACCAGGGCTTTGGCCGCATCGGCAGCGCCGGAAATGTTGCGCTGTCCCGAGACCCACAGCGTAGCCGCCGTGCACACGATGATGAAGAATACGATGACCATGCAACTGATGCTGCCGATGATGACGTCGGCCCGCGCCTGCTTATACTGCCGCGGTCCCACACGTTTTTCGACGAATGCCGCTTGCATATAGAAGAACTGCCAGGGCGCGATGGTAGTGCCCACGAGCGCCGTCAGGGTGAGCAGGTAGCCGGACTCGAAGTGGATACTGGGAATTACGGTGTACTTCGCGGCGACGAGCCAATCCGGCTTGGCCAGGATGGCGGAGAAGAGATAGGAAAGATAGAAAAGGCAGGCCACCAGGAAGATTTTTTCGACCTGCCTGTAAGTTCCGCGCACCACCAGGACCCACACGAGGATGGCGGCGATGGGAACCGCAAAATACTTGCTAACACCGAAAATCTCCATCGACGCGGCGACACCCGCAAACTCAGCGACCACGTTTCCCAGGTCCACCAAGAACCCGGCCACCATCATGAAAAACGTCGGCCGGAATCCGAACTCTTCGCGGATAAGGTCGGAGAGGCCCTTGCCGGTGACCACGGCCATGCGGGCGCAAATTTCCTCAGAAACGTAGAGCGCAATGGTCATGGGGATGAGCGCCCAAAGCAGCGCGTAACCGTACTGGGCCCCGGATTGGGAGTAGACGGAGATGCCTCCGGCGTCGTTGTCCACATTCGAAGTGATCAATCCTGGGCCAAGCACCGCCAAGAGGAGAACGATCCGCCTGCGAAAATGACGCGCGCGCATCTGTGCCGTGTCGGCGCGCTGCCGCAGGCCGTTCAGACGTTCGACGATGGTTCCCCAGTTCACGGTGGCAGGTTCCTCTCACGCTATCCGCGTATTTGCTCTGCGGGCCTAGAACCTCTTTACCAATCGCGTCACCACGTCATCCACAGTGATGGTGCCGAGAGGCCGGTGATTCTCATCCACCACCGTGAGGCTGCGCAGGTTGTATTTGTCAAACAATTCGAATACTTCTTTCTCTTTCGCATCCGGGGGAACCGAGATCAACGGGTCGTATTTCATCTGGCCCACCGGTTGGTCCGGGAGGCCAAGAAGGAGGCGCCCGATGGGGACCATACCGGAAAACCCGGCGGCAGCATCAATCAAGACGACGGCATCGAGTTGGTCCAGGTTGAGATCCTGTGAGCGGATCCATTCCACGACTTCATCCCGAGCGGCGGATTCCCCGACGAACACAAAATCGGGGTTCATCATCCCGCCCGCGGTGCTCTCGTCGAACTGCAGCAAGTCGCGAACTTCCTTGGCCTCTTTGCCGGGCATTTCCTCGAGAAGCTCCTGAGAGGTTTCCGGCGAGAGGTCCGCGAGCACGTCGGCTGCCGCATCGGGGGCCATCTCTTCCAGGATTTCCGCAGCCTTTTCCGGGTCGAGTTTCTCCACGATCTGTGTGGTGAGGCGGGCGTCGAGTTCCGCGAGCACCGCCGCGGCGGTCTCCTCGTCGAGCGAGGCAATGATGGCCTGGCGTTCGGACGCGGATATGTCTTCCATGATGTCGGCCAGATCGGCGGGGTGGAGGTTCTCTAGTTTTTCATGGGTAATGCGCAGCTTGATGCGGCGCAGGGGGTCCGGTTCGATCAGGTTGACGAATTCCCAGCGTATCAGCTTGGCCGGCAGCTTCTCCTGGAGGCGGCGAATGACCGAGGGGGAAACGAGTCCCTGAAGAAGGCGCCGAGCCGCGCCGGTCAACCCAACATCCACTTGCGTCACACGCAATTCGACGGTTCCGTTGGTGCGCTGTTCGGCCAGGTCAACGTCGTTGACGCGCACAACCTTGCGCCCACTGGTGTCGATGATCTGCTGGTCCAGGAGATCCTTGCGGACGGCCAGCCAGCCCTCATTCGGCGAGTACGTTTCCAGCGCCCGTTCGCCGCAGTTTAGACGCACAGTGCCGGGGGCGACGAATGCAACCTGGTCATAGCGCGCCACCAGGGGTTGGAATTTCCCGCGCCCTAGGAGCAAGCGGCCGATGCGGTTGGGCTGCTCCGCCGGGTCGATAAAGAGCTCGGTTAACCGCCCCAGGAAATTCCCTTGGGCGTCGTATGTTTCTGCGCCCATGACCTCGGTTGCATGCAGCATGTGTCACCTCTTTCGGGGCACGCGTATGGAATTCTTATCGGCCTGCGGCGTCGGCCCCGTAAGACTTTACCCGCACAAAAAAAAACCCGCGACCTTGGAGAGCTGATGGCCGCGGGTAAACTCCGCAAAATCTTGAGTTTACCTCAGCCCAAGGCGGTGCCTCCCCGGCCGGTCCCCGTCATTTGGTCCCCTCGCCAGTCGCATTTCGAGGCCGCCGATGGAACCGTCTCTCGAAACACAAGGTTGTCCCAGGTTCTACTCGGCCCGGGCTCGTGTTCGCCGAATTCACTCATGAAGCAGAATCCGCCTCCGTTCTAGTAGTTAAAGGGAGACGCAGGGTTTGTCAAGAAAAGAGTGCAAGAAACTGAAATTATTTTTCCGGAGAGAAAACCATGTGGGCAGGAGCAACCCCCCGCGCGCGGCACTCGGCGAGGTACAGTTCGAGGTAGCTCCTGGTGATGTAGTCCTTCGGGGTGAATCCCAGAAGCTTGGCGGAGCGGTCAATGGCCTCCGGAGGGCCCTCCAATTCGACAAAGGCCCCGATAGGGGTTTCGTCCAACTCGATGAGCAGGCCGGTGGCCCAGCGCGCGGTGGCTGGGAAACGGTAAGTGGTCCGAAACTTCTCGTAACGGAACCACGCGCGCATTCCCAGGGCTTCCAGAATGTGGGCCAAAGCAGCGGGCTCTGCTGCTTCAACCTCAATTTCCTCGCGAACCTTGTGGCGGCCGGCAGACACAAATTGCAAGGCATCACCGGCGAGGCCCGCATCCAAGGGGGCAGAACCGCCTGGCGAAGCGGCCGGGGCTACTCGCGTAGCACTTTCTTCCATGGCCGGCCCCTTGTAGGTGAGGATGGTGCGAAGAGAACTCCCGGATTTTTCTTTTGCGCGAGGCTGGTCTTCGTTCTCGATACGAATGCGCAGAAGCTGCCCGTGTTTGGCCAAGCCGCCCTGCGGCGTGTCGAAGAGATAGTTCATTTCACGGACGCGCGGTTCCCCGGCTCTTCCCTTCTTTGTCTTTGCCGAGAGCCGCCAGACGGGTTTGACCGGCAGGATGCCAGTCCGTTTTAATTTCCGCCGGAATGCGGGGATATCCTCGACACGGCACTTGATCTCGACTTCGCGGTGAATGTGCATGGTCCGGAGGACCTTTCCGCAGCAGGTCTGGTCTGGGGCCGGCAGATTCGCTAGTATAGCTCGACGCTTGCGCGGCACGCACCGCCTCCCATGACCGAACCGACCACCCCGCTGATGCGGCAGTATCACGCCATCAAAACGCGTTACCCGCACGCGTTGCTGCTTTTCCGCCTGGGCGATTTTTACGAACTGTTCTACGAAGACGCGCTGGTGGCTTCGCGCGAATTGCAGATCACCCTGACGGCGCGCAACCGCGAACGCGGTCAACTCGTGCCGATGTGCGGAGTACCCTATCATGCGGCGGAGTCTTACATCGCGCGTCTGATCCGCGCGGGCTACAAAGTGGCCATCTGCGACCAGATGGAGCAGCCGGGGCCGGGCAAGAAACTTGTGCGGCGTGAAGTCGTTCGCGTCATTACCCCCGGCACGGCCACAGACTTGCACGTTCTCGACGCCAAGGAGAACAACTTCCTCGCCGCGCTGGCGCGGCATCCCTCGGGGACGCCGATTGGCCTGGCGTACGTGGACATTTCTACGGGCGAGTTTCAAGCGACGGAATTTGCAGGCGCACAGGCGGAAGAGGCTCTGCGGGACGAGCTGCATCTGGTGCGCCCGCGCGAGACGCTCGTGCCGCGCCAGGAAAATCTTTTCGGCGCCTCTCCGGCAGAGCTGGATGGAGCGGGCGGCGTAGAAACGCGGCTCGAAGAGTGGCTCTTCCGCGAGGATTACGCCGGGCGAATCTTGCGGGAGCAGTTCGGCGTCGCGGGCCTTGAAGGATTCGGGTTGGAGGAGCACGGACAGGCCGTGGCCGCCGCCGGCGCCCTGGTTCATTACCTCCGCGAAACTTCCGGCGCGGGCGAGGGCACGGCAGGCGCGCTACGGCATCTCAGCGGCGTGCGTTATTACGAGCAGCGCGACGCGCTGGTTCTGGACCCGGTTTCCGCACGGAATCTCGAATTGGTCGCCCCGATCTTTCCGGAAGAGAGCGCCCGCGGAATCAACACCACCCTGGTCGGCGCTCTCGACGAAACGTGCACCAGCATGGGAGCGCGGCTGTTGCGCGCGTGGATCCTGCGCCCGGAGATTTCTCCGGAGGAGATCGAGCCGCGCCTGGAAGCTGTGGGGCAGATGAAAAGCCACACCGTGTTGCGCGAGGAAATTCGCAAGGAGCTGCAAGGGGTGCTCGACTTAGAACGCCTCACCAGCCGCGTCACGCTGGGAGTGGCGGGTCCGCGCGAGATGCTGGCGCTGAAGCAATCGCTCGCGCGCGTACCGTTGCTGCGGCGTTTCCTCGCGCCCCCCGATTCCGGCGCAAGCTCGAGGCTGGCGGAGCTGCACGGCCAGTTGGACGAATTAGCCGACGTTCGCGACCTCATCGAGCGCGCCGTCGCGGAGGAACCGCCTGCGCAGGTCAGCGAGCCGGGAGTCATCCGGCGGGGCTATAACGCGGAGCTCGACGAGTTCCGCGACCTCAGCCAGCACAGCAAGCAGATCGTCGTCGCCATGGAGGAGCGCGAACGCAAGCGCACCGGGATCGGCTCGCTGAAGATCCGGTTCAACCAGGTGTTCGGCTACTACATTGAGATCTCCAAGCCGAATCTGCACCTGGTGCCGCCAGACTTCGAGCGCAAACAAACCTTGGTGAATGCCGAGCGTTTTACGGCCCCGGAATTGAAAGAATACGAGCGCAAGATACTGGCTGCCGACGAGCGCATTCTGGAGATGGAGCGGAGGCTGTTCCAGGAAATCCGAGGGGCGGTTGCGGCGCAGGCGCCGCGTTTGCAAAAGACGGCGGCGGCCATTGCGCAGCTCGATGTCCTCGTAAACTTCGCGCGGCTGGCGGCCGACCGCGACTATGTGCGCCCGGAATTCAGCGGCGACGGCGAGTTGTTGCTCATCGGCGGGCGCCATCCGGTCGTCGAGCAATTGCTGGCACAGCGCGGCGAGCGGTTTGTGCCCAACGATCTCTACCTCGACGCCTCGCAGCAGCAAATCCTGCTGATTACCGGGCCCAACATGGGCGGCAAGTCCACGTATTTGCGCCAGGCGGCGTTGATCGTTCTGATGGCGCAGATGGGCTCGTTCGTGCCGGCGCGGCGCGCGAAACTCCCGCTGACCGACCGCATCTTCACGCGCATCGGGGCTTCGGACAACCTGGCGCGGGGCCGCTCCACGTTCCTTGTGGAGATGAGCGAAGTCGCCGCGATTCTGAATCTGGCCACGCCTTCCAGCCTGGTGCTCCTCGACGAAGTGGGGCGCGGGACATCAACGTTTGATGGGCTGGCGATTGCCTGGGCGGTGGTGGAGCACCTCCGGCAGCACACCCGCGCGCGTACGCTCTTTGCCACTCATTACCACGAGCTGACCGAGTTGGCCGAGTTGCTGCCCGGAGTGAAGAACGTGCATGTCTCGGTGAAGGAGACTCCCAGCGACATCGTGTTCCTCCGCCGCGTCGAGCCCGGAAGCGCCGATAAGAGTTACGGCATCGAAGTGGCGCGGCTGGCCGGGCTGCCGCACAGCGTCATCGAGCGGGCGCGCGAAGTGCTGCAGCGCCACGAGCAGAGCGAACATCAGTTGAGCGAAAAGCTTACGCCCGGCGCATCACCAGGGGCAGAATCGAATGGCAAGCAGCAGGTGCTCTTCACACCGATTGACCGTGCTGTGCTGGAAGCGCTTCGCCAGGCCGACCTCGACCAGTTGAAGCCCATCGATGCGCTCAACCTGCTTGCCGAGCTGAAGAAACAGATCTCATGAGCGGGCGCGCGAAGCTCGTCCTCGGCCTGATGTCGGGCACTTCTGCCGACGGAATCGACGCGGCGCTGGTGAAGATTGCCGGCGCGCCGCCGCGCATCCGTGCTCAGCTTCAGAACTTTGCGGCGCTTCCCTTCCGGGGCGAGATCCGGGCCGCTGTGCTGCGCGTAGCGGAAGGCGCCACGACAACCACGGGGGCAATCAGCCAATTGAACTTTCGCTTGGGGGAACTGTTCGCGCAGGCGGCTCTCGAGGCGTGCCGCCGGTTCGGAATCGCTCCGCGCCGAATCGCGTTGATCGGGTCGCACGGACAGACCATCTATCATCAGGGGGCGGCATCGCGCCTGTTTGGGGCGCGTATCGCGTCCACGCTGCAAATTGGTGAGCCCTCGGTGATCGCCGCGCGAACCGGAATTACCACCGTCGGAGACTTTCGCCCGGCGGACATCGCCATGGGTGGGCAAGGCGCGCCGCTGGTTCCCTTTGTGGATTATCTGTTGTACGGCCATCCGAAGCTGGGGCGGGCGGCGCTGAATCTCGGCGGCATTGGCAACGTCACGGTGATTCCGCGTGGTGCCAAACCCAACAGAGTGTTCGCGTTCGACACCGGGCCGGGAAATATGGTGGTGGATGCCTTGATAAGGCGGTTCACGCGAGGAAAACAGACCTACGACCGCAATGCGCAGTTGGCCCGCCGTGGCCGGGCGTTACCGCGTCTGCTCAATGCCTTGCTGCGGGACCCTTACCTGCGGCAGCGCCCGCCGAAGTCCTCCGGCCGGGAGCAATATGGCGCGGCCTTTGTAGAAAGACTAATCACCCTGGGCAGAAAAGAAAAAGCACGTCCAGCGGACTTGGTTCGCACGGCGACGATTTTTACGGCGCTCTCGGTTGTGGACGCGATGCATCGCTGGGTGCTTCCTAAGGTGCGCATCCATCAATTGGTCGTTTCCGGAGGCGGTGCTCACAATCCGTTGGTGTTGGCGCAGATTGCCGCGGCACTTCCGGGCATAGAGGTTCTTCCCTCTTCCGCGTTCGGAGTTCCGGAAGACGCCAAGGAGGCATTCGCGTTTGCCATCCTTGCATATGAAACGTATCACCAGCGCCCAGCGAACCTTCCCAGCGCGACGGGCGCACGCCGCCCCGCCGTCCTAGGGAAAATCTGCTATGCCCCTCCAAGCTGACAGCGTCCGACGCCGAAGCGCTGCCCGCGAAAAGCGACGCGGCAGGTTTTTCGTGACGCGCTTGGCTATTTCCCTCGTGCTCGTCAGTGCGGGCTGCGCCCGGCAGAAGCCCGTGGATCCTTCGACCGTCACGTTTCTGATCGAAACCATGCCCACCAATCTCGATCCACGGGTCGGCACCGACACGCAATCGCAGCGTATCGCCGGGCTCATCTTCGACAGCCTCATCGAGCCCGACGCGCAGATGAACCCTCGCGGCGACCTGGCCGAGAGCTGGGAAACTCCGAACCCACTCACCTATATTTTTCATCTGCGGCGCGGCGTGCGTTTTCACGACGGCCGTCCGCTGACCTCTGCGGATGTGAAGTACACGTTCGACACGATGCTGAGCGGCCCGCTCAAGACACCCAAGCGCGGCTCATTTCGTATGGTCTCTTCGATCGAGGCTCCCGACGAGACCACGGTGGTCTTTCGCCTGAAGGAACCCTACGCCTCGTTCCTGGTGAACTTGACCCGGCCAGGCGTGGGAATTGTGCCACGAGACTCGGGCGCCGAGTTTGCCCGCGCGCCGGTTGGCACCGGGCCGTTCCGCTTTGTCCAGGCCAAGCAGGATGAAGAAGTGGTGCTGGCGCGAAATCCCGAATATTTCCGGGGTGCTCCTCGAATCGAACACGTGCGCTTCCGCATTGTGCCGGAAGCCACGGTGCGTGCGCTGGAACTGCGCAAGGGCACAGCCGACATCGAGACCACCTCCCTCACGCCGGACATGGTGCGCGTGCTGGCGCGCCAACCCGACCTCAAAGTCACCGAGCGACCGGGAACAATTTACGCCTACATCGGCATCAATTTCGACGACCCTGCGCTCTCCAAGCGCGAGGTGCGGCAGGCGCTCGCTTACGCCACCGACCGCGCAACGCTTATTCAATACCTGCTGCGTGGACAAGGTCGCCTGGCGACCGGCCTGCTTCCGCCAAATCATTGGGCCTACGAGCCGGATGTTCCGCAGTATCCCTACGACCCGCAGCGCGCCGAACAGTTGCTCGATGCCGCCGGCTTTCCGCGGCAAGCGGGGGGGACGCGCCTGAAGGTTGCGCTCAAAACTTCCACAGAAGAATCCAGCCGCCTGCTGGGAGCGGCGCTGCAGGATCAATGGAGAAGAGTCGGCGTAGAGCTGGAGCTGCGCCCGCTGGAGTTTGCCACGCTCTTTGCCGACGTCACCCGGGGGAATTTTCAGCTCTGCACGCTGCGCTGGGTGGGCGCCAATAACGACCCGGACATTTTCGAGTACGTCTTCCACTCCAAAAAGATTCCTCCCGAAGGCGCCAATCGCGGCCACTACCGCAATGCGCAGCTCGACGCGCTGCTCGACGCCATGCGCGTCGAGCCGGACCGCGAAAAACGCAAACGGCTGTGCAGCCGGGTGCAGAAACTTGTAGCCGAGGACCTCCCTTACCTGAACCTGTGGTTTACCGACAATGTTTCCGTGCACCGGAAAGGATGGGGGCCCGTGGAGCTTTCACCGACCGGAGACTATGATTTTCTGACAAAAATCGTGTGGTCACCGGCACCTTAAGACGAGAGCGCCGCTTCGATTTCGCCGACGCTGAGCGCGCCTTCGCGGACAATGCGCCATTGGTCGTTCTGGAGATCCACGATGGTGGAGGCGAGGGTCGCGCCGGTTTCTCCGGAATCCAGCACCAGCGGCAGGCGGTCCCCCAACTGCCTTAGAAGCTGCTCGGCGTTGGAACAGGCGGGAAAACCGGAAATATTGGCGCTGGTGCCGGTGATGGGGGCGTCGAGTTGCTCGATGAGCCGGCAAGCCACTGCCGACTTCGGCCACCGGAGGGCCACGCGCCCGGTGTGCGCCGTGACTTTGAGCGGCACACGGTTCGAGGCATCCACCAGGAGAGTCAGAGCGCCCGGCCAGAACTTCCGGGCCAGCGGCAGGAAATACGCCGGCAATTCGCGGGCGAGCAAGACTGCCTGCTCGATGGAATTCACCAGGATGGGAAGCGCCCTGGTTTCCGGGCGTCCCTTTACGCGATAGATCTCTTCGACGGCGGCCAGATTGAAGGGGTCGGCGGCAAGGCCGTAGTAGGTGTCCGTCGGGATACCCACGACGCGCCCCTGCGCAATCAATTCCGCCGCGTAGCGGACTGCATCGCGCTCCGGGGCTTCCGCTGAAATCCTCAGCAGTTCGGCCGGCAAGGTGTTTGCGCCTTTGGGGTCCGGCAGGAGCGCAGAATACTCTCCACGCGCGACCAGGTGCAAAAGGAGCCGTGCATGGCACGCGCGCCTTCGCACCTTTTCGATTGCGCGTCCGCGCAACACCGGGATCACCGCACTGGCGGCACCCTACCACAGCCCGCGAAGGCCACGCAAGACGCTGCCCTTTACCCCTGGAAAAGCGTTTGTTACGCTTCCGGAAATGGCCTCCACAAGACAATCCACGGGCACGGCTCCGGCCGGGGAGGTGATTTCCAGCCGTGAAAACCAATGGCTGAAGGAGTTTCGCCTGGCTTTGCGGGGAGGCCTCGCCACCTCGCGCGGCTCTATCGGCGCCGAGGGAGTTCGCCTGGTGGAAGAGGCGCTGCGCTCGGGTCTGCATGTGGAAGCGCTGCTGGTCAGCGCCTCGGGCGAAAGGCACCTCGAACGGCTGCAATCCTGCTTGCAGCAACGGCGCGAGGGTCCCATTCGAATCTTGCGAACCACCGACCGGCTCTTCGCGGGAGTTGCCGACACAGAGACGCCGCAAGGGATAGCGGCGCTGGTCACGCCTCGCGTCGCGTCTTTTGACGATATCGTGCGGAGTCCAGCGGCCGGCTCGGCCATGATTGTCGTATTGGTTGGCGTGCAGGACCCAGGAAACGTCGGAACCATCCTGCGGACCTGCGAGGCGTTCGGCGCCAGCGGCGTGGCCACGTGCGTCTCGGGGGCTTCCGGAACCGCAAATCCGTATTCGCCTAAAGCATTGCGTGCCTCTGCGGGTTCCGCGCTGCGCCTTTCCGTCCTCCACGGCGTCGGAATCTCGATCCTGCTGGCGCAACTTCGCGTGGCAGGCTTGAGAGTCCTTGCCGCCTGTTCGAGGGGTCACGAGAGCTGCGCTCCTTCGGTCTTTTCCCCCTGGGAGATAAACTGGAAGGACCCCGTGGCCCTTCTGATCGGCAACGAAGGTGCGGGTCTCCCGGAAGAGATCGAGCGCTCGGCCGATGCCCTGGTGCGCATACCGCTCGCCGAACATGTGGAGTCCCTCAACGCGGCGGCCGCCGCGGCGGTGCTTCTCTACGAAGCTGCGCGCCAGCGGAGGGCGCTGTGAGCCTGTTCCAACCTATCGAGCCTGAACGCGCTGCGCCCGACGCGAGCCAGCCGCTTGCCGAGCGCATGCGGCCGCGCACGCTCGACGAATTCGTCGGCCAAGAGAAACTTCTCGGGCCGGGAAAACCGCTACGCGCGCAGATCGAGCGTGACGAAACCGGCTCGATGATCTTATGGGGACCGCCGGGTTGCGGGAAGACCACTCTGGCGCGGCTCATCGCTCGAATGACGCGTTCTGAGTTTGTGCCCTTCACCGCCGTGCTTGCCGGGATCAAGGAAATCAAGTTGGTCATGGCCGACGCCGAGCGCTTCCGCCGCGCCGGGCATCGCACCATCGTTTTTGTGGACGAAGTGCATCGCTTCAACAAGGCGCAGCAGGACGCCTTTCTCCCGCATGTCGAAGCGGGGAACATCATTCTCATCGGCGCCACCACGGAAAATCCTTCTTTCGAGGTCATCGCGCCACTGCTGTCGCGCACAAAGGTGTACGTGCTCGAGCCGCTGACGGCGGAGCAGCTCACGGCGCTCCTGCGCCGCGCGCTGGGGGATGCCGACCGGGGTCTCGGCAAAGAAAAGATCGAAGTGAGCGAGGATACGCTGCTTCGCATCGCCACGTACGCTGACGGCGACGCCCGCGCGGCTTACAACACGCTCGAGGCGGCGGTTCATGGAGCTATGGTGGATGCCACGGGGTCCCGCGCGATCACTTGCGAACTGGTGGAAGACGTCCTGCAGCGAAAGGCTTTGCGTTACGACAAAGCCGGCGAGGAGCACTACAACTTAATCTCCGCGCTGCACAAGTCCGTGCGCAACTCCGACCCCGACGCCGCACTCTACTGGGTCGCGCGCATGCTGGAATCCGGCGAAGACCCGCTGTACATTGCGCGGCGGCTGGTGCGCATGGCCAGTGAAGATGTTGGCTTGGCGGAGCCGGGCGCGCTTGCCATTACCCTCGCCGCGAAGGAGGCCGCGGAGTTTATCGGCATGCCCGAAGGCAACCTGGCGCTGGCGCAGGCCGCCGTATATCTCGCGCTCGCTCCGAAATCCAACGCTCTCTACACAGCCTATGGCGCGGTGTACAAAGATCTGCAGGCCACCGAAGCCGAGCCTGTGCCATTGCATTTGCGGAACCCCGTCACCGGGCTGATGGCGCATTTGGGCTACGGCGAAGGCTATCAATATGCGCACAACTCCGCGGACAAAGTCACCGACATGCTCTGCCTGCCGCCCAAGCTGGCCGGCCGGGTGTACTATCATCCGACCGATCAAGGCTTCGAGCAGCGGCTGCGACAGCGGCTCGAAGAAATACGAAAAATCCGGACAAAGGGTGCCGGCCAATCATGATTCCCTCGCTTCAATTCATCCTTCCCAGAAGCAATCGTTGGGGGACTCTGCCCGCGCTGGTTTCTCTCGCCGCGGTTTTCTGTGCAATGTTGTTCCCCGCTTCCGCGGGCGCTCAGGACACACCGCTTTCGACCGTGGACGAGGAGTGTACGGCCTTCGCCTACGCGCCCGACGGCCGCATCGCGCTCGGAGCCCGGCATGTTTACAATCTGCGGCGATTTGAGGTTCAGCGCGACGACATCTGGGTTGTCGGCGCAGACGGTAAACGCAAGAAGATCGTCAACGGTGAAAAGCTGGTGCGCGGCGCCGCCGCGTTTTCCTACACGGTCAGCTCGCTCCGCTGGTCCCCGGACGGCTCGCGCCTCATCGCCGAACTGCTCACCACGCGGATGATCGACTCCGAGGGAAACACCAAAGACAGCGTGGTCTCCCTCTTGCTCGAGGATGGCGGCAAAGAAATCAAGATTCGCGGAGGGGACAGTGACATTCCGGATTCCTCGAATGCCGCATGGCTGGCGGACGGCGTCACCGTGGTGTACCTGACCGAAGCCGTCAAGCCGAAGCTTCTTTACTCCATTAATTCGGTCCGTCCCGTCTCCGGCGTTTTCGCGGGGCTTTTTGTCGGGCACACCTACACGGCGGTAGCTTGGAATCCCAAACAAAACTCCGCTGTCGGTGTGGAGCGCGCCTCGAGTCTGAGCGGGGCGCCGCGCCTGGTGGCGCTGGATCTGATGAAGCAAACGAGCAATGATCTGGCCACGCTGGAATCTTTTGCGGGAGGGATTTCGGTTTCGCCTTCGGGCACGAAAGCCGCCTATTACCTCGATCATGAGGTCCTGGAGATCCGCGATTTGACTGCTCCGGAAAAATCCGCCCGCGTGCGCGTGGGTTTCGGAGTCTATCAGTGGTCTCCCGACGAGCGGCGCATTCTGCTGAAGCGCGCCATCGAGCACAAAACCGGCGACCTGGAGTGGTTTGAGGTCCCCCCGCTCGCAGCCCCCGCGGGGAAAGCCAGCGATTCGGCAGCGGCGGCTCGCGAACCTGCCGTCACGCCGCTACTGCACGGGCTCAGTTATCGCGATTTTGAGATTTCACCGGATGGCAGGTTTCTCGCGGTCGTCCAACCGGGAAAGCGGCACATCCTCATCTTTCCCTGGCAATAGCGCCTCGGCGGCTTGGCTACTGGAGAAAGCGCCGGAAGAAACTGTCTGCGTTCCAGTGCGGGCGCTCCGGAGCATTTGCGACTCGCTCAGCAAGTTGCACCAAAATGACATTGAATTGCGCTGCGGCCGCCGCATCCACGGGCTGACTGGCATCGTCCGACGGCGCGTGGTAGCGCGTGGTCAGCCAGTCATTAAAAATCTTCTCTTGCGGCGTCCCCGGCAGCCACCCGAACTTGAAGGCCAGCGCGGGAACACCTCGCTTGATGAAGCTGTACTGATCGCTGCGGATGAAGCGGTTGCGTTCGGGCTGCTTGTCGGCCTGCACCTGCACGCCTGCTTTTTCCGCGACCGCTCGAACGTCATCGCCCAGGGTGGATTCCCCCAGACCCTGCACTTCGATATATTTCAACGGGAACAGCGGAAGATACATGTCCATGTTGATGTCGGCGACGATGTCTTTTCCGCTGACCGTGGGATGCGCCGCAAAATACTGCGAGCCCAGTTCGCCTTTCTCCTCCCCAGTCACCGCCAGAAACAGAATGGAGCGTTTGGGCCGCGCGCCGGATTCGTGCAACGCGCGGGCAATTTCGATGAGCGAAGCAACGCCGGAAGCGTTGTCCATCGCGCCGTTATAAATGGAGTCGCCGTTGACGCGCACGCCTACGCCGATATGGTCCAGATGCGCGCTCAGAATGACGACCTCGTCCTTGAGCTTCGGATCGCTGCCGGGAAAGACGCCCGCTAAGTTTTCCGATTTCACCTGCCAGCGTTTCACGCTCTGGCGCGCGCGGAAGCTGGCGCCGAGTGGGAAATGCGGCAGCGGCTTGTCCGCATCCGCAGCTTCTAGGATTTCAGCGAAGCTGTGGCCCGTTCCAGCCAGAACTTTGTCCGCGTGCGCCGGATTGATCGCCAACGCAATTTTCAAGCCCCTGGTCTCTTGCAGCGCGGGATCGGCAAGGTCCATGAACGGCTCGAAT
The DNA here is from genome assembly GCA_035631855.1 of Candidatus Acidiferrales bacterium. Lineage (GTDB taxonomy): Bacteria > Acidobacteriota > Terriglobia > Acidiferrales > UBA7541 > DASQHY01. The sequence continues at coordinate 48,950 of DASQHY010000057.1, forward strand.
CGCGACGACGCGGTCCGCGACCACGGTGTGTCCATGGACTTCGGGTTCCGAATGATGGCGTAGCCGATGGCCCCTGCTTTTTTCAGAGCCTTCCATCGCTCGCCAAGCGACTGGTAGTGCGCCTTAAGAGGTCCCGGAATCGCTCCGGGTCCCCCGGACAAACACACCGCCATCTTTCCGCGAAGGTCGAGGCCCGCATAATCGTCGTAATGAATCTCCGGAACCGCAAGGCAGTAGCCGGCAAATACCGCTTCCGCTTCTACGCTCTCTGCTGCGTCGGGACCAGGATGGAAAAAGGCTTCTTCTCCGAAGGCGACCGTTTGGACGCTCTTTCCCCGCACAAATTCGAGACGCGAGTTCGGCTCGTCAATCTTGCGCGCCGCAAACTCGACCGGCTGGAAGAACCCGGAGGTGCCCGCGGGCCGCAGACCGGCGCGCTCGAACTCGGCCGCCACGTACGCGGCGCCCTTGTTGAAGCCTTCGCTGCCGGTGTCGCGGCCCTCGAGTTTATCGTCAGCGAGGAATTGGACGTGCGCCCACCAGCGCTTGCCCAGCGCGTCCCAATCCGGCTTGTCGCCAGTGGCCGCAAATGCCGCCGCAGTCCCTGCGCAAACGAGAAGTAAAAAATAGCGTTTCATGGTCATTCCCCCGGCGAAAATACACTCCCTGCTCTCCTCAAACTTATCGGAATCGTTTTTGATGTTCTTTGAAGATGCACGCGTCCATCACCACGAAGAGACCGGCCCGCCGGGCGTGCTCCGCCGCTTGCGGATGAATCACGCCCTCCTGCATCCACACGGCCCTTGTGCCCACTCGAATTGCGCTCTCCACAACCGGAGACACTTCTTCCGAGCGCCGGAAGATATCCACGATGTCCATCTTTTCGGGAACGTCTTCCAGCTTCGCATAAGCCTTTTCGCCCAGCACTTCGGTTTCGTTGGGGTTGACCGGAATGATCCGGTAGCCTGCGCTTTTCAAGAACTGCGCGACGCCAAAGCTGGGGCGCGTCCGCTTCGACGACAGCCCCACGACGGCGATCACGCGCGCCGTCCGCAGGAGTTCGGCAATCGGGTCAGAGGGGAGGGGAGAAGCCGGCGGACTCACAGAGGTCACGGCGATGTTCCCGGGGAGGGCGAGACGCTTGCGCGTATCCGGGCCATGGCGCGGAGGAATTTTTCGTTCTCCGCGCGCGTTCCCACGGTCACACGAATGGCATTGGGGAAGCGCATCCAGCGCATGGGGCGCACAATAACGCCGAGTTTCAGCAGTTCGTCGGACACCGGCTTGGCGTCGGTCCCCAGCTCCACCAGAATGAAATTGGCGTACGAAGGAATCGCCTGGATGTCTAGAGCGGCGAGGCCCTCGAACATTTGTTTGAGCCCTTCGCGGTTCGAGCGAAGCGAGCGGCGCACGTGCTCGTGATCGTCCAGCGCCGCAAGCGCCGCCGCCTGTGAGAGATTCGTGGTGTTGAACGGCGTGCGCAGCTTGTTCATCTCCGCGAGGAAGTCTGCGGGGCCGATGCCGTATCCCAGACGCAAGCCGGCCAGCCCATATACTTTTGAAAATGTGCGTAACGCCAAAAGGTTGTGCCCCTGGCGGACGCGCTCGATCGAGCGCGAGTAGTCGGTGCGCTCGACGTAATCGCAGTAGGCCTCATCGAGCACCACCAGCACGTGGTCCGGCACTTTCGCCAGGAACGCATCGAAGGCGTCCGCGTTGAAAATCGTGCCGGTGGGGTTGTTGGGGTTGGCAAGATAGATGGCCCGCGTATCCGCGGTAATCGCCCGCGCGATGGCGTCGAGGTCGAAGGTGTAATCCTTCAGCGGGGTCTCAATCAATTTCGCTCCGGTGGCGCGGATGGAAATCCGGAAGAGCGCGAACGACCCGTGCGAAGTAATCCCTTCGAGCCCGGGACGCAGCAGCGCTCGCGCCGCCAAGTCAATCAGCTCGCTCGAACCGAACCCGATCAGAATGTTCTCCGGCGGAACCCCGTGCAGAGTCGACAGCTTTTCGTGCAGCAAAAACGCGCCGCCGTCCGGATAGCGGTGCGATTCGCCCAGCGCGCGCTCGACCGCCGCCATGGCCAGCGGAGAGGGGCCGAGCGGGTTTTCGTTCGAAGCCAGCTTTACCGCTTGAATTTTCAGCTCGCGCTCGACCTCTTCAATCGGTTTTCCGGGAATGTAAACGGGCAGGTCGTGAATGTACTCGGGAACAAGGTCGTGAATCGGTTTCCGCATTCGCGTCAGAACCTCTGGATTCCGCGTCCGCCGGCGGCCGGGCGAAATCGCGCTTTCGTGGATTTGCCCGCGGAGACGGCGGAGCGATCCCTTCCCGATCCCCCCTTGCGCCCTTCTTTGAGGGATGTCACGCGGATCAAATACTGCTTGAGCGCGGAGACTTCCGGCTCGGTAAGTCGCCGGTATCTGCCTTCCGGCAAAGACTCCACTTCAAGCGGGCCGAGCCGCATCCGGCGCATTTTTTCCACCGGATGCCCCTGGGTCGCAAGCCATCTGGGCAAGCGGTCGTGCCGCGTTTCGCTCCACACTGCCTCGTACCAGAAATTCTCCGCGCGGCCCCGCGAAGCCGTCGGTTGTTTCAGGGGACGCACGTCCGCGCGGGTTTCCCGCTTCGCTCGCTCCAGCAGCGCTTCATCCAGGCGGCCCTTTACTTTGATCCAGTAAGTCTGCGGAATCGTGCGGGCCGTTTTCAGCAGACGATTCGCAAGTTCGCCGTCATTGGTGAGCAACATCAGGCCCGACGCCGCGTAATCGAGCCGTCCAACCGGATAAACCCGCTCCGGCAGGCCGCGCAGAAAATTGCGCAGCGTCCTGCGCCCTTCCGGGTCGGCCATCGTGGAAACCACTTGCGGAGGCTTGTGCAGCAGCAGAACAACCTTTTCTTCCTCTGCGACCACGCGCCTTCCCGCAGCTTCAATGCGGTCGGTCTCCGGGTCGGCCTTGCTGCCGAGCTCCGTGATCACCAGGCCGTTTACCCGCACTTGCCCGCTCAGGATGAGCTGCTCGGCGTGACGCCGGGAAGCGATGCCTGCGCGTGAAATAATTTTTTGCAGTCGTTCCAGCATAACGTTGTGATGGATGGGGCGCCCGAGTATCGTTACTAGACTAGGACGCGCTGTTGGTCCCGGCAGTTTCCCCGGTTGCGGCGGCCGCTGCCGCCGCCTTGACTTCTGCGTCGCCGGGTTGGCCGCCCGGCGACGTTTTCTGCAAGGCGCTCGCAGCCGGCTCCGTTACGGCGACGCCTTCATCGGCGCCGAGCGCTTCGCGTGCCAGAGCCTCGAACTCTTTCAAGCTCGGCAATTCGTCCACGTCGCTCAAACCAAAGCGCATCAGAAACTCTTTTGAAGTGCGGTACAATATCGGCCGACCGATCACCTCTTTGCGCCCCGCCGTCACAATCAACCGCTTCTCGAGCAGCGTCTTGAGCACCCCTGCGCAATTGACGCCGCGAATCTCCTGGATTTCCGGGCCGGTCGCGGGTTGCTTGTAGGCGATCACCGCGAGAGTTTCGAGCGCGGGCATGGTCAGACGCAGCGGCGGCCGCAGGCTCTTGATGAAGCGCCGCACGGCTTCGTGGTGCTGCGGCTTGGTGTACATCTTGTAGCCGCCGGCCACGGCGCGGACCTCGACTCCGCGCTCCTCCGAGGCGTAACTCGCCACCAGCTCATCGAGCGCCGCGCGCACCACGGACTTCTCTTCCCCGAGTGCGCTGGCCAGCTGCTCGAGCGTGGCCGGCTCGTCCGCCGCGTAGATGGTGGCTTCCAGAGCCGCTTTCAATTCCACAGGTGTCAGGCTCATTGGTATTGCTCGTCAATCTTGTTCAACGCGGTTTCGTCCGGTACGCTTCTTTCGGCGCCGCCGCCGGAAAAGACCACGTCAAACATTTTATGCTTTCGCAGCACGATTTCGCCGAAGAGTTGCTCCTGCGTCAACACCACCGCCTGCAGCCGCACCATTTCGAGCACCGCGAGAAACGCTACAATCATCGCGTGCCGCGACGGGCAAGCTTCGAAAAACGCCACAAGGCGCACGCCGTCTTCCCCGGCGATGAGCTGCTTGCGCAACTCCTCCATCATCTGCGCCACGGTAAACTGGTCGTGGCTCAGCGCGATCTTGGTGACTTCTTTGCGCCGTTCCAGCACTTCCTGGAACACTTTGATCAAATCCACCAGCGAGACGGTGATTTCTCCTTCCGCCTCTTCGCCCTCGTAGAGCGAGCGGTCCGGACGCGACCACACGTGCTCTTCGATCTGCTGCTTCTGATAGAGCAACTGCGCGGCGTTCTTGAATTTCTCGTGTTCCACAAGACGATGCACCAAGTCCGCGCGCGGATCCTCCTGCTCTTCGGGGCCGGCCAAAGGGTCGGGCGGCAGCAGCATCTTCGACTTGATCAAAATAAGGGTCGCGGCCATGTAAATGAAGTCCGCAGAAACGTCAATGTCCAGCGCCTCGAGCTTGTGTAGGTATTCTAGATATTGCCCGGTGATTTTCGCGATAGGAATATTGTGGATGTCCATCTCCTGCTTGCGGATGAGGTCCAGCAAGAGATCGAGCGGGCCTTCGTACATGGGGATCTGGATTTTGTACGGCGTCGCCATGTCAGTTTCCTACCTTGACGTTCTTCGCGTCGGGCTTCGCGCCTGCAATTTCCGCGCGCTTTTTCTCCCAGCCAAACACCGCTTCGCGCACGCGCGCCATCGTCTGCTGGGCTACTTTTTGGGCCTTCTTCGAGCCTTCGTCGAGAACTTCCAGCACGCGCTGCGGATGCTTCTCATATTCCTGCCTTTTGGCGCGCACCGGAGCAATCCACTTGATGAGGTTGTCCGCCATCGCGGATTTGCACTCGATGCAGCCAATCCCAGCCGTCCGGCACCCCTCCGCCGCCCATTTCAAAGTGTCCTGAGGCGAAAACAATTTGTGCCAGTCGTATACAGGACAAATGTCCGGATTGCCTTTGTCCGTGCGGAGCTTCCGCGCGGGATCGGTCTTCATTACCTTCGTCTTCGCGCGGATGGATTCGTCGCTCTCGCTCAAGGAGATGTCGTTTTTGTAGCTCTTCGACATCTTCCGTCCATCTGTCCCCGGTATCCTCGGCGTCTGCGTCAGCATCACCTCCGGTTCGGTCAATACTTCGATGAGATCGAAAAAGGACGCAGAGTTTGGAACCTGCTCGGAAATATTCTTGACACCCGCCTGTGTAATACGGGCGGTAAGCTCGGCCCGCAGTACCGGTTTTTGTTCCGGCGTAAAATCGGTCGCTCCCCAAAAGCCAAATTTAGCGCAAAGCCAGCCCAACACTTCACGGTGTTGTTTGTCGAATAATCGTTCGTGCAGAGAAAACCCATAAAAGGAATTGAATTTGCGCACTATTTCACGGCTTAACTCCACATGCGAAACCTGGTCCTCGCCCACGGGTACAAAGAGCGGCACTCCTTCTTCGCCGTACATGACGATATCGCCGCACTGAAGGACTGGATAGCCGAGGAAGCCGTAAGTATGAAGGTCCTTGTCCTTGACGTTCGCAAGGGCTTCCTTGTACGTGGGGACGCGTTCGAGCCAGCCCAGCGGCGTGACCATGGAGAGCAGCAAGTTCAGCTCGGCGTGTTCCGGAACGAGCGATTGCAGGAAGATCGTGGACTTGGCAGGATCAAGCCCGCCCGCGAGAAAATCGATGGCCACTTGAATCGTGTTCTCCGCAATCGCTGACGTATCGGCATAGTCCGACGTGAGCGAGTGCCAGTCGGCGATAAAGTAGAAGCATTCGTTCTGGGGATCGTTCTGAAGTTTGACCCAGTTCTGGAGCGCGCCGAAATAATTCCCGATGTGGAGCCGGCCGGTGGGCCGCATGCCGCTCAGCACCCTTTTCCGAGCGCCGGGCACTATCTACCCCCCGGTGTGGTGGCGGCTTCCTGCATGGCCCGCTCGCGTACCTTCCCCGGCCCCGCCTGCGCCAGGAGGTCCCGGGCAATCACCATGCGCTGGATTTCGCTGGTACCTTCGTAGATGGTAATCACGCGCGCGTCGCGGTACATCCGTTCGACGTCCGACTCGCGCGAATACCCGGCGCTGCCGTGCACCTGCACGGCCTTGTACACCACGCGGTTCACCATTTCGCTGGCGTACAGCTT
>DASQHY010000058.1:0-19628 GCA_035631855.1 Candidatus Acidiferrales bacterium
CACGGGTTGGCTCGAAGAAGAGATTCGCCGCGAAGCGGACGACCTGGCTAAGGCCGGAAAGATTCGTGTGGTCAGCAAGCAGCCTCTGCTGTTGGTTCTTGCGGACCGGTTTGCGGAGTTGAAGGAAAGCCTCGCCGGAGAGGTAGACCTGATTCACAAAGCCAATCCGCTGGCCCCGGGGATTTCGCGGGAAGATTTGCGCGCGCGCGCGGCGCCGCGGGTACGCGAAGAAGTCTTCCGCGCGGCGCTGGAAGCACTGGTGGCCGATAAGAAGCTCGTCGTCGCAGGGGAAAGCGTCAAGCGGGCGGGGCAGGAGATCACCCTGCTCCCCGAAGAGGCCCGGGCGAAGGACCAGATCGAAGGAGCCTTTTCCGTTGCGGGGCTGAAGGTTCCCTCGCTCGAAGAGGTGCTGGCAAAACTCCCCGTCGAGAAGGCCCGCGCGCAAAGGCTGTTGCAGATTCTCCTGCGCGAGCAGAAGCTGGTAAAAGTGACCGAAGGGCTGGTCTTTCATCGCACCGCGCTCGATTCCCTCCGCGGCATGCTGGCGGAATACAAGAAATCGAAGGGGAGCCGTCTGCCGATAGGCACGTTTAAGGATTTGACGGGGGTCACCCGAAAATACGCTATCCCGCTGCTCGAATACCTGGACCGGGAGCGCGTAACGCGCCGCGTCGGCGACGAACGTGCTATCCTATAGACTCAAAAGGCGGTAGACTTGCCGCGCGGGGCGCCCTGGAGTATCGTAGGTGACCCATTCAAGAGGGGGCTCGGAGGATTTCCATGGGTGAGTTCAGTATTTTTCACTGGCTGATCGTTCTGGCCATCGTGTTGATTTTCTTCGGCGGGCGGCGAATTCCCGAAGTCATGCGCGGGCTGGGCGAAGGCATCCGCAGCTTCAAGGAAGGGATGTCGGGCAACCCGCAGCAACCCCCGCCGCCGTCGAGTCAAGCGCCACCCAGCAAGCCCGCGGAAGAAAAGAAATAACTCCGCGCGCGGGACGAATCGGTTCAGCGCGGGACACCTGTGGCGGTCCTTGTGGCCGCCTTTGTTTTTTGTGGAGCAACGCAGCTTCAGCCCGCGCTATGCTTCCCGCCACCCTAGTTCCTTCAGGATGCGAAACAGCCGCGCCAGCGGCAGTCCCACGACATTGAAATAACAACCCTCCACGCGGGTGATGAAACGTCCGCCGCGCCCCTGAATCGCGTACGCGCCCGCTTTGTCAAACGGCTCCCCGGAAGCGATATAGCCGAAGATATCTTCATCGGAAAGCGGACCGAAAGTGACCTGCGTGGTTTCGAGCTCCAGGCGCGCCGCCTCATCGGGCAGGCGGATCACGGCGAGCCCGGTGTGCACGCTGTGAGTGCGTCCGGAAAGCGCCTGCAACATCTCTCGGGCTTCGTCGGCGGAGCCTGGCTTGCCGAGGACGCGCCCATCCACGGCAACGATCGTATCTGCGGCGATGATCAGAGCCGGGCCGACGGCGCGCTGCGTGACCAATTGCGCTTTGCTTTCCGCGAGGCGCCGGACCAGTTCTTGCGGCGGTTCGCCGGGTAGCGGAGTCTCGTCCACCGCGGAGGAAATGGTTTGAAATGTAAATCCAGCGTCGCGCAACACCTGCGCGCGGCGCGGAGATGCGGAGGCCAGAATGAGCTTCATCGGATTCGGCCGCCAAAGGATACTACATCGAATGGAAGTCTGAACCGTTCGCGTTTGCGGCCGATCGCCCCGCAGGGGAAGGGCCTAGGTGGCAGCGGTTGCGGCGACCGCTTCGGCCTTCGACCAGCCGAAGAGGCGAGCCAGAGTCATGGGCGGCGCGCCGGAATGCCATTCGAGATACTTCCGGGCCAGCGTCGCGCGAGCGGATTCCGGCGTTATCGCGCGCGCCTGTTCCACTTGCCTCGGGAATGCGCACGCCGTCAATGCAAAGCGGCCCGAGGCCCACGCCGCGGTTTCCTGCTCGGCGCCGAAATGGGTGGCGATCAGCAGGCACTGCAGGTCGTTCATCGCTTTCTTGAACCGCACATTTCCCGCTTTGCTCGCCATTTTGCAGGCGTGACGCAGTTCCAGCGTGGCCAGCGGGCCGTGGTCGGCAAGCGCCTCCCAGATCGCCCGCGCTTCGTGATGGATTCGTCCCGCGGCGTAGAAGCGCTCGTAATCTTCCGGCCCGGCTGTTGTCTCCCGCATCGCCAGAAAGTGCGGAAGAATTTTCAGTGAGATAAATGTGCCGCGGCTCTTGAAGTATTTGGCATAGAAAACGCGCTGCCTGCGTGGAAAATTATCTTTCCACCCCCAGAGTTTTTTCGCGTATTTGTCCCAAGTAATCGGCATGTGCCGGGCCATCGCGTAGTAGAGCGAAGGCAGCGGAACATTCTTGACCGGGAAGAGCAGGCAAAACCCTGCGGCGTCAATGAAGCGCACCGCCTCGCCGGGCGTTTTCACCCGCTTCGGCCACTGGATTTCTTTAGTGAGATCGCTCGGGTCCGGCATCGGGAATGAGGTCGCCTGAAAAGAGTGAGCTAAGCCCGCCTAGATCACCACGGATTCTTGGTATTCGCCAAAGGACCGGCGGAGCGTATCCGAGATTTCGCCGACGGTGCAATAGGCTTCAACGGCGGAAAGGATTGCCGGCAGCATGTTCTCTGTAGTGCTCGCCCGGTGGGCGATTTCTCCGAGTGCCTGCTGGACGCGCCCCGCATCACGGCGCGCGCGCAGTGCCCGCAAACGCTCCACCTGGGAGCGCTCCACGTCCGGGTCAATCCGCAAAATCGGAATCGATTTCTTGTCCTCTTCGAGAAACTGGTTCACGCCCACCACAATCTGCTCGCCTCGCTCGATGGCCCGCTGATATTCAAAGGCCGCTTTTTGGATTTCCGCCTGGACATAGCCAGTCTCAATCGCCCGCAGCATTCCTCCCAGGGCGTCAATTTTTTGCAAGTATCCGCACGCGCGTGTTTCGATTTCATCGGTCAGGCGTTCGATGGCATACGCGCCGCCCACCGGGTCCACCGTGTTGGCGACTCCGGTTTCCTGCGCAAGGATCTGCTGCGTGCGCAGCGCGATCAGCGCGGCATCTTCGGTGGGGAGAGCCAGCGCTTCGTCGAGCGAGTTCGTGTGCAGAGATTGGCAGCCGCCGAGTACCGCCGCCAGCGCCTGAACCGCCACGCGGATGATGTTGTTCTCCGGTTGCTGCGCGGTGAGCGACGATCCCGCCGTCTGCGCGTGGAACCGCAGCAGAAGCGAACGCGGGTCGCGCGCACCGAACCGTTCGCGCATGATGCGCGCCCACAGGTGCCGCGCCGCGCGGTACTTGGCGACCTCTTCGAGCAGATCGTTGTGCGCGTTGAAAAAAAAAGAAAGCTGTGGCGCGAACTCGTCCACCGTGAGCCCGGCATCGAGCGCCGCCTGAACGTAGGCGATGGCGTCGGCAAGCGTAAAGGCAACTTCCTGATCGGCCGTGGAGCCTGCTTCGCGGATGTGGTAGCCGGAGATGGAGATGGTGTTCCACTTGGGCAATTCGGCGCGGCACCAGGCGAAAATATCGGTCACAATGCGCATGGCCGGGCGCACCGGGTAAATGTACGTGCCCCGCGCGATGTATTCCTTCAGAATGTCGTTCTGCACCGTTCCGGAAAGTTTCTTGAGGTTTGCGCCCTGCTTCTTTGCGACGGCGACGTAGAGACACAGCAGAATCGCGGCTGTCGAGTTGATGGTCATCGAAGTGGAAACGCGCTCGAGCGGAATGCTGTCGAATAACGTTTCCATGTCCTCGAGCGAGTCGATAGCCACGCCCACCTTGCCGACTTCGCCCGCGGCGAGCGCATGGTCGGAATCCATGCCAATCTGCGTGGGCAGATCGAACGCCACGGAGAGGCCCATCTGTCCTTTGCTCAGCAGATAGCGGTAGCGGCGGTTGGATTCGCTGGCGGTGCCGAATCCGGCGTACTGGCGCATCGTCCACAACCGCCCGCGGTACATCGTGGGATAGATTCCGCGCGTGTAGGGGAATTCGCCGGGATAGCCCAGCGCGTCCTCGGCGTTCCAGTCGCGCAAATCTTCCGGAGAATAGACGTTTTGCAAAGGGATGCCGGAAAGCGTTGCGAAACGCCCTTTGCGTTTGGCGGCCGGGACGGACTGGTGTTTTGATCCGGACATTTGCGCTACGGCACGCGCCGGGCGGCGCGAAACGATGCCACGGAGAACGCCACCATCAACGCGGCTACACTCAGACCGAGCGCGACTTCCCAGCGCGGCACGCCCCGCTGCCAGGAACGCACTGAGGCGCTGGACCATCCGAGCGCCAGGATGGCAAATGCCGCTCCCGTGACTTCGTGGAAAATCTGCTTCGCGGCGCGCACCAGCCTGCGGAAAAACCCGGCCCCCGCGCGCGTCGCGGCAGTGATAACATCCGGCATACAGGAATTCTAGTACAAAGCGTGACGCCGCACGAGCTGGGAAAGCTGCGAAGGGAGTAGTCAGGTTAGACAAGCGCGATGCGCAGGGGCCTTGTCACGCGGAGCGGCAGCGCCTAAAATCAAGAAGGAACTCGGAGGAGGCCGGCCTTGCAACTGGACAACGAACTCAAGAATCTTCTGCGTGAGCTGGGTCATGCGATCAACGACACCGTTTCGGAGTCGGAGCGCATCACCGGGGCGATCGCCGGTGTGCGCGCTCACGGCTACGATATCGTGTTAAAGCTGGATGCCACGATCGGCTTGGCGCGGCGCGATAACGACTCCGATCCGGAACACATGACCCCGCAAGACCGGCGTTTTCTGGAGTCCTTACGGATCCAGGTGGATCAGGACGTGGTCGAAGAAGCGCAACAGGCCGCGGCGAAGCTGGATATGACGCCGCAGGATATCCGCTTCCTGAAGTCGTTGCGAATTGCGGTGGACGATCTTTCCTGATCCGGGAGCCGGCGCAATGGGAATAGAAAGATTCATGTGCAAAGGCTTCTGGCGCGCCACTCTTGTTTTGGCCGCGGCAATAGCCGTCTGCGGCACGGCAAGCGCGCCCGCAAATGCCCAAGTGGATACCGGCAAACCTGTCGTCGTCAAGACGAAGGCACCGAAGCGCAACGGCAATACCCCAAGATTTGCAGGTACGGTTCTGCACGCCAATATCGCGCAGATCACCGTGCGCGGAAAAGACAACGAAATGGTTGTGCGCACCTTCCCGCTCTCCGCGGCGGTATCGGCTCGAATGCAGAGGATCGTGGACCGCGGCGGTTATCAATACGGCGACAAAGTGACGGTCATTTACGATCCGATCACAAACACTGCCATAAAGATAAAAGGAAAGCCTTCCAAGCCTATCTAGATTGCGGAGCTTCACGATGCTTCGCCCCCCCGCTGTAGCTGGCAGTTTCTATCCCCGCGATGCCGGCGAGCTGACCAAGCAGGTTCACCAGCATGTCTCCGCTGCAGGGGCCGTAAGCAAGAGGCCCGTTCGAGCTTGCCTTGTGCCGCATGCGGGTTACATGTACTCGGGCGCGGTGGCCGGCGCGGTATTCGCGGTGCTCGACCTGCCGAAGCGGATCCTCTTGCTCGGCGTGCGGCACTTTCCGCGCGGGCAACCGCTGGCGATACTTTCCGAAGGAGCGTGGCAGACTCCGCTGGGCCTGGCGCCGATTGACGCGGAGCTGGCCGCGGAGCTGAAGGCTGCCTGTCCTTTGCTGCGGGAGGATGGTGTCGCGCACAGCACGGAACACTCGCTAGAGGTGCAACTGCCGTTTCTGCAAGTGCTCGTTCCGGAGTTCCGGTTCGTCCCGGTTGCGCTTGGCACCGTCCGCTACGAAGAGCTGCGCGACCTCGGCGAGGCGCTGGCGCGAGTTGTGGCCGCGCAGAAGGAAAGGACGCTCCTTCTGACGACTTCGGACTTGAACCACTACGAAGACGACGTCACAACGCGCCGAAAGGATCACAAAGCCATCGAGCAACTCCTGAAGCTCGACGCGCGCGGGCTCTACGAAACGGTGCGGCACGAAAACATTTCGATGTGCGGGCTAGGGCCGGCCGTGGCGATGCTGACGGCCGTCAAGCGTCTCGGGGCAACGCGGGGGGAACTGGTGAAGTATGCGACCTCTGCGGATGTAACCGGAGATCGCGAGGAAGTTGTCGGCTATGCCGGAATGATTTTTGATTGAGAGTGTTGCAAATCCTGCTTGATTAGTGCGGGCGGCCTGTGCTGCCGCTTGTGCCGCTACTGCCCGAACTGCGCGGCGCCGGGGCAGGCGCTGGCGGTGGCGGTGAAGAAGGGCGCGACGCTCCTCCCGTGGACGACGGCGGAGAAGGACGCGAGGGGGCGGTGGTATTGGGATGCGTCGGTGCCGACGCGCCAGTGGTCGGATGCACTGGGGCCGAGGACGTTCGCGGCGCGGCGGAGGCGCCCGAAGAAGAAGAATGCGCACCAGCCGAACCGCCGGAAGCGCGATTGGAAGAATTCGGGGCGGCGGGTGCGGATGGCACAACCGGTCCGCGCGGCACGGCGCTGTTGGTCACACCGTCGTTCAGAGGGATGTCGCCGACTCGGACCTTTCCTGTACTGCCCGAGTTTTTCCCTGCGACAGGAGCCGCAGTTTCCGGAGTGCGCCGCGCATCGGAATTGACGTATTTGTGCTCGCGCGGATCAAAGACGATTCCGGCTGCTCCCCGCGCAGCCGGCGCCACACCAGCATCGCCCACCAGCGAGCGCGAAACACGCAGCGGGGGCGCGACGGAAACTATGGGGCTGCCCGCAAAGCCGCGTGGCGGAGCGCTAACCACTTTGGCTTTGCCGAGTTGTTCAAAGGGCACCCGGGTGACCGGACCGCCGCCCGAGGTACGGGCAATGACTCCCTGACTCAGGTTGGCAGGAGTGCCCCCGCGCACATCGTGCGGATGAACGGGCACCCAGCCCACCAAACCACCGCGACCTCGCACGAACACGGCCGTGGCGGGCCGCCACGAGCCGAAACCTCCCAAGCCAAATCCGCCCGGAACCCAGAGCCAGCCATAGACCGGCGAGAACACCCATCCTCCAAAGTGATAGGGCATCCAGCCCCACGGCTCGAAGCTGACCCAGGTGAAACCGAAGCCCGGATAGAAGACCCACTGGCCGTTCAAGAACGGCGACCAGCCATAACCCACGCCAAAGGGACGCCAGCAATTGCCGTACCCGGAATAAGAGAACCAGCTTCCATAGGTGTAGAGGTCGGCAAGCCCGGCGGAGTAGTCCGGCGAATTCACGTAGGTGCTGGCGTAGTTTGTGGCAGACAGGATGGAATCTTCGTGATCGGAAACCCAGTGGTCGAAGTCGTCGCTCTCGGGAAGCCGCGCGATGGTGACATCGTTCTGTCCGCCGGCGCGGAAGGAAAGCGATTGTCCCTTGGTTACGGAAGTGGTGGCGCGATTGGTTTCGTCGCCGGAGGTGACCTCCACCGCGCCTTGCTGAACGCCCACGGCGCTGCCGTCGTCATAAACATCCAGACGGAAGCGGCCTTTGTGAGGCAATTTCACTTCCACGCTGGGCGAGCGGACGACAAACGAATCCGCGCTTGCGGGGTTGGCGTAAAACGTGGCGGTACCCTGCATCAGGTCCAGCGCGGTAAGACGCGCTCCATCGGACAGCGCCAACTCCGTGAATTGCAGGACGGAGTTGTCCGCGAGATAAGCCACGGCGCCGTTTTCGAATTCGATCACCGCGCGGCCGTTGCCCGTCGCCAGGGTGTCGCCTTCGCGGATGGGAAGATTCGCAACCGCCTCTTCCCAGTTGAGATCCTGGCTGGAGGAAGCTGCCGAGGAATCCGCGCGGGCGACCTTGACTTCGCCCTGCACCTGGCTCAGACGCACAATCCGCGCATGGCTGTAATCCGCGGCCGGAGCCGCAGGGGAAAGCGCCGCAATCAAAGCAATGGCTGCAAGAAGAGTAAGAAGCCTTACGGGTCGGATGGTCATAGCCACCCCCTTTGTCCGGGGACGTGCCTGCCTAGAGGGTTGGATGTACGCCCGGGAAACCGGGTTTCACGCATCGCAGTCGTGAGTAGTGGCTCGTGACTGGTGTCCCGGCGGCGTCCTGCCCAGGACGCCGGGATCCCGGTTCGTGGTCCGAACCGGGAACTGGTGGAGGAAGTCCGCGGGGCCCGCACCGACAACTTTCTCGCCGGGCAGCCTTCTTGAGCCGGGCATCTATAGCCCGGAGCCCGGCCCGGAGCCCGCACCCCCTCATTATTGTGCCGGGCACCTGGGCCCGGACCCCGCCCCCTATGTTTTTTGTAAGAGTATGATTCTACAGGGACTTTAAGTCCTGTGTTTTTGTAAGAGTGGATTCTAAAGGAGTTACAGGCGTATTTTTCGTAAGAGCGGATTCTAAAGGAGTTAGCGCCGAAAGTTCTCCTTTGAACTAGTTTACACTCTGTATAATTTACGGTTGGGTTCGCGCCGTCGTGTCGCGACCGTGATCCGTGACTCGTGTCCCGTGATGCCCAGGAGGGCAGAAGTTGGACGGGGGGCACGGCGCGTGGTCGCGAGAGGAAACGTGAGGCACACGGGTAGATTCGGGGCGTTCCAAAGCGTCGGACGAGCATCTCTGTTCCCTTTGCTCTTCCTGACTGCGGCGTTCTCTGCGGCTCTCCAGCGGTTTCCTGGCAGCTCCTGGCGATTCCAAACAAGTAATGATAGCACACTCGGCAACGAAAATCAAGGCCGATTTTGGCAGATTGCCAAGGGGACCTCCCGCCTTTTCGGCAAAGAAATGAGGTACGGGGGGAGCGGGGCAACGGTCCTGGGCGGAAGGGCAAGGCACCCGGCGTTTATGGAAAAGAGCTTGACTCTGGACTAGACTCCAGGGTGTAGGTTTCGAAGAGGAGCCAAGCAGATGCAAATCGGCATCGTCGCGAAGAGGATCGGTCTGAGCGTGGACGCGATACGCTTCTACGAGCGTAACTCCCTGCTACCGCGCCCACCCAGAACGCAGGGCGGCTTCCGACAGTACGGTGAGAACGACGTCGAGACGCTCGCTTTCATCCGCCGCGTGCAGGGCCTGGGATTCAAACTCCGCGAGATCCGGGGCCTCTTAAATCTGCGCGGGAACCGCCTGCAGCCCTGCGCGCCGGTGCGGCGCCGGCTCCAAGAAAAGCTGTCCGATGTGCAACGGAAACTTGCCGATCTTGAGAAGCTGGAGCACGAGCTGCGTTTGGCTCTGCGCAGTTGCGACCGAGAACTGCGAAGGCGACCAGCTCATTGCCCGATTTTGAGGGCGACACCTGCGAGGTGAAAAATCCATCGGGAAAATGGCGTCCCGGTGACATCGGTTTGAGAATGCGAAAGTGCATTCCTGGCGGCCCGATGTGCCCTTGCCGAGGTGGCGCAGGCATCCATGAATACTGAAACGTTGACCACGACCGGGAAACGCCCTTCCAGGGGGGCGGTTGCCGCTGCGCTCTCGGCAGTCGGAAGCGTGGTGGCTGCGACGACGTGTTGCCTGCCGGTGCTTCCCTTTGTGCTGGCTGCTGGAACGGCAAGCAGCGCGGCGTTCCTCTCTTCTTACATCAGCGCCCTTCGGCCCTACCTTTTGGGGGCTTCCGTTTTGCTCATTGCTCTCGGGTTTTATCAAAGCAGACGGGCCAGCCAATGCCATTGCAAACCGAGTGTCGTCAGCCAAGTGGTTCTGTGGGTGTCGGCCCTGATCGTGGCCATCTCGATTCTGATTCCGCAGGCATTCGCGGATCTCGTAGAAAGGCTGCTATGAAGCGCCGGAGTGTCGGTTTAGCCCTGGCCGCCCTGGCCATTTTCGCGGGCCTGCTTTACTTGTATGGCGGGCACCAGACTCCGAGCGGCCAGGCTCCACTTGCCGATCTCCATGCAGCGAACGCCGGTGAACTCATGAATGAGTTCAACGGCAGCCAAGCAAACGTGCGCCTGATGGTGCTTCTTTCGCCGACTTGACCGATCTGCGTGCGGGGGGCCTCCGCACTGGAAGGATTGCTCGAAGCACAACGGGATTCGCATCTGCGTGTGTTCGTCATTTGGGAACCGGTGTTGCCCACGGACTTGGCCGCTCCTTCCACCATTACTCTTCGGCGCATTCATGATCCGCGGGTGAAGCAGTTCTGGGACCGAAACCGAGTTCTCTCCCATGCGATGGGAGAGCAGAATCGCTCGAGCGTGGTGTGGGATTACATCGCGGTTTACAAGCCAGGACAAATCTGGACCGACTCGCCGCCGCAACCCGAATTCCAAGGCCGCCCCGTGGTGCAATTCATCGAAGGAACGCGAAGGGCAGTAGAAACGATCTATGCAGAGCGAAAGAAATTGAACTGACGCGACCCATTCGGGAAGGAACGCGCATGAGCAAGAAGGTTGTCGTTTATAGCCAGCCGGGTTGAATGTTCTGTGAAAAAGTGAAAGAGTTTCTTTCGCAAACCAAGATCGAATACACGGAACGAAATATTGTCGCAGATGAGACGGCACTCGCCGAGCTGGAAAAACTCGGCTATATGACGACGCCGGTTACGCTGGTGGACGGTCAAGCGGTAGTAGGCTTCGATCGGACCAAGCTGGAGAATCTGCTGCGCCCGGCCTGAAGGCGGGTCAGGCGCAGGGGTGGGGCCTTGTCGCCGCCATGGGGCGGGCTACTTGAGGGTCGGATCGAGTTGTTTTGCCTGCGCGATGTCGGCGTCTCCGCCGGCGTTGTCGCCCATGAACTTCTTTGCAGCGCCACGCATGTAGTAGACATCGGCATCCCTGCCACCCGCATCGAGGGCCCGTTGTTTCGCGGGGAGGGCAAGCCATTCATTGAAGTCTCGAATGGCCGATTCACAGTACTCATGCAATAGCAGTTGACACCCCAGCATGGAAGCATCGCCACGTTTCCTCATCGTCCAGGTCTTCAGCATGGGCAGGCTGGTCAGGCGAATCGCCTCGGTATAGTCGCTAATGGCGGATTTGTAGTCTTCCGTGGCTTTTTCGGAATCGGCGCGGCCGATGAACGCGCTGATATCGCCCGGCTTCAGGCGGATGGCCTCGGTATATGCGGCAATCGCGCCGGCATAATCGTGGTTTTTGTAGGCAGCCTCGCCCCGCTGAAACGGCGCCGAGCCATGCAACTTTTCCTGCACTTTCTGGTTCAAGTCCCCGAGTTCCCTATTGACCTCCTGCTGGAACTCGAGACTGGGGGCATGCGCGGTGGCCTGGTTTAGGTCCGTGAGGGCACGCTCATAGTCGCCCTTGTCCTTGTAGGCGCGCGCGCGTTCCAGAAACGCCTGTGCGTCCGAGGGCTTCAGGCGGAGGGCCTCGGTGAAATCCTGAATGGCGCGGTCAAAGTCACCTTTCTTGCGTTCGACCGCGCCTCTCAGCATGAACCTCGTGGAGTCCGGGTTGAGACGAACGGCTTCGTCAAAGTCCTTGACGGCACGCTCATAATCACCCTTCTTGAAGTAGGAAGTCCCGCGCAAAGTGAAAAGGGCCCAATGGGGATTCAGGCGGATGGCGTCAGTCAATGCCAGAATCGCGGCGTCATAATCGCCTTTATCGAAAGCCGCCATGGCGCGGTCTGACAACTCGTCCATGGAGGGTTGCGCGGTTGATTGCGTGGGCTTCGACGGCTGCGACGGTTGATTGCCTGAAGGCGGGGCGCTTTGTGCCGGTGGGGTCGCCGGCGCGGTTCCTGAAGGCGTTGCGCTCGGGGCTGGAGGAGTGGCTGGCGTGCTGGCCGGCGACGGCTGCGCTGCGCTGGCCTGTGTCGCGGCCTCTTGCGCGCCACGGCTCTTGAGCACCGCGATGATGCCGCGATCGCGGTAATATCCCGCCAACGTTAGGGCGGTTTCGCCCGCGTTTGTCGTTGCGGTGATGTCCGCCCCCCTGTCTAACAACAGTCGTACGATTCCAGCGTTCCCATGCGTGGCTGCCCTTAACAGCGGTGTTTCTCCGGATTGATCCTTTGCATTTACATCCGCACCGCCGTCCAACAGCGCGCGCGCGGTATCAGCGTGTTTCCCCATCACTGCGACTATTAGGGGCGTTTCCCCAAACACCCAAGCGTTGGGGTCTGCCCCTTGCCGGAGCAGGGCCGACACTTCCGCAGTTCGGCCAGCCTTGGCGGCGTTGTGCAGTTTTGTATTGAGGTCCTGGCCGTAGGCGGCGAGGGAGGCGACAAATATGAACAGACCGCAAGTAAGAATCCTAATGGATCGTTTCACGATGGCCTCCGAGGGGACTTCGCCGCGTCCCGCGCATGCGCGTCACAATGTGTCGAATGCAAAACGGGGACCGGCGGAGAATATCCTCAAGAAGAGAGCGAGTAAACGATAAAGTGCGCGACGCCTGCCGCCAGCGCTTTTCGACAAGCCGCACGGAGAGAGGTACAGGTCAGGCGCGGGGGTGGGCCTTGTCGTAGACCTCCATCAACTGGCGGATTGTTGCGTGGGTGTATTTCTGGGTGGTGGAAAGGGATTTGTGGCCGAGGAGCTCCTGAATGGCACGCAGGTCGGCGCCATCGGCCAGAAGATGCGTGGCGAAGGCGTGGCGGAAAGAATGCGGATGCAAGTCCCAATTCACGTTGGCCAAGCGGGAATATTTTTTGACCAAGCGTCCGACGGCGCGCGTGTCGATGCGGCGTCCGGAAGAACTGACGAAGAGGGCCTGAGGGTCGGGCGGCAGGACGCCGCGGCGCGCGTGCTGGCTCTTGGCGGCGCGGCGGATGAACTCGGCACGCACGGCCCAGTAGGCTTCCAGAGCGGCCTGGGCTTTTGAGCCGAAGGGAACGACGCGTTCGCGCCCGCCTTTGCCGCGGACGCGCAGCATCTGTTCCTGGTGATCGAGGTCGGCAAGGTTCAGGCCAGTGAGCTCGCTGACGCGGAGCCCGGAGGCATAGAGAAACTCGAGCACGGCGCGGTCGCGGCGGCGGAGCATGCGGGCCCTCTTCTCATCGTCAGGCGCGCCCAGGCGGCCTCGGGGCCCTTCGAGGTTCGAGGCCGGCGCGGGCTGCTGCGCGGATTGCCGCTCAGCTTTTTGCCGGCGTCTTGAGGGGGCCGACGCGGCGATCTGCTCGAATTGATCGAGAAAAGCGTTGAGTTCTTCGGCGGGAAGGACCGAGGGCAGGCGCTTGGGCAGCTTGGGAGTGGCCACCAGCCGGCCGGGATTCTCCTTGGTCAAGCCCATGCGCACGCAATAACGGAAAAACGAACGAATGGCCGCCAGCTTCCTGGCTACCGAAGACTTCTGCAGGCCCAGATCGTGCAGGTGGCCGATGAATTCGCGAATGACGCGATGGTCCACCGAGGCGAGAGAAGGAGGTTGTTTTGTTCCCGGAGGAGTGAGGAAGGCGGCGAACTGCCGGAGATCGCTGTCATAGTTGAGAATGGTGTGGGGTGAAGCGCTGCGCACCGAGCGAAGATACTCGAGATACTTTGTAATAGTAGCTTTCATGCCGGGGCCCTGAGTTTTCGAGCGATTTCCTGGACTTCTCCAATCTGGTTAGCGGTCGTAATCCTTCGAACGCCTCCTCCTAAGGCTTTGATGAGCTTCAAGGCTTTGCAGATACGGTATCCTCGACGGGCGGGGCCGGCGCGGCTTCAGGAAGTTCCGCTTGCCACCCGCAGCCTTCCTTCAAGCACGCGCGGACAGCGCCCATTTTGCCGCGCTTCTCCACGATGAACGGCGCGCCACACTTGGGGCACGGCTCGGCAACGGGCTTGT
The DNA here is from genome assembly GCA_035631855.1 of Candidatus Acidiferrales bacterium. Taxonomy (GTDB): domain Bacteria; phylum Acidobacteriota; class Terriglobia; order Acidiferrales; family UBA7541; genus DASQHY01. The sequence continues at coordinate 13,674 of DASQHY010000058.1, forward strand.
GCGGCGTGGTGAAGTCGCACTCGGGATAGCGGTTGCAGCCGTAAAAAACGCGCCGGCGGCCCTTGCGGGTCATGCGCTCGACAAATTCGCCGGTGCCGCACTTGGGACAGGCGATGCCCAGCGTCTTTGAGCGAATGTATTTGCATTTGGGATAGCCGGTGCACCCGATGAATTCGCCGTAGCGCCCGTGTTTTTTGACGAGCTGCGAGCCGCAGTCGGGGCACTTTTCATCCAGCAGTTGGTCCGGCTGGCGGGCCTTGCGCGTTCCATGGACCAGGCGGCGCGTGGTCTTGCACTCCGGATAACCCGTGCAGGCAAGAAACGGCCCGAAGCGCCCGCGCTTGATGGTCATTTCTTTGCCGCAGTTGTCGCAATACTCGATGGTGTTTTCGCTTTCGACTTCTTCGCCGCCCAGCTCCGGAGAAAGATCCTTGGTGTAGTCGCACTCCGGGTAGCGCGAGCAGCCCAGGAAAAAGCCGTGGCGGCTGATGCGTTCGAGCAACTCTCCCTGCCCGCATTTTTCGCACTTCTGGCCCGTGGGGATGCCGGCCTTGTAGGACTGCATTTCTCCTTCGGCCTTGTCTAGGTCTTCCTCGAAACGGTCCCAGAAATCCTTCACCGAACGCCGCCAGGGGAGCTTGCCCTCTTCGATTTCGTCGAGCTCTTCTTCCAGGCGCGCGGTGAAACCCACGTCAAAAATGTCTTCGAAACTCTTCACCAGCAACTCGCTCACCTTCTCGCCCAGCATGGTGGGAGTGAAGCGGCCCTGGTCTTTGCTGACGTATTCGCGGTCCACAATGGTGGAAATAATGGTCGCGTAGGTGGAGGGGCGGCCGATGCCCTTTTCCTCAAGTTCCTTGACGAGAGTGGCCTCGGTGTAGCGCGGCGGAGGCTCCGTAAAGTGCTGCTCCGGGCGAATGCGTTCCAGCCGCAACGTCTGGCCCTCGGTGACCCGCGGAAGAGTGCGACCCTCGGCCTCGGCGTCTTCATCCTTCTCTTTCTCCTCGTCTTCGCGGCCGGCGGAGTCCACCACTTCGCTTTGCACATCATATACGGCGAGGTAACCGTTGAATTTCAATATCGAGCCCGTGGCGCGGAACGTGTAATCACCCGCGGCCACATCAATGGTCGTCTGGTCGAAGATTGCCGGGAGCATCTGCGAAGCCACGAAGCGCTGCCAGATAAGCTGGTAGAGCTTGAACATGTCGGGCTCGAGATATTTGCGAACCTCTTCCGGAGTGCGTGCCGCATCGCTTGGCCGGATGGCTTCGTGGGCTTCCTGAGCGTCCTTCTTCGACTTGAAGAAATTAGGTTTCTCCGGGAGATAGTTTGCTCCGAAGCGGCTGCCGATGAGCCCGCGCACCTGGTCGAGGGCGTCGTTGGAAACGCGCACCGAGTCGGTGCGCATGTAGGTAATCAGGCCGACGGAGCCTTCGTCCCCCAGCTCGACGCCTTCATAGAGGCGCTGCGCAAGCATCATGGTGCGCTTGGCGGTGTAGTGCAGGCGATTGTAAGCAGCCTGTTGCAGCTTCGAGGTGGTGAACGGCGGCGGCGCGTTGCGCCGCTTTTCCTTCTGCGTCACTGCCGCCACTTGCCACCGTGAGCCCTCGACGGCGGCAACTATCTTGTCCGCTTCTTCCTTGCTCTTAATTTCGACGTCCTCGCCCTTGTACTTTGCGAGTTTGGCTTCAAAGAACGGCGGCGCGCCGGCATCGAGCAGCGCATGGATGGTCCAGTATTCCTGCGGCACAAACGCGCGGATTTCGCGCTCGCGCTCGACAATCAGGCGCAGCGCGACGGTCTGCACGCGCCCCGCCGACAGCCCCCGGCGGACCTTATCCCACAGCAGCGGCGAGATTTTGTAGCCCACCAGGCGGTCGAGCACGCGCCGCGCCTGTTGCGCGTCCACCAGGTTGTGGTCAATGTGTCCGGGCTTTTCGAAAGCCGCGCGGATGGCCTTCTGCGTGATTTCGTTGAACATCACGCGGTAGATCTTGCTGCGTTCCTTGCGGTTGGTCCCAAGAACCTCAGCCAGATGCGCGCAGATGGCTTCCCCTTCGCGGTCCGGGTCGCCCGCGAGATAGATGTTTTCGGCCTCTTTTCCGGCCTTGCGCAACTCGGCGATGACCTTGTGCTTGCCGGGGATGATTTCGTAGGTGGGTTCGAAAAGGGTCTCGCTCTCTCTGGCCTTCCCGTTTTGCTTGACGCGATTCTTGTCTTTCTCCTCAGCCTTGGTCTTTTCGCGTCCCTTGCCTTTGCGCTTGGACTTTCCGTTCGCGGACTCTCCCGGCAGAAGGATACCCAGTACCTTCTTGGGAAGGTCCTTAACGTGGCCTAGCGAGGCTTTGACGGAATAGTCCCGTCCCAAATACTTATTGATAGTCTTCGCCTTGGCCGGCGATTCGACGATGACAAGAGAGCGTGCCATTGTTTTTGTTCTTCTGTTTTTAACCCGGAATCCTGCACGGGAAGGGCTGGCGGCGGAGCGTGTGTCCTTTTCGCTACCTCAGAGGAGCACGCGGACAAACTGCTTTCCCGGCATCTGCCGGACGATTCCTTTCATCTCCAGCGTAAACAGCGTAGCCAGAACCTCCGAAGAGTTCAAGCCGGAACGTTCCACGAGCTCATCCACGTGCCGTGGCTCGTCCGTGTTGAGCATGGCGTAGAGCGTGCCTTCGGCTCCCAACAGCGAGGCCTGGAACAACCCGGCGCGTTCTTCCGCGCCCGGCGACTCGACCGGAAAAAGCTCGGCGCGAATAGGCGTGGGGAGTTCCTCGACCACGTCCTCCCAGCCTGTCACCAGCTTAGCCCCCTGCTTAATTAATTGATTCGGCGCGAAGCTCACGGGTTGCGTGACGTTCCCCGGGACCGCGAAGACCTCGCGGCCCGATTCCATGGCCAGCCGCGCCGTAATCAGCGACCCCGAGTATTGCGCCCCTTCCACGATCACCACCCCGAGCGACATCCCCGCGACAATGCGGTTGCGAATGGGGAAGTTCTCCGGGGCGGGGTGCGTTCCCAGGGGGAATTCGGTGATGAGGGCCCCCTCTTTTTCCACTTGCGCATAGAGCTTGCGGTTCTCCTTCGGATAGACAACGTTAATGCCCGTGCCCAGCACCCCGATGGTCTTTCCGTTGGGGGCCGCCAAAGCGCCCTCGTGGGACGATGAATCAATCCCCCGCGCCATCCCGCTGACAATCACGACGCCGCGGGCGGCCAGGTCGCGGGCCAGGCGCTCGGCTATTTGATTCCCGTAGAGGGTCGGACGTCGCGTGCCCACCATGGAGATGCAGTGGCGAGCCAGCAGCGCCAGATCGCCCCGGAAATAGAGCAGCGGAGGCGGGTCGTACATCTCCAGGAGACCCTTGGGATATTGGGGCTCATCCCAATTAAGAAGTTTGTCGCCATTGCGGCGGAGCGCCGCGAGTTCTTTCTCCGCAACCCTCAATGCGGTTTGTTTGCAAATCGCTTGCGCCGCAAGCGCGGGAAGATTGCAGGACTCCAATTCGGTAAGCGGAGCGCGAAAGACGGCTTCCGGCGAACCGAATTGGCGCAGGAGTTTTCCCGAGAGGCGCGCCGCGATACCCGGCGTGAGAGACAACGCCAGCCAGTAGAGGGAAGCGTCCAGCTCCATCGCCCGCTGAGCCTATGCGCAGGTTAACAGACCTGTCAAGTCTCGCGGGAACAAAGCCCCATTTTGGCCGATTGCCGCAATCACGCGGCGGTGTGGATTTCCCTGGCGGCGCGCATGCCGGATTCCAGTGCGCCTTGCATCCAACCCGGAAATGAGGAGGTGTGCTCGCCAGCGAAGTGAAGGCGTCCTTCGGGTTCGTAAACCGCCCGGCTCCAGCGGGTGAGCTGTCCCGGCGCAAAGGCCACATACGCGCCGCGGGCAAACGGCTGGTCTGCCCAGCAGAAGGAATGGACCCGATCCGTATTTTCTTTAGTCCCGGGAAATGCTCTCTCCAGGATTTGGAGAGAATGGCGGATGCGTTCCGCTTCGGGCATGGCCGCGACCTTTGCGGTGAGCCCATTCTCCAGATAGGTGTGAAGAATGCCGCGCTCCCCTGGCTGGGTGAACGTCGGCTGCCAGATTTCCGCGGGGTCGTCGGTATCCGCAAAGCCGTTGAGCCCTTCGGGCTGCCAGAAGCGCTTGCGCGTCTGGACGTACACGCGGACAACTGGATCGTAATAAATCCTGTCCACAATCTCTTGCTTGGCCGGAGACAGCTTGGGGGCGATTTCCATGCCGCGCAACACGGAAAACGGGATCGTGCAGATGATGCGGTCCGCGGAATAGGTCTGAGTGCCGCCGGATTCCTTGCAAACGGCGCGTGCGCTTTTGTCATCTTGTTCGATGCGCACCACCTCGCTAGCGTAGTGGATTTTATTTGCCAGGCGTTCCGCGAAGGCCTTCGGCAGCAGGTCCATCCCGCCGCGGATCTTGAACCATTTCTTTGTGCCGCGATGCCCGAGGTCGTCGCGGAAGAAATCCAGCGCGGAGTCCCACTCCCATCCATTGAGCGCCGCGAGGAGCTCCACGGCGCCACGCGATGCGCCTTTTCGCCGGAGGCATTCGACCCAGGTGAGGTGGTCGAGGGGCTTCAAGGTTTCGCTCAGCCAGTTTGGCGCGGCCGGATCGCCCATCGTTTTCAGGATGGGGTCTATATACTCTGCTTCCAAACCATCGAGACTGAGCTTTTTTTCAGCCGCTGACAAAGCAAAGGGCAGGTCCGTGAGACCAAGGTCTTCGCCCGGCTTGAGTTTGATGCGGCGGTCGCGCAGGCAAGTGATCGACATTCCGTGTTCGGGACGAAATGGCTCCAGTTTGAGGCCAAACAATTTGACGTAGAGCAGCGTGAGATGGTGCCATTCCGGAATGCGCCCCGCGCCGGCTTCCGCATATTGCCCCTCGGCAAACGGCTCTCGCAGGGTGTAGACGCGGCCGCCGGGCCGCTGGCTGGCTTCCAGGAGGGTGACATCGTGGCCGAGAGAGTTTAGTTCGTGGGCGGCAACCAATCCGGCAAGGCCCGCGCCGAGAATGAGCACTCTTTTTTTCGGCGCGGGCTCTTGCCGAGGGAACATCTCGAGCGAGGGGAGCGAAAGCGCCGCGAACCCCAGGGCACTGCGCTTCAGAAATTCCCGGCGGCTTTGCCGCAAAATGTTCCCTCCGACGCTTCCCTCAGCAAATCTGTTCGATAACAAGGATGAAGTTAGAGCTTAAACCGTAACAACAGCAGTGGTCACATGATCTGCTCGCGCAATAACCGGCCGCGATTACCCGCTTCCGTACACTCGAACTCCCGCCGGATGACTTGAATTCCTTCGCCCGTTGCGCTCAGCTCCAAATCGCTTTCGATTTCACTTCCGTGATCTCCGCATGGCCAGTCCAGCACCTCCATGCGGCCAGTGGCCTTGAGCAAAGCTTGCCATGCTGTCTTGTGCATGACCAACGGCTTAAGCGGATGAAGGACGGTTCCGAAGGCATGCAACCGCTGGTTCCTTTGGGTCAACCCCACCACAATTCCGGCGAGCTTTCCGCAGGGTTCCGTATCGGCTTGCAGGAAAAACTCCGTAGATTGCCCATCGTGATTGTAATCTGCGAAATGCATGATCTCGACGACCGGTCGAGTTCGGATTCGCGCGGCAAATCCCTTAGCCTCGGACTCCTCGAAATCCTTGTCTTGGACCTCCCAGCGCTGGACAATGGCACCATTTTGATCTGCGAATACTTTCCCGAATAGTGGGGTAAGTTCAAGCCGATCGATTTCTCGACCGTTTACAATGCGGACGAGATCCAACTGACCGCTCTCTCCGTAGGCGAAGCCGCTGCAAGGACACGTCAATGAATCCGCCTCTGGACCACAGGCGGACTTTGGAGGAGATTTCCACTCCAGCCGCCATACCTCAGGCATTCCGTTTACCACGATCTTCTGTTCTTCCCGAACCAATGCG
>DASQHY010000059.1:0-2842 GCA_035631855.1 Candidatus Acidiferrales bacterium
ATTCGTGGGCGGTGGCAAGGAAAAGGCGCGCGCCCAAGCGGACGCGCTCCTGAAGCTCAATCCCGTGAAGGCGCATTGGGTATATGCCCGCATTGCGGAGAAGAATTCGGACGCCGCGACTGCCGAACGCGAGTACCGTGCCGCCCTCGCCGCCAGCAACAACGGTGCTCAGGGCTGGCTCTACATGGCGGCTTTTTATCGAAATGGAAAGCGCTGGCAGGACATGGAAGACGCGGTGCAGAAAGTCGCGGCAGCGCCAGACGGCGATTGCGACACCTGGCTGGATGGAGCTAGCCTGCTGCTGCGTGCGGGGAGGAACTTCCCGTTAGCGGTGGAACTGGCGAAGCGCTGCATCGCTCCGGGCAAAAGTACGGAGGAGAACCCTCTCTTCAAGGCGCACACTCTGCTCGGCCAACTCTACGAGAAGCAGGGCGACAGGAAGACCGCCGCGGATGAATACCGATCGGCTCTTGCCCTTGCCAGGAATTTCAGGCCCGCGCAGGAAGGGCTGAAGCGGGCCGCGCACTGACCTTCCGCGTCACGACCGCTGATGTTTCTGCGCTCTTCTCCGCCCATCGAACGGTACAATCGCTTTTTTCGCGTGGTTTTGACTCTGTGATCCAAGGTGCTGCAATGAACGCTTTCCGAGTCCGCGCTTCCCTGTTTGTGCTGTGCACTCTGTCAACGTCATCGCTTCTGGCGGAGTCATTGCCACTGAAACATGCCGTGGAGTTGGCATTGAGCCACAGCGCCGTTGCGGCGATGGCGAGCGCCGATGAGCGCAAGGCGGACGCCGCCTACCGCGAGGCGCGCAACGCATACGTGCCGCAGTTCGTCCTTGGCTCGGGGCTGGGCAAGTCGTGGGGATTCCCCTTGAGCTTGGAAGGTGCTGCGCCGTCGGTTCTGAACTTCAACACACAGTCCGCGCTGTTCAATCCTTCCTTGCAGCAGTTTATGCATGCTGCACACACTGAGATCACATCCGCCAAGCTGCAGGCGAAAGATCGCCGCGAGCAGGTCGTGCAGGATACGGTCCTGAGCTATCTGGAACTCACGCGCTGGCAGCAACAGATCGAGCAACTCCGCCAGGAAGAAGCCGACTCTCTCCGCACGGAGCAGGCGGTCGAGGCGCGCATCAAGGAAGGTGTGGATTCCGCCACCGAGCGCACGAAAGCGAAGCTGGTCACGGCCCGCGCGAAACTGCGCATCGCGGAGGCGCAGGGCTCCGCTGACGTGCTGCGGTTGAAGTTGGCCAACTTGACCGGTCTGCCGGCCTCCACCATCGAGATAGTGGCTGATTCTATTCCTTCGCTGCCTAGCGTCGAGGCGGACGACGATGCCGCGGCGCGCGCCGCCGCCAGCAATCCCTCGGTGAAGAGCGCGGAGGAACATGCCTTGGCTCAGCAATTGCGAGCACGAGGCGAACACCGCGCGCTCTGGCCCTCGATCGACTTTGCCGGCCAGTACGCACTGCTCTCGAAATACAACAATTACGATCAGTTCTTCACTACCTTCGAGAGGCATAACGGAACCGTCGGTGTCGTGATGCGACTTCCCTTTCTGAACTTCTCACAGAAAGCACGCGCGGAAGGCGCCGACGCGGATGCGATCAAGGCGAAACAGGAGGCGCGCGCGGCGAAAGACCAGGTTTCAGCGGAGACGCTTCGCCTGCAACGCTCCGTGCAGCAACTCGCCGCGGCGCGCGAAGTCGCTGACCTTGAGTACCAGGTGGCACAGTCCGGGCTGGAAGCGGCCCAGACCAGGGTGCAGGCAAACACAGGCACTTTTCACGAAGTCGAAGACGCCCGCACGCAGGCTCGGGAGCGCCGTAACGCCATGATGGATGTGGACCTACAGCTGAGCCGTGCGCGCATCAGCTTATTGCGCGCCACCGGGGATCTCGAGAAGTGGGCGAACGCGGCCAACTAGGTCCGTTTCGACTTACCTTCCGGCCCTTGCTTTGCCCCCTTCCCTGCGGAAGCAGCCCCCTTGGGTGCAAGTGGATTGCCGGGGGCCTATCGCGTATTTATGGTTGACTTTCCGGTGGGGTGTACTGGTGTGTTCCCTCAGCCATCGGATTCCCTGCTGAGGATGGTAAAATAGCAAGATACACTCTATGCCATTGAAAACACTGTTTCTGAATCCGCCTTCGTTCGAGAACTTCGACGGCGGGGCTGGCTCTCGTTGGCCCGCCACGCGCGAGATCGAGTCGTACTGGTACCCTGTCTGGCTCGCCTATCCGGCCGGCATGCTCGAGGGATCGCGCTTGCTCGACGCCCCGCCCCACCACGTTTCGGCGGAAGAGACTATCCAGATCGCGAAGGAGTACGAATTCCTAGTGCTGTTCACCAGCACCCCGGGTTTCCCCGGCGATATTCGGCTCTCGCAGGCGATCAAGGCGGCCAACCCGAACATCAAGATTGCGTTTGTCGGACCGCACGTCACCGTGCTGCCGGAGCGTTCGTTGAAAGACTGCTCCGCCATTGACTTTGTCTGCCGCAAAGAGTTTGACATGGCGGTTGTGGAGTACGCCCAGGGCAAACCGCTCGAAGAGATTGCCGGGATTTCGTACCGCAAGAACGGCGGGTTTGTGCACACTCCGGACCGGACACAACTCCAGGATCTGGATTCGATGCCGCACGTCACGGACATCTACAAGCGTGACCTCGACGTGACACGCTATAACGTGCCATTTCTGCTGCATCCCTACGTTTCGCTTTACACCACGCGCGGCTGCCCGGCGCAGTGTACGTTCTGTTTGTGGCCGCAGACACTGAGCGGACACCCCTGGCGCAAGCGCTCGACCGATGACGTGGCGCGCGAGATGGCCAAGGCGAAAGAA
>DASQHY010000060.1:0-9531 GCA_035631855.1 Candidatus Acidiferrales bacterium
CACGAACAATCGCCGTGGTCAGCGTGGAACCGGAAAGCCGCGCCATCAGCGTGGGGCGCTCGTCGTCCAGCAAGGCCACCGCAGCCAAAGAAGAGCTCAGGACGACACCCGGCAGCATGCCCGCAGCATCCACGAGCGCCTCATATTCCCGCACGATGCGTTGCCTGGCCAAGCCGGTGACAATGTCCACGCCGGCATCGCGAGAGGGCTGGCGCATATAGGAGACCACCGTCTCGTCGGCATCGAAAGGCACGCTCTTTTTGAGCTTCCAGCGCAACATGGGGATCGCTTCGCTCGGGGATCGCGGAAACTCTTCGAAATGCTGGACGAAAACGCGGATGACCGGGTCCGGCACGAGCAGGGCAACCTCCTGCGCGGCGGCTTTCAAGCGCGAAAAGATGTTGGCCACGGCCGCACGCGCGGCCCCGGCATTCGCGACGTTCGGCTCCACTGCCGAGGGCACCACCGCCCCGGGCGGCAAAGGCTCCACAGCAAAGTCTTCCAACACCGCGCCGCCGCGCGACCAGCGTGCCGCGGCGACCCGCGCCGAGGAGATTTCGCAGGCCAGCAGCGGATGGGGGCTGGCATCGAGCCAGCGCGCAATGCGCCGCACCAGAGTTCTCTGGGAAGAGCCCTTGCGAACGGCCGTGGAGCTATTCAACGAATGTCACCTTGTTGATTTCGCGCAGCGTGGTGACCCCGGCGCGGACTTTGGCCAGACCGCTTTCCCGCAGGAAGGTCATGCCCTCCTCACGGGCAATGCGCTTGATCTCCGAAGTCGGCCTGCGGTCAATAATCATCTCGCGGATGCGGTCCGACAGATCCAGCAACTCGGCGATGGCGCTCCGCCCGCGGTACCCCGTGCCGGAGCACTCCAGGCAACCCGCGCCCTCGACAAAAGTGAAATCGCCCCATTGCCCCGGGTCCAAGCCTCCCTCGCGCAATTCTTCGGGCGAGAGCTTCTTCGGTTTTTTGCAATTTTCGCAAATCACACGCACCAGGCGCTGCGCCAGGATGCAGTTGAGAGCGGAAACAAAATTGTAGGGCTCGACTCCCATATTGATGAACCGCCCGATGACGTCGGTCACGTTGTTGGCGTGCACGGTGGTAAACACGAGGTGGCCCGTGAGGGCGGACTGAATGGCAATCTGCGCGGTCTCCTGGTCGCGGATTTCCCCGACCATGATCTTGTCCGGGTCGTGACGCAGGATGGAGCGCAAGCCGCGGGCAAAGGTCAACCCCTTCTTCTCGTTCACGGGGATCTGGGTAATGCCGCGGACCTGGTATTCCACGGGGTCCTCGATGGTGACGATCTTATCCTCATCGGTTTTGATTTCGTTGATGGCGGCATAGAGGGTGGTGGTTTTGCCCGAGCCGGTCGGGCCGGTGACCAGAACCATTCCATAGGGTTCGTGAATGTACCGCCGGAAGCGCCGCAATTCGTCGGGAGCGAATCCCACCACGTCGAGGCTCAAGGTGCGGAATTTTTCGGAAAGCGTCTCTTTGTCGAGGACGCGAAGAACGGCGTCTTCGCCGTGAATGGAGGGCATGATGGAGACGCGGAAGTCTATGAACCGTCCTTTATACCGGACCCGGAACCGGCCGTCCTGGGGAACGCGCCGCTCGGCAATATCCAGGTCGCTCATCACCTTGATGCGCGAAAGAATGGTGGCATGCGACTCCTTGGAAATCGGTGGCATGGCGTATTGCAGCACGCCGTCAATCCGGTATTTCACCACCACCTCGGCATCGCGCGCTTCGATGTGAATATCGCTGGCGCGGCGCTCGAGGGCGGTGAAAATCACTGTGTCCACCAGGCGGACCACCGGGCTGATGGCGGTGTCGCGCGTCAGGCGGTCGGCGGAAATGGTTTCCTCGGTTTCCTCCTCTTCCTCGACCACCTGGAGGGTGAACGCTTCGGTAGCCTGTTCCAGGACGCGCTGGGACTGCTCGGTGCGCTTCAGCAGATCGCTGATCTGCGTGGCCGTGGCGACCTTGATGATGAGTTTTTTGCCGAGCAGCAACTGCAACTCATCGCTCAAGAGCACCTGGCTGGGGTCCGCCACGGCAATCGCCAGCGCATGGTTCTGCGCTTCGAGGGGCACGAAATTGAAGCGGAACATCAAGTCGGCGGGGATGGTGCGAAAGAGTTCCGGGTCGGGATGGTATTCCCGGAGGTCCACAAAGGCGCAGCGGTAGCGCTCCGCGAGCTTCCGCGTCCGTTCGCGCTCCTGCTGTTCTTCCGAAGCAGAAGCGCCTTTGCCCGGGAGCTGGGGGTTTACTTTGTGATCCGCAGCGCTCATGACCCGCCTAACCCGCCCCTGCTCCGCCGGCGGAAAGCGAGAAAACCGGCAGATAAAGCGCAATCAAAATGAACAAAACAACCGCGGCCATGCAGATCAGGATGAGAGGCTCGATCACGGAAACCAGGGCCTGCAGCCGCATGGCCACTTCCTCTTCATAGAACTCCGCGACGCTATTCAGCATCGGCGCCAGGGCGCCGCTTGATTCCCCCACTTCAATCATGTCCAGGGCCAGCTCGGGAATGATGGAGTTGGCGGCAAGCCCCGCGTGCAGGGATTGTCCCTCGCGGACCTGCTGCGCGGCTTGCGTAACCGTAGAACGAATGAGCCGGCTGGTCAGCGCATCGCTGGAGGTCTGCAGCGCGGAAACCAGGGGTGTCCCGCCGGCAAGCAAGGTTGACAGGGTGCGCGAGAACTGCGCCATCTGAAACTTGATCCACGTATCGCCGACCACAGGCAAGCGCAGTTTCCAGCGGTCCAGCGTTTCGCCACCCTCTTCGCTCCGCGACCACAAAAGCACTCCTACCACGCCGGCGATGAACAGGCCAACGCCCGCCAGCAGGTAGATGCGGTAGCCGACCGTGATGGATACCAGCAAGCGAGTGGGGCCCGGCAAGGGCACGTTCAGCTCATTGTACAACTGCGCGAACTTGGGGATGACCACGGCGACGAGGTAGCTGACGATGATGGACGCAAAGGTGACCAGCAGAGCGGGATAAATCAGGGTGAAGAGGATTTTCTTGCGCACCCCGGTGGTCACTCTCTGGTAGGCGATGTAATAGTCCAGAACGCCCGGCAAGTTTCCGCTTTTCTCACCCGCCAGAACCGCCGTCGAGTACACCTTGGGGAAGACTCCCTGCTGCTCAATCGCTTCCGACAAGGATGCTCCCTCCCGCACGCGGGTGCGGACTTCGCCCAGGATGGGCCGCAGACGCGGGCTGGCCGCACGTTCCGCCAGGAGGTCCAGGGCCCGCAGGATGGGCAAGCCGGCTTTAATCAGCGTGTTGAATTGCTGATTGAAGATCAGGAAATCGGGGCCCGAGACGCGGCTGGACGGCCGCTGCCACTGAAAGCGGGTCAGGAAGCTGCTGCGCGGCTTTACCGAGTACACGTAGAGTCCGCGCTCCGCCAGTTTGTGGCGCGCTTCGTTTACCGACTGCGCCGGCTCGACCTGTGAAAATACGCGGCCGGAGGAGTCGGCTACCCGGCAGACGAATTCCCCCATGGTAGTGAGTGTACAACATCCCTCGCGTGTTCAGAAACCGGACCGGGGGAATTGGTGTGCAGCGTGTTACCGCCTAAGGAAGGGCAAGACGGACGCCGCCGCGCAGCCCTGGAAGGAATCTTTAGCGCATTCGCGGCGCACCGCCGCCTTTTTCGGACGGCGCTTCAACGATCGCCACACCGACAGGAGCAGCAAAATGAAAGAGTGATTCTTCCAGCGGCGGGTTGAACAGCCAATTCGCAAAGCGGTACTCGAGCTCAATCCCCCCAGGTTGCCGCACCAGGACGCTTGCCAACTCCCCGGAAGCTTCATTCACCTCCAGAAGAACCTCCAAAAAGCCGGCATCCGGCGATTCGCCGGCATCCAGGCTCGCTGGTTCAGGAGACTCCTCTTCCCCCCGGGGAATGCAGCGCAAGACCGCGTGGCCTGCGGGATGGTGAACATCATTCGGAAGGAGTTCGATACGGCGGCAAAGACGCGAGAGGTTGGCTTTGCCCGTCAACAGCGCCAGCGGGGTCCGCCAATCGGCGCTCTCCTTCACTTTCGCGCGCGTGACGGTACGGTCCGAGGGAACGTACAACCACACAAACTTTCCGTCGGAAAGGAAGAGCTTTTTCTCGGGGGCCTCATATTCCCAGCGCATGCGGCCCGGCCGGTTAAAGAAAACGTGTCCGGATTCCACTTCGGTGGTCCGCCGCCCCTCGCTATAGCGCTCCAGAAAGGTCGCGCTCAGGGTATGCGCCGTTTTGTAGCGCGACTCCATCTTCCGGACGAGCGCCTGCGATTCGCTTGTGGAGTGAGCGAATCCAATCCCCATGAGGGCGGCTATCATCATCAAGACCATGGCTGCAGTCTAGCAGAGCGACGTATCGTGCGGGCAAAGGAAGCGGATCGTTCAGCGATGCAGTGGCTACGCCGAGTTCGCCAGGGCGTCCTTGCTTACCCGGGAGTTCCATCACGGGACCGCAGAGGGTTCGCATCGAATGAATTGCAGAAAAAAACGGGGAGGAAGCTTTACGCGTCCTCCCCGTCGAATTCCTTTGGAATGAACCTATTGAATCGGGGCGCTGGCAGGGCCTGCCGCAACGCAGCCAGCTGCAGCGTTGAAACGGAGTACCCCTGTTTGGTCAACGTAGAACGTCCTATGGCCGGTGGCATCGCACTGAAGGGGGTTGGCGTTGATGATGTAGGACGCCGCGCCGTCAGCGCATCCCGTAGCTGCAAGGATCACTGCCGACGTATTATTTGGAGTGGTGACCATGGGCAGGAAGACGTAGCCGCTCTTCGATCCGCCAGCGAGCGTGGGATCGATGAGATTGGCTGTGGCGCACGAGTTGTTTCCAGGACCCAACTCAACATAGGTGGTCGCAAACCCGACGTTGTACATCGAGAAATAGGTCGCCTGAGCCGAGGTAAGCGTGCGCAACGAGCCTACCGCTGAGGACTCGTTGGCCGCCATTTTTGAGCGGATCAGGTTCGGGATGGCAATGGCGGCGATGATCAAGATGATCGCCACGACGATCAAGAGCTCGATTAGAGAGAAGCCTCTCTGCCTCTGCATACCAGTCTCCTGACACTGACAGGAATTTACGCGCTGAGACTACTACTCTCTACCTGCAATCCACGTGCCAGTCAGCAACGGCGTGCAGCCGATGCTCTGTTGCTTAACCTTTTGTTTTCATGGTGGTGCGCGCCAAGCCCTGAGCCATTTTCCATCGCGTCTTGAATCATTGCTCCGATGACAGTTTGCGGCACTGGCAAGTGACAATCGCAGGCATGCCTTACTCTTCCGGAATCGCGTGGAAAGAAAAAAACGGGGAGGAGGCAGTGAGCCTCCTCCCCGATCGATCCAGACAAAACAATTTACTGGAGCGGAGCGCTGGCGGGGCCTGCTACCACGCAACCGGCGGCAGGATTGAAACGGATAACACCCGTCTGGTCCACGTAAAAGGTTCTGTGTCCAGTTGTGTCGCAGGTTTGCGGGTTAGCTTGCGTATTCCAAGTCGCTGCACCGTCCGCGCAACCCGTTGCGGCAAGGATGGCCGCGGCTGTGCCGTTCGCGGTTGTAACAAAAGGCGTGAACGCGTAGCCGCTCTTTGCACCAGCCGCTAGAACTGCGTCAATCAGGTTGGCGGTGGCACAGGTGTTGTTTCCAGGTCCGAGTTCTGCGTAGGTGGTGGCATAGCCCACGTTGTACATCGAGGAGTAGGTGGCTTGGGCCGTAGTAAGCGTCCTAAGCGAACCGACTGCCGAAGACTCGTTGGCGGCCATCTTCGAACGCAAGAGGTTCGGAATGGCAATCGCCGCGATGATCAAAATGATCGCCACGACGATTAGAAGCTCGATTAATGAGAAACCCTTCTGTCTTTTCATGTCCTCTCCTTGGATTCTTTGTGCCAGAGCACTGGTCAGGATAACAGCAATCCCGATGCCAGTCGAGCCAGGCGGGGGGCCACGGTCGGTGATTTGCTAACTCTATGATTGTCAGGATGTTATGCTCGGGTTGCGCAAGGTTGTGTTGCAGCCGAACCCCTGTGAAGCGTAGGCGATGACAATTTGTGTCCATCCAGAAGCTGACGCTTTTTGACTGGATCATGATGTATCAGCCCTGCTCGACCGCTAATCAATGAGTCAAAAAGTAGACGTTTCCAAGGGCTCAGATATTGTGTTTCTTCGCGTAATGGCGGAAGGAGCGGTAGGAAATCTTGAGCAATTCCGCCGCCCGCGTGCGGACTCCGCCGGCGCTTTCCAATGCCGCGGCCAAGTTGCGCCGCTCGAATTCGGCCATGTGCGCCTCAAAATCGATCCCCCCGGGGGGAAGAACAAAGTCACCGTTCTGTCCGCCAGTCAGCTCCACGCTGTATCCCGCGACCTTCGCCGGCAGAACACCCACTGTGATGCGCGGCCCGGATTCCAGGGCCACGGCCCGTTCAATGGTGTTTTCCAGTTCGCGCACGTTTCCCGGCCAATCGTAGCTTTCCAAGCGGCGCATGGCCTCCGGCTCGATTCCTTCGATTGGTTTTTCCATGGACTTGCGAAATCGCTCGAGAAAAAACCTTGCCAGTAAGGGGATATCCTCACGGCGCTCGCGCAACGCGGGCAGATGGATGGGAATGACGCTGAGGCGGTAGTAGAGGTCCTCGCGGAATCTCCCCTCGGCAATTTCCTTTTCGAAGTCCTTGTTGGTCGCGGCGATGACGCGCACATCCACGTCCACTTCTTCGTTGCTTCCCACGGGACGGACCTTCCCCTCCTGGAGAACGCGATACAGCTTTACCTGCATGGGCAGACCCATGTTGCCGATCTCGTCCATAAACAGGGTGCCGCCGTGTGCGGCCTGGAACAGCCCCTGTCTATTTTCATTCGCGCCGGTGAAAGCACCTTTCATGTACCCGAACAACTCGGATTCGAGAAGCGTTTCGGGAAAGGCGCCGCAGTTGATGGTGATAAACGGTTCCTTGGACCGGGAACTGTTCTCATGGACGGCCCGAGCCACGAGTTCCTTTCCGGTGCCGCTCTCGCCGGTAATCAGGATGCGGCTGGATTGAGGCGCAACCGTCTGAATCAATTCGAAGATGGCGCGCATCTTCGCGCTCTGGCCGATGATATTGTCCAGCCCGGTGAGCCGTCGAAGTTCGCGCCGCAGATATCCGGCCTCCTTCTTCCACTGCAGGTTCTCCGCCACCTGTTGCACGGCGCGCCGCAACTGGTCCACCAATTCGTGATCCTTGATGACGTAGCGATCGGCGCCGGAGTTAAGGGCGGCAATGGCCGTCTCCAGGGTGGGGACTCCGGTGATGAGCAGAAAGAAACACGAGGGGGCAACCTCTTTTGCGAAGCGCAGCAGATCCACTCCTCCGCCACCGGGCATGCGGATGTCGGAGACGATAATGTCGAAAATCTGGGACTCGATGCGTTTCTTTGCGGCTTCGACGCTGCCCGCTACTTCCACGCGGTGTCCCTGCTTGCGAAAAGCGATCTCCAGGACCTCACGAATGGATTGTTCGTCGTCGACAATCAAAATGTAGGCCATGCGAATGCTTCCTTTCGAATTGCTACCCGACGCGGGGGAGTTCAACGATGAACTCGGCGCCGCATTCCTTCTCGGAAAGGACGCTGATTCGCCCGCTGTGCGCCTGCACGATCTGGTACACAATGGAAAGCCCCAGTCCGGTTCCCCCCGCAAACCCGGATTGCAACGGTTCAAAAATCTTCTCGCGCTGTTCCGGATCCATTCCGATCCCGGTGTCGCGGAAGCGAATGCGCACCCAAAACGGCGCGGGATCCAGACGGACCGTGAGCGTCCCGCCCTCCGGCATCGCGCGCAACGCATTGTCACAGAGGTTCCAAAAAACCTGCTTCATGCGGTTGCTGTCCACGCGGGCGCGCGCCGATCGGCGGGCATAGACACGCTCAATGGAGTATTTCCCGTCCAAGTCCGGGTGGCGCTCCAGGAGCGTGAGGGTTTCGTCTAAGAGGTCGGCAATGTCCACTTCCTGGAATTCGTAAGTCTTCTCGCGGGAGTAATTGAGAAAGTCGGTGATGATGTGGTTGAGGCGCTCGGATTCGCGAATCACAATTTCCACCAGATGACGGTCATCCTCTTCCAGGACCGCCAGTCGCCCCAGTTCTTTGACGGCGCCGGCCATGGCCGTCAGAGGCTGGCGGATCTCGTGGGCAATGGCGGCAGACAAACGGCCCAAGGCGGCCATGCGTTCCATGGTGGCCATTTCCTGCTCGAGGTTGCGCAGTTCGGTGAGGTCCTGGAAACTGAAAACGTAGCCGGTGCGGCTTGGGTCACGCGTGCGAAGCGAGGAAACGGAGATCCCCAGGAAACGCTGCTGGCCGCTGGCGGTTCGAAAGTCGATCTCCTTGCGCGCCACGGGTCCGCCGCCGGGGGTCTGTTGGCCCGGGAGCCAGAAGTCCGGAAAGACCTCCGGGAGATTGCGCGCGTGAAGCTCGCCAAAGGAGTAGCCTGTAATCTCCTCTCCGGTCCGATTCAGCAGCAGGATTCTCCCCTCGAGGTCGGTGGTGAGGAGTCCTCCACGCATGGAATGGATAATGTCTTCGTTGAACGCCTGCAAATCCTGCAACTCCTGACTCTTTTGCTCCAGCTCGTGCCCTTTGCGGCGGAGCGACTGCGCGAGCGAACTCGACAAGTAGGCAACGGCAAGGAACCCAACGAGATTGCTCAACAGCCAGGTTCGCAGCGAACTGAGTGTCGGCGTGAAAATCCATGTGCGAGGGATCTTTTCGTAGAAAGAAAGCTCGGTCACGGCGCCGAGCAGAACAAAGCTGAAACCCGCCACCAGGAAAGTGCCGCGCGGGGAAAACAGGATACTGGAGACAATGATAGCGAGGAGGTACAAAGGAATGAAGTAGCTCTCCTGCGTGCCCGTGACATACACCAGCGCGGTAACCATGAGCAGGTCCAACACCATTTGCACTGGAGCATGCCAGTGGGCCTTGGGGATCCATTGCAAGAGGATCAAATCGAGAACTCCGAAGGTGTACCACAGAACGATCAGCGGGATGAAATATCTCGAGGGGACGATCCACTGCACGTATTGCGGCAGAACCAGCAGGACCGCCAAGATGACCGTAATCATCAAGAAGCGGACTCGGGCCAGCCAGGCCAGCCAATCCCGCACGTTTTGTCTGAGTTCCATCCGGGAGGAGCGGCTTGGCGCCTCTCCGCACGCGAGAGGCGCCAGCCCGTTCGCTTCGCTCAAATTCCGCGGCGGGTTGTGCTTGGTGCCCCCGCCGCGGGAAAGCCACGCGGTTCGCGCTTAGTGCATATTGCTCAGTTTTCCGATCAGCGTAAACAGCGGCAGGTACATGGAAATGACCACGCCACCGACCACCACGCCCAGAAACACGATCAAGAGCGGCTCCATCGCGGTCAACAGGTCCTTCACCGCGGCATCGACTTCCTCTTCGTAGAAGTCCGCGATCTTCTGGAGCATGGCGTCCATGGCTCCGGTCTGTTCGCCCACGCCGATC
>DASQHY010000061.1:0-36804 GCA_035631855.1 Candidatus Acidiferrales bacterium
AAGGACGGCCGGCTGCACCCGCTCCAGGAGGCTTTCCTGGCGGAAGGCGCGATGCAATGCGCGTTCTGCACGTCCGGGATGATTATGACGGGGGTCTCGCTGCTGAATGCGAATCGCAACCCCTCCGCGGAACAAATCGCCGAGTTTATGGACGGAAACATCTGCCGCTGCGGAACCTATCCGCGGATTGTGGCGGCAATTCAACGTGCCGCGAGGGAAATGAAAGGGGGCGGCCAATGACCGGCAATCCTTTCGTCAATGGTTCCTGGGAACGCGAACGATACGAGCTGGAGGCGCCGCCCGCCTATCATTTCGAATTGGACCGCCGCGGGTTCTTCAAGCTTTTGGGCGCGGGAATTTTGGTGGCATCCGTTTTGCCGGAGGCCGCGGCGTTTCAGGAATCCGGGAGCGCGCGCCGGCAAATGGGCGAATCGCTGCCCCGGGAAATCGGAGCGTGGCTGCACTTCGGTGAAAACGGAGTGGTGACGGCGTACACGGGCAAGGTTGAAATGGGCCAGAACATCCGGACATCGCTCAGCCAGGCGGTGGCCGAAGAGCTTCGCGTTCCCCTAAACAGCATCGCATTCGTGATGGGCGACACGCAACTGACGCCGTTTGATATGGGGACTTTCGGGAGCCGCACCACGCCCACGATGAACTTGCAGCTTCGCAAGGTAGCAGCCGCAACGCGCGACCTCCTGGTGGAATTGGCGGCGAAGAACTGGAACGTGCCGGTGGGAGAACTCACCGCCGGCGAAGGCAAAGTGACGCACGCAAAGACGAAGCGCAGCATCGCGTACGCCAAACTCGTTCAGGGCCTCGAGTTAACGCAGACAATTCCGGCGGAGGATCCGCTTACACCGCCCGCGCAGTGGAGAGTCGCGGGCCAGTCGGCGGCGAAAGTGGATGGCCGCGAATTTGTTACCGGAAAGCACCGCTACCCGTCGGACCAGAAGCTGCCGGGAATGTTGTTCGGAAAAGTTCTGCGGCCAGATTCTTTCCATGCCACGCTGGTCTCTCTCGACACCAGCGAAGCCGAGAAAATGCCCGGAGTGACGGTGGTTCACGATGGAACCTTCATCGGCGCCGCGGCCGCTGACGAAGAAACCGCTGCGCGCGCCGTCGCGGCGATTCGTGCGGAGTGGAAGGCGGAGCCGCAGCCGTCGAGCAAAGAGCTGTTCGATTACTTGAAGAGGAACGCGGCGGAAGAGAAGGGACGGGACGGTGGTTCGCCTTTCGAGCAGGGCTCGCCGGACGCGGCACTGGCTGCGGCCAGCCATCGCCTGGAGCAGCGATACACCGTCGCATACATTGCGCACACTCCGCTCGAGCCTCGCGCTGCGCTGGCCGAGTGGAACGGCGACAGCTTGACGGTCTGGACCGGGACACAACGGCCCTTTGGAGTTCGAAACGAATTGGCGGCCACGTTTCGGATTCCGGAAGAGCGCGTGCGCGTGCTGATGCCGGATACAGGTTCCGGATATGGCGGGAAACACACAGGCGAAACCGCCATCGAGGCGGCGCGGCTGGCGCGCGCGGCAAAGCGTCCGGTGAAAGTGGTGTGGACGCGGGAAGAGGAATTCACCTGGGCATATTTTCGCCCCGCCGGGGTGATTGAGGTTCGCAGCGGCGTGAACGCAGACGGGAGAATCGCCGCATGGGAATTTCACAACTACAATTCCGGCCCTTCGGCGATCCGCACGTTCTACGACATTCCCAACCAGCGAATCGAATTCCACGCCACGCAATCGCCGCTGCGGCAGGGGTCGTACCGGGGCCTGGCGGCCACGGCGAACCACTTCGCACGCGAATCGCACATGGACGAACTGGCGAGCCTGGTGAAAATGGACCCGCTGAAGTTTCGCCTGAAGAACCTGAAGGACGAGCGGCTGCGCGCAGTGTTCGAGGCGGCCGCAAAGAAGTTCGGCTGGGGCCGCGCGAAAAGCGCACCGGGCCAGGGCTTCGGAATGGGCGGAGGATTCGAAAAGAACAGCTACGTGGCCACATGCGCGGAGGTCGCGGTGGACCGGGCGAGCGGAACGGTGAAGGTGGTGCGCGTGGTGACGGCGTTTGATTGCGGCGCGGTGGTGAACCCCGACCATCTGCGCAATCAAATCGAAGGCGCAAATATCATGGGCTTGGGAGGAGCGCTCTTCGAAGCCATCGAATTCGAAAACGGGCGAATCCTCAATCCCAAGTTGTCGAAGTACCGGGTACCGCGATTCAAGGATATTCCGGTGGTCGAGACGGTGTTGATCGGCCGCAAGGATGTTCCTCCGGCGGGGGCCGGCGAAACGCCGATCGTGGGACTGGCCCCGGCAATCGGCAACGCGATTTTTGATGCTACTGGCGTGCGGTTGCGCTCGCTTCCGATGGTTCCCAACGGCTTGAAGACCGGATGATCGAGCCGCGCATGCGGCAAAGGGCGGCAGGCTACTGCGGAATTTCGGGATGATGCGTGACAATGTGGTAGCGCCCGGAATGAAAGACGAGCGGCTTGCCGTCGTACCGCTGGAACTCCTCCACTTTCCCGAGAAAAATATCGTGATCGCCCCCAGGCAGGCGCCGGACCTTCCGGCAAACAATTTGCGCGGTGACCCCCTTCAATAAAGGAACTCCCGCTCTTCCATCCTCGTAGTCCACCCCCTCGAACTTGTCCGGGGCCGGCAGGGCAAACCTGCGCGACAGTTCGTGCTGGCCGGCGGACAAAATGTTGACAGCGAAGTGCGTGGTCTTGCGAAAGGCGGCGAGATTCTGCGAACTGTGCGCCAGACACCACAGCACCAGAGGAGGTTTCAGCGAAACGGAGGTAAAGGAGTTGACGGTAGTGCCGACCGGGGCGCCGTCTTTGCCCCGCGCGGTGACCACGGTGACGCCCGTGGCGAATTGTCCGAGCACGCGCCGGAGCTCTTTCTCATCCCATGCCGCGGGTTTCCCGATGACCATGTTTTTCGTCCGCAGATACTATCACACGGCCTGCGGCCGAGGACCAACCCCAGGCTTGGTATGGGTCAGTTTCCGGCTACCGCGTTTACCAGGCAATGGGAGCGCCGTTGTGACTCCTAAACGTCGCCCCTTGGACAGGACTGCAGTCGTCGTTTTGTTCGGTGTGCGGAATCGGTCTTGTCGGCTGGCAAGGCCCCAAGTTGCCGCATGATGGTGGCTAGATCATAGAAGTCCTCGTTGCGCGAGACTTTTCCTTCGCGCAACTCAAAAACACTCACCATGCGTATAGAGAATCTCTTGTCTGTCTTCAGGAAGCCCTTGTCGGTGGCACTCCAGACCACTTCTGACACGCCGTGGCCGCGGCAAATGGAACTACTCACCACCTCCACCTTTAGATCAGGAAAGGCAGCAAAGGTGTCTTCCACGAACTTGCGCAGTTCCGCTTTTCCGTGGCTAGTACGCCCTAACGGAACGTCCTCATACGCAATGTCGTCGGTATAGAAACCGATCACCTTATCAGCGTCGTGCGAACTCCATGCCGCGAATCGTTGCTCAACCGCCTCTTGGCCCGCCATTCGATCACGCGTAGTGTCTCTGTGGGATGTTGGTTGCGTCTCAAAGCGCGTTGCTCCGGTTTGCAGAAGGAATAGCGCGAGGAGGATTCGGCAGCCAGCTCTCATGTTTGTTCGCCTCCGTCCGGCATCCTTCCACACTCTACAACGAATCGTCGTACGAAGTCGTTGGCCGTCCAGTTGGGTGAAGGGACGTCCGCCCTTCGCTACTCCAGGCTTCGGGGCTTCGCTAAGATGGTATGATTGCAATACTCTTCGTGGACATGCTTTGGCGTAGTCCTAGTGTCTCGCTCTTGCCGCCGGAAGCGGCGCCCGCTGATGGGGAGTTGATGGAGAGGATTTTATGGCCGTAAATCACGTCCGGCGCTACACCCTGGCCGAGAACCTTGCTGCCCGTCCGGAGACAGGCCTTTCCGCTTCCACCGAGCCTGCGCTCGCCACGCTTTCGGGACGCGCACTGCACGCCAACCACGGCATTCCACTCAACCTCGATTGGATCAAAGATGTGCGCGTGAATACCAGCGCCGTGGAGCGCCGCGCGCAGACCCTGGTCACGCGCCGCACCGTGAAGAAAGAATGGCAGGCGGCGTGGCTTCTGCGCGCCATTTCCTGCATGGACCTGACCACACTTTCGGGCGACGACACCCACGAGCGCGTGCGGCGGTTGTGCGCCAAGGCGCGCCAGCCCATTCGCCGCGACCTCGTGACCCGCCTCGGAATTGAGGAACTCGACTTGAAAGTGGCCGCCGTCTGCGTCTATCACAATTTCGTGGAGACCGCGGTGCGCGCTCTCGAAGGCAGCGGAATCCGCGTGGCGGCCGTGTCCACCGGTTTTCCGGCGGGGCTTTCTCCCCTGGAGGAACGTGTCGCGGAAATCCGCCGCTCGGTGGATGCCGGAGCGCATGAAATTGACGTGGTGATTACGCGTGCCCACGTTTTCGAAGGAAAGTGGCAGGCGCTCTACGACGAAATCGCCACCTTCAAGAGCGCCTGCGGCTCGGCGCACATGAAAGTGATTCTCGGGACCGGCGATTTGCTCACGCTGCGGAACGTCGGCCGCGCCAGCGTGGTGGCTATGATGGCCGGCGCGGACTTCATCAAAACCTCGACGGGCAAAGAAGCCGTGAACGCGACGCTCCCCGTGGGATTGGTGATGACCCGCGCGATCCGCGAGTATGCCCACGAAACCGGCGCGGCGGTCGGCTTCAAAGCAGCGGGCGGCATTCGCACGGCAAAACAAGCCACCGAATGGCTATCGCTGATGAAAGAGGAGCTCGGCCCAGCCTGGCTTGAGGCGAAATTGTTCCGGTTCGGCGCGAGCGGCATGCTGGCCGATATCGAGCGCCAACTCGAACACCACGCCACGGGGCGTTATTCGGCGGATTTCCGCCACCCCATCGCGTAGCCGCAAGAACAGCGAGGGGGAGAATCGAGCAAAGGATTCCATGAGCATCGCCGAAAAATTCGTCAGCATGGAATACGGCCCCGCTCCGGAAGACCCGCGTGAAGCGCTCGTTTGGCTCGACACGCACGGCCGCCAGTTCGGGCATTTCATCAATGGGGCATGGCAGAAGCCCGCCTCCGGCCAGTACTTCGACACCGCGGACCCCTCGACGGGAGAGAAGCTTGCCAGCGTCGCGCAAGGCACTTCTGCGGACATCAGCTCCGCCGTGGACGCCGCGCGCGCCGCACTCGATTCCTGGAAGGCCCTCGCTCCTCATGCGCGCGCCCGCTACCTCTATGCGCTGGCGCGGCAGGTGCAGAAGCATTCGCGGCGGCTTGCCGTACTCGAAACCCTGGACAACGGCAAGCCCATCCGCGAGAGCCGCGACATTGATATTCCGCTGGTGGCGCGCCATTTCTATCATCACGCCGGATGGGCGCAGTTGCTCGAACAAGAATTTTCCGGCTATACAGCCTGCGGAGTCGTCGGACAAGTCATTCCGTGGAATTTTCCGTTGCTCATGCTGGCATGGAAGATTGCGCCCGCCATTGCCACGGGAAACACGGTCGTGCTGAAGCCCGCGGAATATACTCCGCTGACCGCGCTAGCTTTCGCCGAAATTTGCCAGGAAATTTCGCTCCCCTCGGGCGTCGTCAATATCGTCACCGGAGACGGTTCCACGGGCGAGGCTCTGGTGAAGCACCCCGGAGTGGACAAGATTGCTTTCACCGGATCGACGGAGGTGGGACGCGCCATCCGCAAGGCCACCGCTCAAAGCCACAAGAAACTTTCTTTGGAATTGGGCGGGAAGTCGCCCTTCATCGTTTTCGAAGATGCCGACCTGGACAGCGCCGTGGAAGGGTTGGTGGACGGCATCTGGTTCAATCAAGGAGAGGTGTGTTGCGCGGGCTCGCGCCTGCTGATGCAGGAGAGCATCGCCGAACCACTCATCGCCAAGATCCGCGACCGCATGAGCACGCTGCGCGTGGGTTCGCCGCTCGACAAAGCCATTGACATCGGCGCGATTGTTGCGCGGGTGCAGTTGGAGCGGATTCAGCGGCTGGTGGACCAGGGCGTCGCCGAGGGCGCCACGTGCTGGCAGCCCGCGTTGCCGATGCCTTCGCGCGGTCTGTACTTTCCTCCTACGCTGCTGAGCAACGTCCATCCGGCTTCCATCGTGGCGCAGGAAGAAATCTTCGGGCCGGTTCTCGCAGCCATGACCTTTCGCACTCCGCGCGAGGCGGTCGAGCTCGCCAACAATACCGTCTACGGCCTGGCGGCGTGCGTGTGGAGTGAAAGCATCAACGTTGCGCTGCACGTTGCCGCGCAATTGAAAGCCGGCGTGGTGTGGGTGAACAGCACGAATCTCTTCGATGCGTCCTGCGGATTCGGCGGCTACCGCGAAAGCGGCTTCGGCCGCGAAGGCGGCCGCGAAGGACTTTTCGAATATCTCGAGCCGGCCTGGTTCAAGCAGGCGCCTTCCCTGCGTCCCATGAAACTTCCCGCCGGCAAGGCAGCGGACACGCAACCCGATTCAGCGGCGCCGCCGATCGACCGCACCGTGAAGCTCTACGTCGGCGGCAAGCAAGCGCGGCCGGACTCGGGTTACAGCATCGAGGTGCGCAGCCCCGACGGCCGATTGCTCGGTGAGGCGCCGTTTGGGAATCGCAAGGATATCCGCAACGCGGTGGAAGCCGCGCGCAAAGCCGAAGCCTGGGGAAAGGCAACCGCGCACAATCGCGCGCAGGTGCTCTATTACATTGCGGAAAACCTGTCGCAGCGCCGCGAGGAAATTGCGGGCCGCCTGTCGGCAGTCGTCGGGCAGGAGCACGCCGCCGCGGAAGTCAGCCGCGGAATCGAGCGCGTGTTTTCCTATGCGGCGTGGGCCGACAAATATGACGGCGCCGTGCACGATCCGCCGTTCCGCAATGTCACGCTGGCGATGCACGAGCCCGTCGGCACGATCGGGATCGTGTGTCCAACCGAAGCGCCGCTGCTCGGGTTCCTGTCTTTAGTGATGCCCGCGATTTCCGTTGGGAACACCGTCGTTGCTATTCCGTCAGAGGCGTACCCGCTGATCACCGGCGACCTCTACCAGGTTTTCGACACCAGCGATTTGCCGGGTGGCGTCGTGAACATTGTGACGGGGCGCCCCGCGGAGTTGATGAAAACGCTTGCCGAGCACGATGACATGGATGCCATCTGGTGTTTCACGGATGAAGCGAGCGGCACGTCTGCGAAATTGCTTTCCGTGGGGAATTTGAAGCAGGTGTGGACCAACGAAGGCCGCGCCATTGATTGGTTCGACGTGAAGCAGGGCGAAGGCCGCTGGTTCCTGCATCACGCCACGCAGGTCAAAAACATCTGGGTTCCCTACGGCGAGTGACACCGGCCGTTTGCAATCCTACGTTGCGCCGCCACGGCGCAAATGCCCTAGCCTGCTCCGCTTAGCCATTGACGTATCTGCTCGGAAGTAAGATTTCCTCCGGTGAGGACGGTCGCGGCTAGTGCTCCGTGAAATCGCTCCTTGTAAGTAATAGCGGCGGCCAGGCCCGCTGCGCCCGCAGGCTCGATGACCAAACCGTGGTGCCGAAATGCCAGTTGCATGGCATGAATGATGGAATCGTCGCTGACGAGCAGAACCTCATCCACTAAATCCTTGAGGTCGTCAAAGGCCTCCGGGACGGGCAAGCGCGTCGCGATGCCGTCGGCAATGGTCGAGACCGTCTCGGTGGATTGCACGCTCCCCTGGCGAAATGAAAGCGCCATCGCCGGAGCTCCCTCGGCGCACACGGCCACCAAGCGGGTCCGAGGCGAATGCGTCTTCATCCATAGCCCTACTCCAGCTAGCAGCGCGCCGTCTCCCAGGGGGACGAGCAGGAAATCAAGAGGCTCTTTCCACCGGCAAAACTCTACGGCGATCGTTCCGGCACCTTCGGAAATCGCCGGCTCGCAGCCATCTTCGACAAAACGCGCGTGAAGCTCTTTGGCAAATTCGCGCGCGCTCTCTTTCGCCGCGTCAAACTCGCGGCCGAATAGCCGCACGTCGGCGCCCAGTTTCCTCATGCGCTCCAGTTTCAAGGGATTTGCCGTTTCAGCCGCGAAGACGGCGACATGGAAACCACGCTTGCGGGCGGCATAGGCCATGCCCTGGCCGAAATTGCCTGCCGAAGCGCACACCAGCATCGGGGAATTCCCCGGGAGCCGTGAGACAAAAAAGTCGGCGCCACGTCCCTTGAATGAGCGGATCGGGTTCACCGTTTCGACCTTCAAGACGAGGCGCATGCCGAGTTCCTCGCTCAGGGGGTCGCTGAGGAACTGGGGCGAATTCAAAAAAACCAGATCAATCGAGTGAGACGCTTCCTCGATCCTCTTGAGTGAGAGCCTGGATTTTGGATTTGGATCAGACACCAGCGGAGTCCCCTCACGGACGATGGAATGGTGCACAGCGCCTGCTTCTTGGCGCGCGCGGCCTAGGGTCGCGTCGCGCGGTCAATAAAGCTGGCGATATGGTTGTGAAGCGTCACGCGGTCCTCATCATGCAGATACATCATATGCCCGGCAGTGTAGTAGTCCAGGGTGATGTTCTTCTGCAAGTCGGCGGGCAACCCAAGGTGCTCCATGGTGAATTCGGTCTCGAAAAACGGCGTGGCCATGTCGTAATAACCGTTCTCCACTTGCACCTGCAGGCGCGGGTTGGCGATCATCGCCTGCACGAGGTCGCGCTGGGTATTCGGAGCGCTCGGGAAGCCGAACCCTCCCGGCCCCTCGCGCTTCCAGTTCCACTGACCGAAGCCGCGGTTGGTGTTGTTGTAGACCTTATCTTTGCCGAACTTCAGCTCGTCGTGATTGTAGGCATTGATCAGCGCGGTGAAGGCTCCGCCGACGGCTGGCCCTTCCGGATCGCCCTGCGCGGTTTCCGAAAGCAGGTCGTAGGTGTAGCCCGAAAAGCGCGCGTCAATGCGCCCGGTGGTCAGGCCGCGGCTGCGTTGCAGCTCCACGTTGAACTGGCCGAGCGTCACGCGAAGATTCGCCTTGATCAGGTAATCCTCGCTCAATCCCGTGAAATAGGAGAGTTTCTTGGCGACGGCGGCCTTCTCAGCGGCGGAGAGTCTTGCTCCCTTGAAGAGCGCCGCCGCGTACTCGCCCTGCGCGTACTGACGCGCCTCTTCGATGAACCCGGGGAGGTCCGCCGGCCGGTCCTTCAGCACTTTGTGATACCACGCCACGGCCGCGTAGCTCGGGAGATAGAAAATGTACGGCCGGTCGTCACCGGGAGCGAATGTGATGGTCGCCAGATCGAGAACCGAAGAAATCAGGCAGATGCCGTTCAGGTGCACGGTGTAGCGCGACTGCAGATAATTGCCGAGAGCGGCGGAGCGAAAGGTTCCGTAGCTCTCGCCAATCAGAAACTTCGGAGAATTCCACCGGCCGTTGCGGCTCAAGTAGGTGACGATGAATTGCGCAAACGCCTGGACGTCCTCGTCCACTCCGTAGAAGTCCTTCGCCTGCGCTTTTCCGGCGGCGCGGCTGTATCCCGTCCCCATCGCGTCAATGAACACCAGATCGGTTTTGTCGAGCAGGCTCTCCCCGTTGTCCACCAGCTTGTACGGAGCGGGAGGCGTGAACCGCCCGTCCACGGTGTACACGCGCCGCGGCCCAAACGCGCCCATGTGCAGCCACATCGTCGCCGAGCCCGGTCCGCCGTTGTAAAGAAACGACACCGGACGCTGTGAGAGATCCTTTACGTCGCTCCGCGTGTAGGCCACGGAATACAAAAGTCCCGTGGGCTCATCCTTGTCATTCTTCAGAAGGGTCGTGCCGGCTGTCGCCTTGTAAGGAATCGTCTGTCCGCCGATGCGAATGGTGTGCTCGGTCACCGAAGACTCTTCCTTGGGCGGTGCTTCCTTCGCGTCCGGTTTTCCTTCCGCGCGCGCCGCCGGCTTGCCTTCTTGTTCCGGCGCCTGCGCTGCAAACGCCACTGTCTGCCCCAGCCCCAGAAAGATGGTCACCGCTCCAAGCAACCATGCGTTCCTCCAGTTCATCATTGCTCCGCTCCTTGTCTGTTTTCCGATTCCCTCGAATTGCCGAGCGGATTCTATTCGCGCCCCCGAGGTCAAGTCAAAGCCAGTCTTGGCGGAGAGGATCGGTGTTACGGCCGGGGGCTCATGCGAGTTTGCCCGTGTACATGGCCATGCCCACTGCGGCGTGGATCCCGAGCGCTTCGAGAGCTTCCACTTCCCGCCGACTGCGGATTCCTCCCGCAGCCGTAATCGGCAAAGTGGTCAGTCGCCGCAATTCGCGAAACCAGGCAAGGCTTGTGCCTTTCATGGTCCCCTCGTTGTCAACGTAAGTCGAAAGAAACCCCGAGCAATAGGGCTCGAGACGTGAAATCACATCCTCGGGCCGGAGCCGGAGTCTCTCTCGCCAGCCATTGATCACGATCCGGCCGCCTGCTGTGTCGAGCGCAAGGATGATTTGTTTCTTTCCGGCCGCGCCGGTCAGCGCAGCCAGAAACTTCTCATGGATCCTGCCTCCCCGAAATACTGCACTGCCCACAATGATTTTCTCTGCCCCCCAGGAGAGAATCCCTACTGCGCGGGCCACTGTTCGGACGCCGCCGCCCACTCGCACGCCGGCCTTCGATTCCTCGCAGATCCGCTTGATCCATCGTCCATTCGTCCCCTTGCGCATGGCCGCATCGAGGTCAATCACGTGCAGCACCTTGTATCCGCTGAATTTTTCGAGCAGGCCCGCAATATCGTCCACTGAAAGCGCCAGACGCCGGCCGCGTACCAACTGCACCGCCTTTCCGCCCATCAGGTCAATGCACGGGATGATCATGCGTCGAGTCTCATGTGCACGCCGCGGCCCGCAAGAAAGTTCTTGAGCGAAGAAATCGACTGCGCCCCGCTGTGAAAGATCGAAGCCGCCAGAGCCGCGTCCGCGCGGCCTTCTTGGAAAACAGCCAGAAAATCCTCGAACGTCTGCGCCCCTCCCGAAGCAATCACCGGGACGCTCACCTGCGCTTCGATCGTTGCGGTCAGCTCGCAATCAAATCCCCGCAGTGTCCCGTCACGATCAATGGAGGTCAGCAGGATTTCTCCTGCGCCGCGCGCCACTCCCTCGCGGCACCACGCCAGTGCATCCGTGCCAGCCGGTTGGCTGCCTCCGCGAATGAAAACCTCCCACCGGGAGTCCACTCGCTTCACATCTACGGACAAGACCACGGCCTGCGAGCCGAATTGTGCAGCGAGCTCTGCAAGCAATCCGGGCCGCTCGACCGCCGCCGTATTCACCGTCACCTTGTCTGCGCCCGCACGCAGCACTGCTTTGGCATCTTCGGCGCTTCGAATCCCTCCGCCCGCAGTGAAGGGGATGCTCAGTTGCTCCGCCACGCGCCGCACCGCATCCAGAAACGTGGACCGGCCCTCCCGCGACGCGGCGATGTCCAAAAGGACCAATTCATCCGCGCCCTCGCGGTTGTACCTTGCGGCGAATTCGGCGGGGTCCCCGATGTCGCGCAGCCCTTCGAACTCGACTCCCTTGAGCACGCGGCCGCCCGACACGTCCAGACACGGAATGATGCGCCGGGCCAGCGTCATCGCACAGCCTTCAGAAAGTTGGCCAGAACCCGGGCACCGGCCACGCCCGATTTTTCCGGGTGGAATTGAACGGCCATCAAATTCCCTTTCTCGATCACCGCCGAAAACGGAAACCCGTGCTCGCAAACGGCCACGACCGCCGCTCCCCCGGCGGGGGCCGCGTAGGAGTGCGCAAAATAAAAGTGCGCGTCTTCCGGAACACTTCGAAGGAGCGCACTCTCTCGGGTTCGCCGCAGTTGGTTCCATCCGATGTGCGGTGATTTCACGCTTTCCGGCAAGGCGCATACCGTTTCCGGAAACAGGCCCAGACCCTTTTTCCCCGGCGCTTCCGCGCTCCCGGAAAACATCGCTTGAAGGCCGAGACAAATTCCGAGGACCGGCACGCCGCGATGAATCGCCGCCTGCAACGCGGGCGCTAATCCCGTCACGCAAATGCCGTCCACGAAAGCGGAAAAGTGTCCCACTCCGGGAAGCACGAGCGCGTCCGCCGAGGCAATACGCTCAGGCTCTGTGATGCGTTCGGCTTCCGCGCCAAGGCAGCACAGCGCCCTTTCCACCGACGCCAAGTTCCCGGCGCCGTAATCAAGGATGCCAATCCTCACAGCAATCCCTTCGTGCTCGGCAGCATCCGCCGAAGCTGCGGGTCGCGCGTAACTGCGAAGCGCAGCGCCCGCGCAAATGCTTTGAACAGGACTTCCACTTGATGGTGGGACGAGCGTCCATACATAAACCGCAAATGAACATTGGCTCGCGCGCCCTGGGCAAACGCCTGAAAGAAATCCTCGAGCAGCTCGGTCTGAAAATCACCCACGCGCCGCGCCAGCGGTTTCCACTTGCAAACCAGGAATGCCCTGCCGGAAAAGTCCAGCGCGGCTGCGGCCAGCGATTCATCCATGGGCATCAAAAAATAACCTGCCCTGTAGATTCCCCGCTTCGTCCCCAGCGCTTTCTTTACCACTTCACCCAGCGCGGTCCCTGTATCTTCGACGGTGTGATGCTGATCCACATCGAGGTCTCCACGCACTTTCAATTCCAGGTCCAGGCCGCCGTGCATGGCAATCTGCTCCAGCATGTGGTCGAAGAAGCGGATGCCCGAAGCGATCCGCGCCTTTCCGCGCCCATCGAGGTCGAGGCGGATGCGGATGTCGGTTTCCTTTGTGGTTCGCCGTAGCGTTGCCTTCCTCATGGGATTCCCCCCAGCCTTGCTTCCACGGCCCGGCGGTGCGCGATGAGCCCCTCGGCGTCTGCAAACTCGCGCACAACCGGCGCGAGTCGCGTGAGCCCGGCCCGCGTAACTTCCTGCACCGTGATGCACTTCACAAAATCCGCCGTGGAAAGGCCGCCGCGCGCGCGCGCCGCGCCTCCGGTCGGCAGAACGTGATTGGTGCCGCTGGCATAGTCGCCAATCGCCTGCGCGGTTCCTTCGCCCAGGAAAATGCTTCCCGCGGAATGAAACCTCCGCAAAAGTGCATGGCCGCCTTCCGGCAAACTCAGGTGTTCGGGCGCAAGGCGGTTCACAAATTCCACGGCCTCGGCAAGGTCGCGGGCCACCAGCACGGCGCCGTTTCTGGCCATGGAGCGCCACGCCGGATTGTTCTTGGGAAGTTGCCTCAACTGCTCGTCCACCTCGGCGGCTACGGCGCGAGCCAATGTTTCCGAGGGGGTCACGCACAGCGCGACGGCGTCCGGATCGTGTTCTGCCTGCGCCAGCAAATCTGCCGCGATGAGACGCGCGTTTCCTCGCGTTGCCAAGACAACTGCTTCCGTCGGACCGGCCGACAAATCAATGGCACAATCCGCGCCGATCAGCCGCTTCGCTGCGGTCACGTACCGGTTGCCCGGCCCGAAAATCTTGTCCACACGCGGAATCGAGCGCGTCCCATAGGCAAGCGCCGCAATGGCTTGCGCCCCGCCAATCCGGGCAATGCGCCTCACGCCCAGGAAAGCCGCTGCCGCCAGCAGTTCCCGTCCGGGCTGCGGACTCGCCACGACGATTCTTCGCACCCCGGCCTCTTGCGCGGGGATTACGGTCATGAGCAGGGTCGAAACAAGGGAAAACCGCCCGCCGGGGATATAGCATCCGATCGTTTCAATCGGAGAGACTCGCTGGCTCACACGCACCCCCAGCGTTGTCTCCAACCGCCACTCCTGTGGCTTCTGTTTGCGCGCCACTGCGCGGATGTTGCGCGCCGCCCGTTTCATCGCCTCCAAAAACTCGCGCGACACGCCTCGCACTGCCGCATCGAATTCTGCCTGCCTGATCCACACACTATTGCGATCGACGCCATAGCCATCCAGGCGCTTGGTCCATGCAAATAGCGCTGCGTCCCCGCGCCGCCGCACGTCATTCACAATCCGCGCGGCAACTCGCTCGGCCGCCTGGTCCGGGCGATGCGCCGCGAGCAGCTTTTCCTGAATGACCTTTGTCAGCCGGAGTATTTTCATCAGAACACGATTTTGTTGAGCGGGTACTCCACAATTCCTTCTGCTCGCGCGTTCTTGAGTTTCGGAATCAATTGCCTGACGGCCGCTTCTTCCACGATGGTGTTGATGGCCACCCAGTCCGGATCACTCAACTGCGCAATGGTGGGGTTGCGCAGGGAGGGAAGCGCCGAGAGCACTCCCGGAAGATCCGCGCGGCGCACGTTCAGCATCAGCCCCACGCGGTTGTAGGCTTTGATAGCGCCTTCCAAAAGAAGCGCCAGGTTCTGGATTTTTCTTCGCTTCCATTCGTCCTGCCAGGACACGTGGTTTGCCACCAGCCACGGTGCGGATTCAAGAAGTGTGTCAATCACGCGAAGATGGTTGGCGCGCAGCGACGCGCCCGTCTCGGTCACCTCCACAATGGCATCGGCGAGCTGCGGAACCTTCACTTCGGTCGCGCCCCAGGAAAACTCGACCCGGGCGCGGACGCCGTGCCGTTCCAGGAAACGCTCGGTGAGACGAACCGCTTCCGTCGCAATCACTTTTCCTTCCAGGTCCTGCACGGTTCGGATGGACGAGTCTTCCGCCACCGCCAGCACCCAGCGCACACGCCCGAGGCTGGACTTCGCGTACACCAGCTCGGCGACTTCTTCTACATCCCCGCCGGTTTCGAGAATCCAATCCTTGCCGGTAATCCCGGCGTCGAGCGCCCCGCTGGTGACGTACCGCGCCATTTCCTGCGCGCGAACCAGCAGGCATTCGATTTCACCGTCGTCAATCACTGGAAAATAGCTGCGCGAGTTCACGGCGATGCGCCAGCCCGCGCGCGCGAAAAGATCCAGCGTGGATTCCTGCAGGCTTCCTTTTGGGATTCCTAGTTTCAGGCAGCTCATGGATGCCGGCCCTCCCCGGAAACATCCCCTGGTTCGAACGCCCGTTCGGAAATCACCTTCATCCCGCCGTCGCCAGCGATCTGCCGGAAGAAGCAGCTTCGATAGCCTTCGTGGCAAACGGCGGTTCCCGCAAGCTCCGCGAAGACCAGCAAAGCATCGCGGTCGCAATCCACACGCAATTCGCGCAAGAGAAGCCGCTGTCCGCTGCTTTCACCCTTGGTCCAAAGCCTTTTTCGCGACCGGCTGTAGAAAGTCACCAAGCCAGTTTCCCGCGTGCGTTTGAGGGCCTCGCGGCTCATGAATCCGAGCATCAGAACTTCGCCGCTCGAAACTTCCTGCACGATCGCGGGGATCAGCCCGTTTTCTTTCTCGAAGTCAAGGTCCATGTTGTTCTCCAGAAAAGCAAAAAGCCCGCTGGCGTTTCGCGCCAGCGGGCCGATGAGTCCAGCTATTTGCTAGTAGCTAGCCACACCCTCGCGGGCACGGATGGGTGTGGTGATGATGCCGAAGACTGTGTGCCCGCAGTGGCATAACGGAGGAAAAGTAGAATATTTCAAGGGCTTTGTCAACCGAGTTTCACAATCCCTTCCGGACCCCGGAACGCCGAGCGACAAGCGCGTGTCCCTGACGACCGCGGAAAGGACAAACTGGCCTAGCGGGCGGTCATTAAGCCAGCCCGGAGGAATGC
Organism: Candidatus Acidiferrales bacterium; assembly: GCA_035631855.1. Lineage (GTDB taxonomy): Bacteria > Acidobacteriota > Terriglobia > Acidiferrales > UBA7541 > DASQHY01. The sequence goes on from DASQHY010000061.1 coordinate 15,573, forward strand.
ATCCTTTGGCTTTTCGGGGACATCATATAGATGCGTGCGCTCAGTGAGGGTGCGAGGTAGTCGCGTATCGAGGAAGACCATCCCCTTTACTTTCAGTGAGTTGCCTGTGGGTTCTTGGCCGACCCTACTGGGCACCGTGTCGGGTGCCGTCAAATCTCTCGGCCAAAATGAGGATAACTCTAGTGTACGAGATCGATTCCATTTCTGAGGCTCCCCGTCTCCTGGCACTTGCGGCCAGCGGGGCTGGTGTGCCCGGCCATGGGCAGGTGGACCATCTGGACGAACCAGCCGGCGCACACGAAGAAGAGGAAGTCAAGCTGTCGCCCGGTGTTGAAGACGCGCCGGATCCGGTACGGACATATCTGCGCGAGATGGGCAGTGTCCCGCTTCTGACCCGTGAGGGCGAGGTGGCTCTTGCCAAGCGAATCGAGCGGGGAGAGATGCTCGTGTTGAAGGCTATCTCTCGTTCGCCCTCGATGCTGGAGGAACTGATCGCCATCGGTGATGCCCTGCGGCGCGGGATGCGTTGTACCAGAGAAATCATCGAGGTTGGCAGCCAGGCCCCGGCGCAAGAGAAGACTGCGAGGAAACGGACGCTGGCGACCATCGAAAAGATTGCCAAGCTCCGCACGCTCGCGTTGCGCCAAGCTGCGAAATGGGAGAGCATGCCGAAGTCGAAGAGCCGCGCCCGCCTGTACGCGAAGTATGAACTCGCGCGGACGCGCGTGAAGGTCTCCCGGCTGGTGCGTTCGCTCAACTTTACGCCCCTGGAGAGGAAACGGTTGGCGAGTGTCTTGCGCTCGGCCATAGAACAGTCCTTACTAGTGGAGCGCGAGCAACGCAAGAAGCCGCGTTCCCGCCGAAGTGTCCCCAAGGGATTCGCTGGAACGGGCCGGGTCGCCATTGCCGAGTTGAAGCGAACCTTGCAGCTCCTTCGCAGAGGCGAAGCCGACGCCGAACAGGCCAGAAAGGAATTGACAGAAGCCAATTTGCGGCTGGTGGTGTCCATTGCCAAGCGTTATGCGAACCGTGGGCTGCCGCTCCTCGATTTGATTCAGGAAGGCAACATCGGCTTGATGAGAGCCGTGGAGAAATTCGAATGGCGCCGGGGCTACAAGTTCTCGACTTATGCGACGTGGTGGATCCGCCAGGCTATTACTCGCGGAATCGCCGACCGCTCTCGCACCGTCCGCATCCCGGTGCACATGAACGATACCATCAACCAATTCTTGCGCACACGCAGAGACCTCGTCCGCGAGTTGGGCCGCGACCCCTCTTCCGATGAGATCGCGCAACGGATGGGATTAACCCCTGCCAAGGTCTATAGCTTGATGAAAATCTCCCAGGAGCCTATCTCTCTCCAGACTCCGGTCGGCGCAGACGAGGAATCGCATCTGGGCGATTTCATCGAAGATAATGCAGCGGTCTCTCCCTCGGACGCGGCCATTGGCCAGAACCTGAAGGAACACACCGCATTGGTGTTAAAGACTCTGACTCCGCGTGAGGAGAAAGTCCTCAAAATGCGCTTCGGACTCGAGGACGGTGAACAACACACGCTCGAGGAAATCGGCCTCCAATTGGACGTGACTCGCGAGCGCATCCGGCAGATCGAGAAGATTGCTCTTCAAAATCTCCGCAAAGCTCCGCGGACGCACCGGCTGCGTTCTTTCCTCCGGCGCGCTTCCTGAGGAAGACGAGCCGCTTCCGCATGCCCGGAAAGAGGAGTTGGGGAGCAGGCTTTCGCTCTTTTCCGCACGCTGGCATAATCTGTGGCACGGCATGTTGACAGGCAAATTCTCCTCCGGTCTTCTCACGGATCTGTACGAACTCACCATGGCGGCGGGGTATGTTCAGAATCGCTTTAACGCCCGCGCCACTTTCGAACTCTTTGTCCGTCATTTGCCGCCGCGCCGCAACTATCTGGTTGCCGCAGGTCTCGAACAGGCCCTCGATTTCCTCGAAAACGTCCGGTATTCCGCTGAAGAAGTCTCCTATCTGCGGGCTCTGCCTTTTTTCCGGCATGTGCACGCAGAATTCTTCGACTATCTTTCGCAATTCCGCTTCACCGGGGACGTCTGGGGGCTTCCCGAAGGCACGATCTTCTTTCCTGGCGAACCTCTGCTCCGCGTAACCGCTCCCATCGCCGAAGCCCAACTCGTGGAGACCAGTCTCCTCTCCATTCTTCACTTTCAGACTCTCATCGCCAGCAAAGCCGCCCGTGTGACCTCGGCCGCCGCGGGGCGCACCGTCGTCGAATTCGGTTCCCGCCGGGCACACGGCGTCGAGGCCGGCGTGCTCGCCGCTCGTGCCGCGTTTATCGGCGGCTGCCAGGGCACCTCCAACACCTACGCCGGGCACCGCTTCGGCATCCCCGTGTACGGAACCCAGGCGCACTCCTACATCATGGCCCACGCCGATGAAGCGGAAGCCTTCCGTGATTTCCTGGACGTCTTTCCCGAACAGTCCATGCTTCTGGTGGATACCTACGACGTTCGCGCGGCCATTGAAAAAATCATTGCGCTCGGGCGCAAGCCCGGCGGTGTTCGCCTGGATAGCGGCGATGTGCTTGCGGACAGCGTTTGGGCCCGCAACCGGCTCGACAGCGTCGGTTGGAGCGACGTACAAATCTTCGCGTCCGGCGACCTTGACGAGAATCGCATCGAGGCCTTACTGCGTAGCGGGGCGCGCATTGATGCCTTCGGCGTCGGCACAGCGCTCTCTACTTCTGCCGATACTCCCTCCATCGGCGTCATCTATAAGCTGGTCGAAGTCGAACTCGACGGCCACATTCGCAACACCGCCAAGTTCAGCGAGGCCAAGAAGACCTACCCCGGCCGGAAGCAGGTTTTCCGCTTCACGGCGGGAGATGGAACCTTTTCCGGCGACGTTATTGGACTGGAAGACGAGACATTTCCCGAGGCCGTGCCGCTGCTTGTCCCCGTAATGCTTCATGGCCGGCGCTTGGAAGCCGCCGCGCAAGACGCCGCGGCGATCAGGCCCGCTCAAGAGCGATTCCTGGACGCCCGAAAGCACCTGCCCAGCCGCCTTGTGGGCCTCGGTCCGGCGGAGCCGCCGTTCCGTGTTTCCTACAGCGCTCGCCTCGAGGAGCTTTGCGAACAGATACGGAAATCTGTCGTCAAAACAGCAGGCATCTGAGGCCGAGGAGGCAGGATTGATCGCGCGCAAGACCATTCTCTGGGAAGTCGACACGCAAGCCGATTTCATGCTCCCCGGCGGGAGCCTGTACGTTCCCGGCGCCGAAAAGATAATTCCCAACATCAATTGCCTTGTCGAAGCTGCCCGGCAAGGCCTCGTCTTTCTGATTTCCTCGGCCGACGCTCACAACCCGGAGGACCCTGAACTTCGTGAATGGCCCCCGCACTGTTTGAAGGGCACACCCGGCGCCGAACTCATCCCCGAGTCGCGTGCTTCGACTCTTTTGGTGATCCCCAACGAAAAAGGCTTCGCTGTCCCTCAAAACCTTAATGCCTACCAGCAGGTCACTCTCCAAAAAAACACACTCGATGTGTTTGATAATCCGAATACCGAGACCTTCCTGGCACGGCTGAATCCTGAGGGTTCGCCGGCTTTCGATGCCAACCCCGAGTTTGTCGTCTTCGGTGTGGCGACCGAACACTGCGTTCGCTGCGCAGCGGATGGCCTGCTGCGTCGCGGCCGGCGCGTCGCCATGGTCACCGATGCGATTCGGTCCATCGATCCCGATAAGGGGCGCCAGATCCTCGCTGACCTGCAGTCCCGCGGCGCCCGCCTCATCACGACCGGGCAAGCTTTGACTCTCGTGGGTGCGTTGTCTGCCTCTTCCGGGTGAACTTGGGCAGCTCCGAACGATCCAGTTGGTTCGCTTTGGAAGAACTCTCAGTGGGGAATGTTTATCTGGCGGGGCAAGAAATCGAAAGCGCCCGCAAAGCGTTAACGTTATCCCACGCTCTGCATCGGATGTAACAGCATTTGCTCCACGGATTCCGAGTCCACGGGTCTTGAGAAGAAGTACCCCTGGGCATACTCGCAGGCCAGGGACTCCAGTTGGCGCACCTGTTCCGCTGTTTCCGTGCCTTCCGCTACGACCGCCATGCCCAAGTTGTGCGCCAGAGTCATGATGGTCTTGACGATTTCGAAGCACTCGACGTTTCCGCTCATGCCGGAAACGAACGAACGGTCGATTTTCAGGGTGTCGATTGCGAAGCGGCGCAGGTAACTCAGGGAAGAGTACCCGGTCCCGAAGTCATCGATGCTCAAACGGACGCCCAGGGCTCTCAACTCGTCAACAATTGCCGCAGTATGTTCGGCGTCGCGCATCGTCAGACTCTCCGTAAGCTCAAGTTTCAAGCAGCCGGGGTCCAGGCCGGTGTCGCGAAGGACCTGCATGATTTCGCTGACCAAGTTCGGCTGGGCAAATTGTTTGGCGGAGATGTTCACCGCCATGGTAAGTGGAGGCGCCGAGGAGAGCAGGCGATTCCATTCCTTCATCTGGCGGCAAGCCTCTCGAATCGCCCATCGCCCGATGGAGACAATCAATCCGGTTTCCTCCGCTACGGGAAGAAACTCTCCCGGAGGGACGAGCCCGTTCCCTGGCCTCTGCCAGCGCAGCAGAGCTTCAAAGCCAATAATGTGGCGATCACCCAGCGAAACGATGGGCTGATAATGCAAACGAAATTGGTTGTGCTCGATGGCGCGGCGCAGGTCGGTTTCCAGCTTCAGGCGGCCCACGGCGCTGACATGCATGGCTCTATCGAATATCTCGCATCGCGACCCGCCCTGCGCTTTGGCGCGATGCACGGCAATGTCGGCGTCACGCACCATATCTTCCGCCGCCTTGTAAGCGGTGTCGCTCAAGGCGATGCCGATACTGGCCGTCGCAAATATTTCCTGGCTATTGATGGACAGGGGAGACGCGAGTTGCTGTTGAATTCGTTCGGCCACGCGAATCCCGTCGCTGGCATCCTGGATATCCTCGAGCAGAATGGTGAATTCGTCTCCGCCCAGCCGCGCCAGCGTGTCCTCGCCGCCGCGGACGGTCGCCCCCGCATCCCTGGGGCGCGAAACAAGATCGTTCCGGCGGATCGAGCGGGTGAGCCGCCGGGCAATATCCACAAGGAGCTTGTCGCCGGCCAGATGCCCCAGACTGTCATTCACGATCTTGAACCGGTCAAGATCCACGAACAGGACCGCGAATTTGTACTCTGGATGGCGCTCGGCGCGCCGGATGCAATGCGCCAGCCGGTCGAGAAACAGCGCGCGGTTGGGAAGTTCCGTGAGTGAATCATGCAGCGCGTTGTGGACCAGCTTGTCTTCGAGCTGCATAATGCGCTGGCCCCTCTTCAACCGCGCCAGCAGCTCTTCCGAAGAGAAAGGCTTGGTGAGATAGTCGTCGGCGCCGGCTTCCAGTCCCGCGACGATGTTCTCTCGGGAGTCTTTGGCCGTCACCAGAATAATGTGAACATGAGGCTGTTCTCGGCTGGATCGCACTTCGCGGCAGACTCCGGGTCCATCCAGCTCCGGCATCATCCAATCCAGCAACGCCAGCCTGGGCCCGTCGGGACGCGACAGTTGTTCGGCGGCGGCGCGACCGTTCTCGGCGGCAAGAACTTCGTAACCCGCTCGTTCTAACACCGCTTTCAGCAGCCGCCGGGCGGTCGGATCGTCATCGGCAACCAAAATTCTCACTGGCGCAACTCCTCGCAATAGGCTTCCAGTTGGGTCACCACGAGCGCCGCCTCCTTCTCGAGTGCTTCCAGCACTTCCTGCAACCCCTCGGTTTCCCCTTGGCGTCCCTTCCGCAATAGGCAGGCTGCCTTCTCCGCGGCGCGCTCCGCCGCCAGATTGGAGAACACTCCTTTCAGTGTGTGCCCCACGGCCTCGATTCGCTTCGAGTCTTTTTCCTGGATGGCAAGGCGCAAAGATCCTGAATGGCGTGGAAAATCGTTTCGGAAAACAGTGACCAGATCGTGCAGCAGCTCGCCGTCGTTATCGACCCGCTTTAGCAATTCTGGGAAATTCACGCACCGCTCCGGAGACGGCGCCGGCTCTTCCGCCCGGAGAGTTTCATTTTCGGGAGCTCGGTTCGTCACGACCCGTTCCAGTTCCGCAAGAAGCAGTCCGGGTTGAACAGGTTTGGTGATGTATCCATCCATGCCGGTATCTAGGCAGCGTTCGCGGTCGCCTTTCAGGGCATGTGCCGTCACTGCGATGATCGGAATATGTCCGCCGGACGCTTTCTCTTTTTCGCGGATGGCCGCCGTTGCCTCCAGGCCGCCCATCACCGGCATCTGCAGATCCATGAGCACAACATCAAAACCCTGGCCTCCCAGCAGCTCCAGGGCCTCCTGCCCGTTGGTAGCGAGCTTGACGGAATGGCCGGCTTTTTCCAGCAAACGCATAGCGAGCGTTTGATTCACCGGATTATCTTCCGCAAGCAGGATATGAAGTGGGTGCGAATTCGGCCGAGAGAAGTTGGGCGCCTCCGGCAAAAGGTCATCCGGTTTGTGTGACGTTTTCTCCAAGGCGTGGAGGATGGCATCCACCAGCTCGGACTGCTTCACCGGCTTCAGCAGATACCTTGCTATCCCCAGAACCCGGCAGCGCGCGGCATCCCCATGGTGATCGCCGGAGGTCAAAAGCAGGATGGTGGCCTGATTCAGGTCGCTGTTTTCGCGGATGCGCGCGGCCACCATGAAGCCGTCCATCTGCGGCATGTGGGAATCGAGGATCACCAGTTGGAAGGGTTCACCGTGCTGGTACGCCTCCTGCATTTGCGCAAGGGCGCCCGCACCGGATTCGACAGCGGTGACTTCCATTCTCAAGGGGGAAAGCATTCGAGACAGGATTCGCAGGTTCGTCTGGTTGTCGTCCACAACCAGGACCCGCAGATTCTCGGAGGCAGCGGAAGGAGCGAGGGCGGGTCTGTCCGGCGTCGCTCTTCCCGCGCCGAACTCCACGGTAAAATGAAATGTGCTGCCCTTTCCGGCTTCACTCTCCAGTTCGATCCGCCCGCTCATCATTTCCACCAAGCGCGCGCAGATGGCCAGGCCGAGTCCCGTCCCCCCGTATTTGCGCGTGGTTGAGCCATCCACCTGCCGGAAAGCCTCAAAGATAATCTTTTGCTTCTCGGCGGGGATTCCAATCCCGGTGTCGCTTACTCGAAAGTGCACGGCAACTCGGCCCGCGGGGCGCTGCGTGTCTTTGTTCGCGCCGATGCTCACCACCACTTCGCCGTGCTCGGTGAATTTAATCGCGTTCCCCACTAGATTGATCAGTATTTGTTGGAGACGCCCTGCATCTCCCACCAGGTCGTCAGGCACGCCCTCCTCGATATCGTTGACCAGTTCGAGATGTTTCTGGAAGGCGCGTACCGCCAACGGACGCACCGTCTCCGCAATCAAGTCCCGTAGTCGGAAATCGACGGGATGGAGCTCCAGCTTGCCAGCTTCCACTTTGGAAAAATCCAGAATGTCGTTGATCACGGAAAGCAAGGACTCCGCCGAGGTTTGCACCGTTTCAAGATATTCGCGCTGCTCCGCGCTCAAGTCCGTGTCCAGCGCCAGTTCCGTCATGCCGAGGACGCCATTCATGGGCGTGCGGATCTCATGGCTCATGTTCGCCAAGAATTCGCTCTTGAGCCGGCTCGCCTCTTCCGCGGCATCTTTGGCCTTGCGCATTTCCGCCTCAGCCTGCTTGCGTTCTTCGACCTCTTTCCGTAGCTCTTCGGTGCGTTCCTCGACCCGCACTTCCAGTTCATCCCGGGCCGTTTGCAGAGCGGCGTCCCGCTGCTGAACGTGCTCCAGCATTCCGTTGAACGCGCCCACCAGCACGCCGACTTCGTCATTTCCACGCCTTACGGCGCGCAGCGAATAGTCTTCTTTCGCGGAGACTCGGCCGGCAATCGCCGCCAACTGCAGAATGGGGGCGGTAATCACCCGCAGAACACGCGAGGAAACAACAAAGGCTGCAAGAATCGAGAAGAGCAGAACGAGGGCGGAGATGCGGATGTACTGCCACAGCGCGGCATGCAGCTCACTGAGATCGGAGAGGATGGCGATAGAACCCACCTTTGTTTGGTCCAAAGAAACGGTCCGAAACACCGTCAGGTAAGATTCAGCGAAGCGGGCCCCGTCTTCCTGCCAGCCGGGCATTGCCAGCGAATCGGCGGCATGCGGACGGCGGTATTGTGCAAATTTCTCTTTTCGATTATCGTATAAGCACGCAGCGACAATGTGGCTCTCACCCCGCAAGGCCCCGAGCATCTCCTGCGCAGACTTCCGGTCTTCGAACATCAATGACGCGGCCGTGTTCGCGCCCAGCGTATCGGCCAGAGTCGAGAGTTCCCTGGTCATCGCTGCGCGATAGCTTGTGCGCTCGTAGAGCACAAACCCCGTGCTCGCCAAGGCCAGTGCCAGGCAGCTCGTCCCCAGAATGACTGCGGCCAGCTTTTGCTGCAGCGAAGAGGCGCGCAACCGTCTCACGCGGGCCGCCTCCCGGACTGTGAATCACGCCACTGCTGAACTGCGGCTTGCGTGGGTTTCGCGGCGCGTTCCATGATCGCTTTACCAGTGGGATCGTCATGTACATCGTGGGAAAGCCCTTGCCAGATGCTCATCTGGACAGATTGGCTAGCGGGTGTGGCTCTCTCTGCTTCAGGGCCGTGATTCTGGTCACTCACGATTCGCGCAAGTACGAGCAATCTCGAGCTGATCTTGAGCCCCCCACGGGAGGCCGCGTCCAGGTTGATTTCAAAACGAACTTGTTTGTCTTGCAGTCCGAATTGAATCATTCCACCTCGCGTCGCGAACCGGGCTATTTCCCCGACCGTGAGGACGCTCGATCCACTCAGGGCGGAGAGGATGTGGGCAAGATTCTTCCTCTCGGAGGAACTGATGTAGAGAACGTGGCAATCGCGGACATCCTTGTCTTGCTGGATGCGGTGAATCAGTGCAGGCCGGCCGTTGGCAGCCTGCTTCGGGACCATGGATGCCAGAGAATCCCCGAACTGGTCACGGCCGAGAATGCACACGACGATGGGAGCCTGAGGACCAGGAAAGGCCGAGTCTGGCCAGTCGACAAACCGGGTGAGATTGAAAAAAATTGCTGCCTTCAATTCGTACTCGCCGGCCGAGTCCTCCTGTGCCGCTGCGAATCGCGGATTCACTGCAAGCGCAGCGAGAACGAGTGGAAGAACGAGGAATATACCCGCGTGTCCCGGTATCAGGACTGCAGGAAGCCTGCCCCATCGCCGGCCCCACGGCTTCTTCGCTGAGCGAATTGGTTTCTGAATATGGATCACTCTGCTTACCTTGCTCTCAAACGGGGACGATAGGTCAATTTGACTCGAAAGCTTCGTCCGTCTTGAGGAATGGAGGTCTGCACGTGCTCGACGCCGCCGGAATCCGCATATCGCTTGTCGAAGAGATTGTATAGACTTGCGGAAAGATCAAAATCTTCCTTCAGTCTCCTTGTGAAAAGCGTCGCGTTCATGACGAAGAACCCGCCAAGATCCGTCTGCGCAATCGTCCTTCTTACGCTCGTGTACTGAGCCTCGAAGCTGGCAAAGACTTTTCGTGGCATTACGGGAACGCTGAGATTGACTTTGCCCAGCTGTTTCGGAGAATTGGCCAGCACGTTCCCGCCCACCGCGTTCCGGGAATCTTGCAAGGAATGAGAAATGTTACCTTCCACGCCGCCCGGCCATCGGGCCCCTAGTTCCAATTCCAGGCCCGTCGTGTGCACGGGGCTTGCATTCGTGTAGGCAGGACGGTTGGTGACAGGATCGATTCCCTGCTCGATCGCATTGTTGATCCGGTTCATGAAACCTGCGCTGGAGGCGTAATAGATCTTGTTGAAACGATGCTCGACGTCCAGTTCCCATGTTTGAATCCTCTCCGGCAGCAGTAGGGGATTCGCCGTGGCCGTGCCGCTGGAGTAAAAACTTTCGTAGCTATTGGGTGCGCGGAAGGCGCGGCTGAACATCACCTTGACATCCGTGCTCGCTCCCAGCTTATAAATCAGACCCACGCGCGGGCTCAGCGTCGTCCCGAACTTGTTGTACCAGTCATCGCGCAGGCCGGCGAAGAGGGCCAGGTTGCTCAGAATCGAATACTCGTCCTGAAAATAGAAAGCCAAGACTCGCGCCGAGCGGTGATCGTCCAGGTACAGGAGATAGGGCTGGATGTCGTAGTTCGTCTGGTGCTGCCCCAGGTCCTGGCGGAATTCCGTGCCGAAGGTGACCCGGTGCCGTTGGAAGAAGACCCGGGAAACATCACCTTGAAGGTCCCACCAGGTTCCGTTGGCGGCATCGTAGTTCTGTGTGAAAGGGGGCACGCCTGTGCCGGAGTAGTCGTAAATATAGATTCCGTGATAGTCGTACCAATCGTAGGAAACGCGTCCCAGCGTTTCCCAATTTCCAAGCGTATGCTTATACTGCAAGTCAATGTAGCCACGAGCGTCGGTGGTTTGGGTGCGCGGGTCGTTAAAGACGGTGCCGAACGATGCCGTCGGGATGTGTTTCGTGCGTGATCCCTGCACAAAATGAACGTTGAAATCCCTGTAGATCACGTCGGCAAAGGCGTTGTACGACTGGTCCGCGTCGGCATGTTCCGCGATTCCGTTGTTCGTGGCCGGACTGTCGAATTCAGGAAAGAACAGGCTTTTGTGGCCCAAGCTGTTGGAGAAGGAACCGGAGAGCAAACTTTCCAGGCCGTTGTCCAAACGATCTCCGTAGCTTACTCTTCCTTTGTTGGAATTCCAGCTTCCGGCCGCCGCCGAGACTTCCGCGGAACCCAGGTCGCGCCCCCGCTTGGTGATTACGTTGATGACCGCGACAAATGCGCCCGTCCCGTAAACGGAAGAACTCGGCCCGCGGATGATCTCGATCCGTTCGATGAGGTCCACATCGACCGGGAACTCCGTGCCTACATAAGCTCCGTCGAATATGTTGTCGTTCTCACGGTGGCCATCGAGCAAGAAGAGAATGCGCGAGTTGTAGTCCCCGGGCCGCGAGAAACCACGAACTCCCACGTAGGTGTAATTCCGGTCGTTAATCACATAAAAGCCGCGCACACTCCGCAACACGTCGGCCAGAGTCCGCCAGCCGTGTCTCTGGATCTCGTCCGCTTTAACAATGGTTATCGAGGCGGGCGCGTCCGCGAGTTTCTGCAGAAACTTCGAGGCGCCGTAGACCGAGTCCACCTTCATCTTCGCGAGATCTTCGATGCTCAACTTGTCCAAGTCCGTTTGGCCGGGTTGCTGCGCTCGTGCAGAACTCGCACATAGGATCGCGCAGCAAAGAATGCAGCACGCCGCCATTGTTTTTCTGGAGCGGCGGTAGGTAACCCCCTTGAAAGCCGGAGAACCGGACTGGCTCGGCCGTTTTGCGCCGAAGAGTTCCCCCGTATTCCTCATGCAACTCTCCACCTTGAGATCTCTTTCACTCCTGCACACACTGCCGTTACACGCAGCTTCCCAGGCAGTTGCACGCCCAGGCCCATGCGGTTACCGAATGGAGCTTCTAAGGATTGAAGAATCAATGACTTAGAGTGGTTCTAAGGCGTGTCATGGAGGACAAGAGTCAACGACTGTTCCATACCTGAACGTGTGTGTCGAGTTGAACGACCGGCCGGGCGGATCGTGTCTCTGAAGCAGCTGGAAGCGGAATCTGCGGCTCTGCTCAGTTTCCAGTTCTCTCTATGCTCTTCGGGCAGATTCAAAGAAATGGCGCGCCTGAGAGGATTTGAACCTCCGACCTCTGGTTCCGGAGACCAGCGCTCTATCCAACTGAGCTACAGGCGCGCAGTGCGTTCCGGGGAATCCCGGGAACGAAACATTCTTCGTGCCGCGCCGAAACACCTTTGATGGACGCGGGAAGAACAACTTCATTGTAGCGCGGCGAGATACATCTGTGCCAGCGGCGTTTTTTCCTGCGACAAAACCGGTCCAAGACCGATGCCAAACAACAACGCGCTCGACCAGTCGCGCACACAGTAAAACTGAGCCACTCTTCCGGATCATCGGCGGACAGGGCGCACGCCGACTAGCGTCCCGGCACGACCGGTGGAGGATTCTTGTGCAACTCTTCTTTGAGCACCTCGACGGCTTTTTCAAGCTGCGCATCGCGCCCGGCGAAGTAATCGGCGGGCGTGTTGTCCACGCGGACGTCGGCAGGCACGCCGAAGTTTTCGAGGTTCTGCCCGCTCACGTTCCATAGCCCTGTCCCGGGAGTGCGCACAGAAGAACCATCCATCAAGCGGAATGCGCCGGTGCCGATGACCGAGCCATTGGTTGAAACACCGACCGTCTTGCCGAGCTTGAGGGTGCGGAAACCGTCAGGGAAAACTTCGGCGTCGCTGAAGGAGCGCTCATTCTGCATGACGACGACCGGCCCAAAGTAGGCGCGTTGCGGCCGCGTGACATAAACTGAATCGCGCCCACGGGTGTATTGATACTGGTGCTGCTGCAGAATTTCGAGCAGCTCCTGATCGATGCCGCCGCCGGGATTGAAGCGCTGGTCGATCACGAGAGCCTTCTTGAAGCGATTGTCGGCAAGGTCACGCTCGAACTTACGCAGCGCCGCGGCGTTCATCTGGCGGATGTGCAGGTAGCCGATCTCCCCGCCGGAAAGCTTCTCCACCATCTGGCGGCGGTCTTCCACCCACTTTTCATATTGCAGCGTGGCGTAAGCGCCCGCGCTGACGGGGGTCACCCGGGTGACCCAGGCTCCTTCGGCGGCGGGCTTGGAATTCACGGTGAACTCGAACTTGCGCCCGGGCGCGAGGTTGTAATTCTTCCAATAGTTGTCTCCGGCGCGAAGCGGCGCGCCGTTCACCGCGAGAACGAAGTCGCCGGAGTGGATGCGCACATAATCGTGGTCAGCCGGGCCGTCCTTATAGATGTGCGCGACCTTGTAGAAGCCCGAGGAGTCGGCCACTAATTCAAATCCGGGAAAGCGCGTGCGGATGGCGTTGCGGTCGGGTTCGCCGCCGCCGCTGATGCCGGTGTGGGAGGCGTTCAGTTCTCCAATCATCTGCGCGATGATGCTTTGCAATTCTTCGCGGTCGGCAACATCGGCGAGAAGAGGTTCGTATACGGCGCGCATGCGCGCCCAGTCCACGCCGTTCATTTGCGCATCGTAGAAACGGTTCTTCATCACGCGCCAGGCCTCGTTGAAGACCTGGCTGCGCTCCTCCTTGTTGTCCACTTCCACGCGGAGGGTGAAATTCACCTTGCGGCGCCCGCCGGCTGAGGTTTCTCCGCCGCGCCGCTCGGCGCCCGCGGCGCCTTCTTGTGCGGGACCCGCCGGAACCGACCAAATGGCGTTTGCTTCGTGAAAATAGATGGTCCGGGCGTCCCGGGAAAACTTCACCGCGGTGATGGCGCCGCCTCCAAACGCAGCGGGCCCTTCTTCTTCGGCGCTGGGCGGCTGGGACTGCGTGAGGCGGCGCATCTGTTCGCCGTTCTCCTGGATCAGATAGAGGGAAAACACCGGGCGGCCTTCGCCTTCACTTGTGGTCACAAAGGCGTAGCTGCGGCCATCGGGAGAGGGCACGGCACTCACCACGTTTTCCGACAGCCGCGTCACCTGGTGAATCCTGCGCTGCATGCCGTCGAAATCAATCTTGACCTCGACGGGCCGCGCCTCTTGCCCGGCCCCGCCACGCATGGCCCCGCGTTCCGGGTTCGCCCGTTCGGCGGCGCGCGCGGCTTCTTCGTCGTCCACGTCGCGGCTCATGGGGTCTTTTTCTTCGCGGGCCAGCGAGACGCTATACAGCGCAGCCAAGTTTTCACGCAGCGTCGCCGAGCCGCCCTGCACGAACCCGCCGAGAAAGACCAACTTTTTTCCGTCGGGCGTCCAGCGGGGAGCGGAACTGCTGAACAAACGCGCGTCGCCGAGCACATGCTCGTCTCCGCCGGAGCTGGAAACGATGTACACGTGGGAGCGGAGATCGCGGTCAGGCTTGGCGTAAGCAACCCACTTCCCGTCCGGCGACACCGCCGCGCCGGAAATATTTCCGGCATCATTGATGGCCAGCACGCGTTGCTTGGCGGCTTCGAGTTCCAGCCAATACAGCTTGTGGTCGGAAGCTGCGTAGAGCAGCGCCTTGGAATCGGGCGCCCATTCGAGGTCGAGTTTCTCGGTGGCGGCATCGGTCAGCTTGCGGACGTTTTTCCCCTCCGTGTCGCCGACCCACACATCGTCCTGCGGCGCGCCGGAAGCATGGGAACCGGGTTGGTCGCTGACATAGGCAATCCATTTGCCGTCCGGAGACCACACCGGCCGGACATCACGCCAATAACTGGAGGTCACGCGTCCCACATCGCCGCGCTCGGTGGCTATCGTAAAGATCTCACCGTGCGTGGAAATCACCGCCCGCCGCGTAGAAGGCGAAAGGTCGTATTGATCCGCCTCGCCGTTGACGGTGAGGGCTTGGAAATTGTTTTCTTTGTCGTCGGAAGAAATGGCGATCTTCACTTCAATGGTCTTGCCGGTGGCCGTGTCGAGCTTCCACAAACCGAAGTTTTCTTCGTACACGATCACTTTGCCGTCTCCGGAGATTGAGGGATAAAACAGCGAGCCGTCTTTGTGGTGGGTCACTTGCACGGGCTTGCCGCCGGTGTCTGGAATTTTCCAGATATTGTTGGTGGAACGCAGCACCTCGCGCTCGCCCGCCGTGGCCGTGACTTCCCGGTCGGAGACAAAAAAGATTTCGCCGTTTCCGTACATGGGCCAGAGATTGTTCGCTTTTTGGCGGTCGGGGACGTCTTCATCGAGCAGCTTGCGGTAGGTTTTCTTTTCGAAGTCCATCACCCAGAGGTCTGCCGCATTGCTGCCGCGATAGTGTTTGCGCCACCAGGTGACGCCATGCCGGTTGAAGGCGAGTTTTTTCGCGTCGGGGGAATAGCTGGCCGAAGAGCCCCAATCGGTGGCCATGGGCTGCTCAAGCCCTCCCTCGATGGATACCTCGTAAAGATTGCTTACGCCGGGATAGAGCAGTCCGCGCGCGGAAGAAAAAATCACGCGCCGGGAATCGCGCGACCATCCGACCACCAGATCGTTCGCGCTGTGGTAGGTAAGCTGCTTGGGCTCGCCTCCGTCAGCCGGAATCACAAAGACGTCATAATTGCCGTAACGGTTGGAAGAGAATGCTATCCACTTTCCGTCCGGAGAGAACCTCGGAAAAATATCGTGCGCCGGATGAACGGTCAGCCGGCGTGGGCTCGACCCGTCTTCATTCACCACCCAGATGTCGCCCAGGTAGCTGAAGGCAATCTTTCCGTTGTGATAGTCGGGATGGCGTGGGATCTGGATGATCTTGGCGGAAGCAGCGGCGGCCAAAAAACTGCCCAGCAACAGACACAAAACAGCACGCACGATTTTCACGGGCTCCTCCTGCGAAATCCGAATGAAAAACTCGGATCCTGTTACCGAAAACGGCGACAAACGCTCCAGCCGACCCGCCGTCTGAGACGCATGCCCTTCCTGGCGCGTTTCACTCCTGAGGGGTCTCGGCGGGCGGGTTAGCCACGCGCAAGACTCTTGATTTGCCTGGCAAGCTTTTCGATCTCTTCCGCCTTCTTCACCATTTGCAGGGATAGGACGTCTGTGGAATCGGTCTTGTCCACTTCCTTCTTGAGTTCTTCGGCCAGCTCCACAAGACGCTCCACATCCCTTTTGATGTTTTTCTGATTCTCTTTCAGCAGAGCGTGCGTATCCGGCTTTGGCTCCGTTTCGGTCTCTCCGGGCCGCGTGTTCGGAAAGGGTGAACGCGGAGCGGGCTGCTGGCTTGCGAGCCGTGAAGGTCCCGCGGCCAGCCACGCGAATATCACGGGAATCATTCCCAAGAACGAACGACGATTATGGCCATTCCTCGTCCCTTTCATCAGCTTTCTCCTCGCCGAAACCGGAATTCTCCCACTAGGCTCTCCCCTGCAGAGGCCGGCATAAAGTCAGCGCCGCAAACCCTTCCAGCGCCATCCGGATGATATAATCAGCCTTCTTTTATATTGTATGACCATCTTGTCGGGAAAATGGCCGGAATTCACCTGGGCTGGCGGGCTCCGCCTGGCGGGGATTTTCGTCGCCGCGTTCATTCTGATTCGTCTGATGAAAATGATAACGCGCTGGCTGGTGAAGCCTGCGGCGTCACAGGGGCGCGTGGCGTTGATGCGCGAGGAGCAGACGCGGCGGCTCGCCGGGGTGCTCAACACCGTCGGCATCACCATGATTCTCGGGGCGGCGGCGCTCACGGCGCTCGACATCTTAGGCATTAACGCCACGCCGCTCGCCGCGCTGGTGGGGTTGGCCAGCGTGGGGCTGGGTTTCGGAGCGCAGAATACCATCCGGGATGTCGTCAGCGGATTCTTGATCGCGTTCGAGGATCAATACATAGTGGGCGACACCATTCAGATCGGGGACACCGTCGGCCGCGTGGAACACCTGACCCTGCGGCGCACGGTCCTGCGGGATGCGCAGGGCGCGATGGTCACTATAAGCAACGGCGAAATCCGCAAGGTGGCCAATCTCAGCCGGGAGTGGTCGCAGATTTTTGTGGATGTGTCCGTCGGGCCGGATGCGCCGATGGAAATCGCTCTGGCGCTGCTCGAAAAGGTCGCCGGGGATTTCCGCGCGGACGCCACGTGGTCACCGGCGCTGGTGGATGGCCCGAGGGTCCTCGGCGTGCAATCGCTGGACCGGGAATGCAGCACGGTGCGCATGCAAGTCCGCACGCTCCCGATGCGCCAGGATGATGTGGCGCGCGAGTTGCGCCGCAGAGTGCAAAACCAGTTCACACAGAAGCGCATTCCGCTCACGGCGTTGCGCCGCGTGGAATGGACCGCCGCAGAGGTTTCCGAGGCGGGCGCCGGATTTGCTGCCAACACACGACAGGGAGGAGTGCCATGGGACAAGTGACATACGATCAGGTCAATTTGATGTTGCGGCTCTACGAACTGCGGCGCGAATCGCGCTTGCGCGACGCGCGATCCTGGTTTGTGCAGCATTTCCATGCTGCCTCGCCGGAAGAAATCGCGCAGAAGTATCCTCCGGGAAGCGCGGAGAGCACCAATCTCCGCATGACCATCAGCTACTGGGACATGGTGGCGAGCATCGTCAACCGCGGGCTGATTGACGACGAGCTTTTCTTCGAAAACAACGGCGAGGCCTGGGTGGTCTGGGACCGCATTCGCAACATCGTTCCTCCCTGGCGGGCCGGCTATCAAAACCCTGCCTTGTTTTCGAACCTCGAAGAATGCTGCCGTCGCTTGGAAACTTGGAGGGAACGCAAGGCTCCCGGTTCGACGGCGGCCTTGCGAAAGATGATGGAACAAATGAGGCCGGCGGCGAAGTCAGCCGGAAATTGACGCGTTTCGGAATGCATCTCGGCAGCGCGTGGCCAAGTTCTTTGCTATTTCGAGCGGGCAGGATGGTCTACCAGATTCGTTTCCGCAGGGGCTTCGTTTTGATTGACGTTTGCCCGGGAAGCAATCTCCGAACGGTTTCGTCCTTGCTTCTTGGCACGATACAAAGCGTCGTCGGCAAAACGGAGCGACTCCTCCACGCTTGCGGAATTCCATTCACTCGTGGAAACGGCGCCAATGCTGACGGTGACAGCCAAAGGACCGGCTGCCGTATGGAAGGGGTGAGCTGAAAAGGCCAGACGAACTTGTTCTGCGCGTTGGGGAGTTTTCAGCGCGGGGCACCCCGGCAGCAAGATCAGGAATTCCTCTCCGCCGTACCGGCCCGCCGCGTCATATTCGCGTATCGACCCGAGAAAGCGCTTGGCACCTTCGCGCAGGACCTCGTCCCCCACGGCGTGCCCATGCGTATCGTTCACGGACTTGAAGTGATCGATGTCGCAGAGCAGGATGCTCACAGAGCTGCCTTCACGCCGGGCCCGTGCCGTATCTCGCTGCAGCATGTCCAGAATCGCCGCACGGTTCCAGAGCCCGGTCAGTGCGTCGTGTGTTGCTTTGAATTGCATCTCTTCGCGAGCCGCCACCAGATCGCCCTCCAAGCGCAGAATGCGGAGCCCCGCGCGCAGCCGGGCCTTCAGCTCCTCCGGATTGAGGGGCTTGGTCAGGTAGTCGTCGGCGCCGGATTCGAACCCTTCCACAAGATCGGGCGTGGCGTCTTTCGACGTCAGCAGCAAAATATACGTGTACGTGCCTCCGACACTTTGCCGCACGCGTTTGCAGACAGCCGGGCCCTCCATGCCGGGCATCATCCAGTCCAAGAGCGCCAGCCGCGGCGCACCTTCTTTTCGCAGGACTTCCCAGGCCTCCAGACCATTGGTTGCGGCTACCACTTCGTAGCCCTCTTTCACCAGCAACCGGGAAAGCAGGAGCCGGGAAACGGGGTCGTCTTCTGCAATCAATACTTTCAACGCGCTACCTCTACACAAAGTTTGTCCAGGGCCTGTTCGAGCTGTGCGATTTCCCGCTCGAGTGCTGCGCATACTTCCGCTGCCCCTTGGAGGTCGCCGCCGCGGCCCATTTGCTCCAGTTGGGCTGCCACTTTGCGCGCGCGAAGAGCGCCGAGGTTTGCCAGCGCTCCCTTCAGCGCGTGGGCCGTCCGTTCCACCGAATGGGCGTCGCTTGCGCCGACGGACTCCCGGAGCAACTGCATCTGCTGCGGACAGTCTCCGCGGAACACGCTCACCAACTCCGCAAGCAGCTCGGCATCTCCAGCGACGCGGTTGAGCACGTCCGCGGTGTCGAGCACGGGATCGTGCGATTCTGCCGACTGGACTGGCGGCGGAGACTGTTGTGCTTGGTTTGCAGTCTTCATGTGTTTTTTGATCTCCCCGAAAAGTGCGTCCGGCCGAATCGGCTTGGAGACGTATCCATCCATTCCGGCTTCCAGACACTTCTCGCGGTCTCCTTTCATGGCGTGTGCGGTCATGGCAATGATGGGGATATGCCCGCCCAGAAACTTCTCTCTTTGACGAATCAGTCTTGTGGCCTCCAGCCCGCCCATTTCGGGCATTTGGACGTCCATTAAAACAGCATCAAAACTTTGGCGATGGAGCGCCTCCAGGACTTCCCGGCCGTTGGCCGCCACAGCAACTCTGTTACCGCACTTCTCCAGCAACCCTATGGCGAGTCTCTGATTGACTGCGTTGTCCTCCGCGAGAAGGAATTGGAGCCCTGTTGGGACCCCCATGGATGGCGGATTCCCGGAACGCGCCTGAATCTTCGCTGGCGGCGTTTCCGGGGAAGAAGACGAAGTCTTGAGTTCCGGCTTGCCGCTCACCTGGAATTTGACGGTAAAGCGAAACGTGCTCCCCCGCCCCAGTTCGCTTTCCAGCTGGATTTCTCCGCCCATCAGCTTGACCAACTGGGCCGTGATGGAAAGGCCGAGACCCGTGCCGCCGTACTTCCGGGTTGTGGAACTGTCAGCCTGAGAAAAGGCTTCGAAGATCTTGGAGTGCATCTCTTTGGCGATGCCTGTTCCGGTATCCGATACGGCAAACTCCAAATCCGCTTCGCCGGCCTGGACCGAGCGACCCCTGACGCGAACGATGACCTCCCCGCTCTCGGTGAACTTGATCCCATTCCCAATAAGATTCACGAGGATCTGGCGCAGCCGGCCGGGGTCACCGACCAGGTTCTCGGGAGCTTCGGGGACAATTTCCAGCCCTAATTTCAGGCTCTTCTGCTGCGCGCGAACCGCGAGCATCTTCAAGATATCTCCGAGAGTCTCGCGAAGACCAAAGGGGATGCGCTCGAGCTCGAGGTGACGCGCCTCGATCTTCGAGAAATCCAAGATGTCGTTGACAATCCCCAGCAGCGCATTGGCGGAGGATCGGACCAGGTCGAGGTGATCGCGCTGCTCGGCATTCAATTCTGTATCCAGAATCAGGTCGGTCATTCCCATCACGGCATTCAAGGGCGTTCGAATCTCGTGGCTCATGTTCGCCAGAAATTCGCTCTTGGCCCGGCTCGCGGACTCCGCCGCTTCCTTGGCCTCTTGTAACTCCTTCTCCTTCTTTTTCCGCTCGGTGATGTCCTGATAAAGGGCGAACTGGCCGGCCAGTTTCCCGCCGGCCCGCAGGGCAACTCCGTGAATCTCGACGTCCACCAGCGAGCCGTCTTTGCGGCGCCGCCGGGCAATCTTATGGACAGTTCCTGTCGAGCGCACCTGCCCGGTCAACGCTTCCGCCTCCGCGCGCAATTCCGGCGTGGAGACCAAGGCATCTATGGAAAACTTGGCTGCCTCCTCCATCGTGAAGCCGAAGAGCTTTTCAAACGCCTCGTTACACAACACGATGCGAGGAGTCAGATCTTCGACGACGATGGGGAGCGGGCTGACTTCGATCAGCGTGTTGAGGAAACCGGTGCGTTGCTCCAGCTCTTTTTCGGTCTGGCGGCGGTCGGTAATATCCAGAAACGTTACGACCGCTCCGGTGACATGCTTTCCGCGGAGGATGGGGAAGGACCAATACTCGGCCGGAAAGCTGCTCCCATCGCGGCGCCAGAAGACTTCGTCGTCCACGTGTTTTCGGAGTCCGAGGCGGAATGCTTCCGCCAGCCTGCACTCCGTCACCGGATAGAGCCTCCCATCATCACGCGTGTGATGAATCAGGGCGTGCATGTTCTTGCCGAGCAGCTCTTCTGCATCGTCATACCCGAGCATGCGCAGGCAGGACGGGTTTGCAAAGGTGCACTCGCCCTGCAGGCCCACGCCGTAGATCGCTTCGGCAGTGGAGTCCAGCAGAAGCCGCGTGGTCTCCTCACTTTGGCTCAGGGCCTGTTCAGCGCGGAGACGCTCCGAGATTTCCTCTCTCAATTCCAGAGTCCGTTCTGCGACACGTTTTTCAAGAGTATCGCGGGCTTCGCGCAAGTCTCCATCGCGCAGTTCAATCTGCTGCAGCATGTGATTGAATCCATCGGCGAGATGGCCCAGTTCATCGTCGGCGTGTTTAGCGGCGCGAAGGCTGTAGTTTTTCTCCCTGGCCACCGACTGCATGGCTGCCGAAAGCTCTTGAATCGGGTTCAAAACGGCGTTTTTTAGCAAGCCGCCCATCACGTACACGAGGATGAGGCAGCCCAGCACCACCAGCGATACAATTCCCGCAAACCGGCGCAGACGGTCTCGAATATCTTCCAAGTCCGATTGGATATAGACGGTTCCGATTCTTTGCCCGTCGAGCCAGATGGGCCGGTAGATGACCAGTTCCGCGGTCGTGAAATAGCTATCTTCGCCCAGGCTTTGAGGAAAAACAGCCGC